>JBATPX010000207.1:0-1568 GCA_049291695.1 Defluviicoccus sp.
CCAGCAGATGCAGGCGGAATGCAGGCGGATGATATTATAATTAAATTCGGAATTACAGATGTGAAAAATATATACGACTATATGTTTGCAATGGGTGAATTTAAACCCGGTGACGAAGCAGAGATAACTGTATTGCGGAATAATGAAAAGGTGAATCTTATTATAAAACTGGGAAGCCGTTAAAATATTTTACCGGAATAGAATTTCAGATCAGGAGCTGAAGCGTTTGATCTTTTCATCTTGAGTAATCTCCAGAACTTTTCCAATAAGATTTTCAACTACAGGATTAGTTTCATTATCGATTGAAACATATTCATCTGATTTTCTGAGCCCGTGAACTTTATTTAAAACAGGCAGATCAAAATTTTCTTTTTTAATTTTAGCTTCAAATTCTTTTCTGAATTTTCTGACAGTCCATTTCACAGGCCAGGCAGCTGCATCACCGAGAGCACAGATAGTATTACCTTCGATATTTTCAGCGATTGATATAAGAAGATCCAGATCTGTATGTCTGCCGGTGCCGTCCATTATCCTGTTCAGTATTTTAAGCATCCATCCGCAACCTTCGCGGCATGGAGTACATTGTCCGCAGGATTCATGATAATAAAATTTTGTGATCCTCTGAAGTACATGAACAATATCAGTATCTTCATCCATCACTATTATACCTGCAGTTCCAATTGCCGAGCCTACAGCTTTCAGACTTTCAGCATCCATTTTCATATTCAGAGATTCTTCTTTTGTAAGAGGCGGCATTGAAGATCCGCCGGGTATGATCATTTTAAAATCTTTTCCGTCCTTTATTCCTCCGCAGTAATCATTGATAATTGTCATGAGCGGAGTTCCGGTTGGCAGTTCATACACACCGGGTTTTGTTACATGTCCGCTGACACCGTACAGCAATGTTCCCGGATGTTTCGGATCACCGATCTTACTGAACCATTCTCCGCCTTTGTTAATGATCTCGGGTACATTTGCAAGTGTTTCGATATTATTAATAGTTGTAGGATTTCCCCAGACTCCAACAGCAGCCGGGAACGGTGGTTTGACTCTCGGATATCCTCGTTTTCCTTCAAGTGAATTCATTAGGGAAGATTCTTCGCCGCAGATATAAGCACCGGCACCTTTGTGTACATACATTTCCACAGAGAAATCTGATCCGAGTATATTTTTTCCGATCATTCCTTTTTTATATGCGTCTGCTATGCACTCTTCCATAATATTTATCCACTTCCAGTATTCGCCTCTGATATAAACATAAATTGCCTGAATTCCCATAGCATAAGCAGCAATCAGCGAGCCTTCTATAAACTGATGTGGGTTTTTTTCAAAAATCTCTCTGTCTTTAAAACTTCCGGGTTCGCTTTCGTCTCCGTTACAGCAAAGGAATTTGGGTTTCTCATTTCCTTTCGGCATAAAGCCCCACTTAACACCTGTTGGGAAACATGCCCCGCCTCTTCCTCTGAGACCTGATATTTTTACTTCCTCTATCACTTCATCAGATTTCATATCTTTCAGAACTTTTTTCCAAGCGGAATAACCTCCGTTAGCAAGATAGACATCTATTT
>JBATPX010000208.1:0-4005 GCA_049291695.1 Defluviicoccus sp.
CCCACCACCGGAGAACCGACCATGAAAGTCCGCGCCTACGGCGCCGACGCGACGCTGAAAGTGTGTCGCGAGACCAGCTACGGCGTCGCGCCGTCAAGCGGCTACCGCTCCCTCGACTTCAAGTCGACGGATCTGTCGAGTGAGCAGCCACTGGGCGACGATCCGCTCTTAGGCCGGGGCCGAAACGCCCAGGATCCCTATCGCGGGCTGATCACCGACGAGGGAAAGATCGAAATCCCGCTCGATCTGCGCGGCTCGGGCTTCTGGCTGACGGGTCTGTTCGGCGATCCGGCGACGGTGCAGACGAAAGCGGCGGGTTCCATCGCGTTTTCCGGCCAGCCGGCAGCGAACAGATCGATCACCCTGAACGGCGTCACCTGGACGTTCGTCACCGGGACACCCGTGAGCAATCAGACGCAGATCGGTGCCAGCCTCGACGCGACGTTGACGGCGCTGGCATCCGATCTGAATGCATCCGTCGATGCGCAGGTCTCGAAGTGCACCTACACCGCGAACACGACGCTGGATCGGCTGGAGATCGAATTCGACACCGCCGGTACTGCCGGAAACGAGTTCACGCTCGCAGACTCCGCCAACTCGACCGGCACGGTATCGGCGGCAACGCTCACCGGCGGCGGCTATCGCCACGAGTGGTTGTCCGGCGGCGATGACATTCCGAGCTTCACCTTCGAGATCGGCCATCCCAAGCTGATCACGCCGGTGTTCTTCCGCCATCTCGGCACGGTGATGGAAAGCCTCTCCTTCGAAATGGGCCAGGAGGGACCGGCCAACGGCACGGTGCAACTGGTCGCCCAGGGCGAGGAAAAGGGCGCCGCCACGATCGACGCGACGCCAAATACCTTTGCGCTGAAACGCTTCAGCCAGGGGCGCGGCTTCATCACGCGCGGCGGCGTGCCGCTCGCCGGCGTCACCGGCGGCAACTTGACGTTCTCCAACAACCTGGAGCGGGTGCGGGTTATTCGCGACGACGGCAAGATTGAGGCCGCCGAGCCAACCTTCGCGTCGTGCCAGGGGGCGATGACGGTGCGTTTCGACGGCGCGACCCTGGTGGCGGAAGCGGCCAACGGCGAACCCGTCTCCCTGGAGTACGGCTTCTCGATGGCCGAGGGCTGGCAGCTCACTTTCGAGCTGTTCCGGGTGTTCCTGCCTAAACCGAAGTACGCCGTCTCCGGCCCCGGCGGCGTCGAGGCCAGCTTCGACTGGCGCGCCGCGTACGATGAGAGCGCCGGCACCATGCTGCGGGCGCGTTTGCTCAATGACGTGCCCAGCTACGCGTGATCGGCACGCCGGTTCATGCTACCTCTGAAACTGACGCAACTCGCCAGGAGCGACGTGTACGGCCTCGGTCGCGCCCGCGTCCGCTATGGTAGGAATCGCGATGGGTAGTGGAGATTGTCTCCGAGGCACGTTCCTCCGGTACGGCTTGCTGCGGCGGGTTGACGTCGAGCGGGCGCTTAATTGTTGGTCGCCGCCCCAATGAAACCCCGCCTTGACGCGTGGCAGAGCATCGCGCTCTAATTGAGTTTGGTTCGGTGCTGCGGAAGCACGGAAGGCTGGGTTCGTGGCCTTATGCAGCCTGCATAAACATTGTTAGGCAACGACATCTTAGATCTTTTTATTCAGGGATTACTCTGAAATGAACAATCGACTTGTTTGGTATCCAGAATGTGACAAAACTAGCTTGTGTCATTATGGTGGGAGCACTACGTATGGTGACTATGAATTCTTCCACATACAAGTAGCCGATGTATATCAGACGAAGAGATGCCCATATTGCGGTAAATTAGTCAGACAAAAAAAATTGAGCAATGATTTCCGTGCACTTAATAAAAGCGACAACAACACACTGTATCAATGTTTAACGTGTACTTGGTGGGGGCTACATTGGTATAAGAGCACTATTGAGGATGGGACTCCTTTTGAGGATAATTATGCATTGTGGGGAAAAATTAAAGAATTCGATGTAAGCGATATGTCAATGCCCATAGATGCACTAAGGCATTACTTAACATTAAAGCCAGACTTACTTTATAACGTGAATCCACATGCTTTCGAGAAACTAATAGCCTCGTGCTTTTCAGACTATTTTGATTGTGAAGCGCGTCATGTTGGCGGCCCGGGCGATGGCGGAATTGATGTCATCCTACTGGACAAGGACAACCCAACTTTAATTCAAGTGAAACGTCGTCAAAGCGCTGAGCATGTAGAGGAAGTTAAGACAATCAGAGAATTACTAGGTGTCCTCCTATTGGAAAACGCCTATCGCGGAATGGTAGTAACAACAGCAAATAGGTTTTCAAAAGCAGCAAAGAATGCGCTAAGTCGACCTCAGCTTATTGATTTTGGGTATAAGATCGAATTGTATGATTATGATTCTGTTTTGTCCGTCTTAAATTGCGTAGCCGATAAGAATCCCCGACCATGGGAGAAGTTCATTGCCTAACCCTACGCTCAACGCGGACCGCCCAAAGCTGCGCTTTTGGGTGCCCTACGCGCTGCGCGCTCCGGCGGCCGGTTAGCTTCACGTTCAGGGAGTAGCCCGCGTTCCGTTGGTGCGCCGTGCGCTGCTCAGTTCCGCTTCTCCCCCGTTCCCGGCGTTTGCGGCTGGCGCTTTCGGGCACCCGCCAGTTCTCTTCCTGGGATTACCCGTCCAACGTTCCCTTATCGCGAGGTGACATGTGAGCAACGCGATCATCCGTTGACCACTCCCACCTCGCGCCGGTGACGTTTGCCGTTTCGGTCGCCGACGATCTGAACCCACAAACCACCCAAAACTGTCAAGGACTATCCATGAGATACCGTGACCTTACGCAAGGCGTTTTTTGCGGAGAGGCGTCCTCGACGGCTGTCATTGTGCCATCGTGCTCGCTGCGGTCGAGGACGCTGTGCGCCGCCTTCGGCGGTGGCTTTCGGCCATCCTTGACCTTCGCTGCGCGCGCTGGCCTGTCGGCGGCCAGGTCGGGACGACGGGATGTCGGCTCTCGATCGAACAACGGGATGATGTCAGGCCGATGCCGGGCCGAGGCGTGGCACGAACGGCTTACGGTCGCGCACGACGGCGAAGACAGCGCCGAGCAGTTTGCGCAGTGCGGCGACCAGGGCGACCTTGGGCAGCTTGCCGCGGCTGATCAGGCGATCATAGAAGGCCTTGAGCCAAGGATTGCGACGGACAGCCACGAGCAGCGGCATCCACAAGGCGGCGCGCAGGTGGGCGTGGCCAATTGGACAGAGGCCGGCCCTCTGGCCGCGACGCTTGCCCGATTGCTTGAGGCCGGGGACGACGCCAACGTAGGCGGCCAGCGCCGCGGCATTGCGGAAACGGCCGAGATCGCCGAGTTCGGCGATGATGCGGGCTGCGGTGTTGGTGCCGATGCCGTCGATCGAGGTCAGCAGCGCGCCGACCTCGTGTTCTTCGAGTTGGCGGGTGATGTCACCGTCCAGTTCCCGGATGCGCCGGCGCAGCAAGTCCAGGTCCTGGCAGGTGTGACGGACCTGGATGCGGTAGGCCGGACCATGATGCCGGCCGACCGAGACTTTGGCCGCCGCGATCAGCGCCGCGGCCAGGTCGGGGCCGACCTTGTGGACGCCGTCGTAGACCACTTTGGCAAGGCGCCGCGGCGTCGCGCCGGCAAAGGCTTGCGCGTTCGGGTACTCGGCCAAGAGCGTGCAGGCCAGCATGCTGTCCAGGCCCTTGACGTGGCGGGTGAACTCGGGGAAGCCGAGATCGACCAGGCGATGGAGCTGCCGGACACGGTCGCCGAAGTCGGCGACCAGGCGGTCGCGATGGCGGACCAGTTCGCGCAACTCGTCGGTGGCGGCATCCGGCAGCCGGGTCACGGCCGGGCACTTCTGGGCACCGAAGCGGGCAATGCCCAGCGCGTCGATGGAGTCGGTCTTGGTGCGCGCCAGATCCTCGCCGGCGAAGCGCCGGGTGCGCAACGGATTGAGCAACGCCACCGCGTAGCCGTGCGCCGCCAGCGCGGC
>JBATPX010000209.1:0-72963 GCA_049291695.1 Defluviicoccus sp.
GACAGCTTCGCCGCCGCGGTCGATGCATTCGTGCTGGAGAAGGCGCTGTACGAGATTTGCTACGAAGCCGCCAACCGTCCGGAGTGGCTCGGCATTCCGCTGGCCGGCATCAGTCGCCTGCTCGACACGGCCTCTGCGGCCGCGCAGCCTTTCCGGTGAGGCGTTGGATGTTTCGGTTGGGGTCAACGCGTGCGGCCGGCGCGAGGTCCTGGGGATGGACATCAGCGCCGGGACCTGATCCGCCGCAGGGTTGGCGGCAAGGTGGTTGCAACCGCGGAGTGCAACGCCGATTGCCGCGAAGCAAAGGTCGCTTTATCCCAGAAGGAGACATGACGCCCTGGGTTGCGAATGAGTCTGCTATGGTGCGTAAGAGGGCGAGATTCTGTAGCAACCATTCAGGGCAATGGCTCGATCGATGGCGACGGCAACGATAAAGATCTTTTTGGTGCACGGAGACCCAAAGAGACTCCGCACGGCAGAATTGTCAAATTGGACCGGCAAAGCCGTCGCCGGGCCACGCAGCGAATTCAAAGGGGTTATGTCTCGGGAGGAATCTGAAAAATCGGGCTTTTATTTCCTTACCGGCACGGATCCTGAGTCTGGAAAGCCGGCAATATACATAGGAGAAGCTGAGCAGTGCTCTGGTAGAGCACGAAGATCACTTGTTGTTTACCAAGGACACCGAGTTTTCCAGTCCAAGTGCGGCAGCGTCCGTCATTCATGGTGGTCATGCAAACGGACTCACCGCATGGAGGAACGCGGAAGGTAAGACTCTAAAGGAAATCGAATCCTTTTGAACGGCATATTGCCTCGTGCACGTCCTTCAGTCCGCGTCCTGTCAAGCTCCGTCAACAGCCACAAGTCGGGTCCGCAATCGAGACACCGACAAAGACGCATTTGGCGGATCTCGGATGATTGCTCCTCCGTTGCAGGTTTGCCGTGAGCCGTGGGCTTGCGGTGACGCCGCTACGGCATGGCTCCGGGAGCTCCTCGCTGGCCGCGAGGTAGCGTGTGTGCCCGACCGCTATGGCCGGGTGCTGGCGACGTGCTTCGTCCTGGCGACGTGCTTCGTCGGTGGCGAGAACCTCAACGTCCCGATCGTCCGTGAAGGCTGGGCACTCGACTTCCGCCGCGACACGAGCGCTTACCTGGAAGCCGAGGAGGAGGCCAACCAAGCCGTAGCAGCCGGCTGGCTTGGCTTTTGCCGCCTTCGGCGTCCGCTTACGCGCACGAGATGCCGGTCATGCCCAGGGCCTTGACACCACGCTCTGGGACATAACCAAAAAACTGGTGTTTCGAACCATCTGAGAATGATAAAAAGGTGGCAAGCAGGGAGACGTGTGATGAACGACAAAGGTCGAGAACCCGCAGATCTTGCGGGCCAAATCGCCGAGCAGTGGCTGCGCACGGTCTGCTCGGTCGCGAAGTGGTACCTTGGGTTGTTCGATCCCCGACCAGATCTCTCGATGCCGGCACGCTCCGTCAAGTTTCCCTACACTTGGTGGTGGTAAGGCAGGAAAGATCCCGTTGAAGACGCGGTGATTGGGGCTCGTGCGCTTCGGCGCGGGCGCCACACAAAACACCCGCACGCCTCGCCATCCATCTCTTCCGGTCCCCGCTGCCGTTCAACCGGTACCGTTCGCTGCCGGCCGCGTGCCGCCGGCCGGTTTGGCCACCCGCAATGGCCGGCCGGTTTGGCCACCCGCAATGAATGTCGATCGAGCGGCACGGGGGCGTTTTCTTCGATTGCTTGCGGCGGCACCATCGTTGCAAGATCGGACGCGCACAAAAAAAAGCTGCCGTGCCGGCGCGACACGATCGCCACGGGGGCGGCGGACCAGCGGATGGAGGATCAATTGAGAGCGTTCGTAACCTGTGGTGTGATCGCGTTCGCCCTTCTCGCCGGCGGCCAGGCCCAGGCGGGGCCGACCTTCGATGCCGTCAAGGCACGTGGCGAGATCGTTTGCGGCGTCCACACCGGCCTGTTCGGCTTTGCCGCCCCGGATGACAAGGGCGTCTGGAAGGGCCTTGACGTCGACATGTGCCGCGCCGTCGCGGCATCGGTTCTCGGCAATGCCGACAAGGTCCGCTACGTCCCGTTAAGCGCCCAGGCGCGCCTGACGGCGCTGCAGTCGGGCGAGGTCGACATGCTCGCGCGCAACACAACCTGGACGCTTACCCGCGATACCGCGAACGGCCTCAACTTCACGAACGTCAACTATTTCGATGGCCAGGGGTTCATGGTGCGCAAAAGCCTTGGTGTGAAGAGCGCCAAGGAGCTCTCCGGCGCCACCGTGTGCGTGCAGACCGGCACGACGACCGAGCTCAACCTTGCCGACTACTTCCGCGCCAACAAGCTTGAGCTGAAGCCGGTGACGATCGAGAAGTACGAAGAGGTCACATCCGCCTATTTCTCCGGCCGGTGCGATGCGATGACCTCGGACGTCTCTCAGCTTGCCGCCATCCGCGCCAACGACGCGCCGACGCCGGCTGACCACGTCATTCTGCCGGAGATCATCTCCAAGGAACCGCTGGCGGTGGTGGTGCGCCATGGCGACGACCAGTGGTTCGACGTCGTCAAGTGGTCGATCGCAGCGATGGTGGAAGCGGAGGAGAAGGGCCTGACATCGGCCAATGTCGATGCGGCACTGGCCAGCCTGGACCCGACTGTCAAACGGCTCCTCGGCGTTACGCCCGGGATGGGGGCCGCGCTCGGCCTTGACGAGAAGTGGGCCTACACTGTCGTCAAGCAGGTCGGCAACTACGGCGAGAGCTTCGAGCGCAACGTCGGCATGGGCTCGAAGCTGCAACTGCCGCGCGGCCTGAACGCGCTGTGGACGCAAGGCGGGCTGATGTACACGGCGCCGATCCGCTGACGGACTGTGGCCGATTGGCCGGTGTTTACGCGCCGACCGGCGGCCGCCGCTGCTCGCGATGACGACGCGCCACCCCCCCGCACCTGACGCGAGCGCGCCAGCGCCCGCCCGGGTGGCTTGGTGGAACGAACGCCAGGGCCGCGCCGTTCTCTATCAGATCCTCGTCGTTGCGGGCGTGGTTCTGCTCGCTTCCTATCTCGTTGCCAACACGCTCGCCAATCTCGAGAGCCGCAACATCGCGACCGGCTTCGGCTTTCTCGGCCGCGAAGCCGGCTTCGGCATCAGCGAGACAATCATCGGCTACAGCCCGGCCGACACGTACCTTAAGGCGCTCCTCGCCGGCCTGTTGAACACGCTCCTGATCGCCGTCGCCGGTATCGTGCTGGCGACCATCCTCGGCATCGTCGCCGGCATCGCGCGCCTTTCACGCAACTGGCTGGTGGCACAACTGGCAGCGCTGTACGTCGAGAGTCTGCGCAACATCCCCGTCCTGTTGCAGCTGTTCTTCTGGTACTCGCTGATTACTGAAGGATTGCCGTTGCCGCGCCAGGCGCTCAACCCGCTGCCCGGAGTGTACCTCACGAACCGCGGTCTGTTCGTGCCGCTGCCGGCATGGGATCCCGCTTTCGCGCTGGTGCTGGCGGTTCTTGCGATCGCCATCGCCGCGACGGTGGTGCTCACGCTGTGGAGCAGGCGGCGGCAGGAGCGGACCGGCAGGATCCTGCCGACGTTCCGCATCGGCCTTGGCCTCATCGTCGGCCTGCCCGTGCTCGCCTGGCTTGCCGCCGGCGCCCCTGCTGCGATCGACGCCCCTGCCCTCACGGGATTCAACTTCCAGGGCGGCGCGCGGCTGACGCCGGAGTTCGCCGCACTCCTGATCGGCCTCGTCGCCTACACCGGCACCTTCATCGCCGAGATCGTGCGCGGCGGCATCCTCGCCGTCCCGCGCGGGCAAACCGAGGCCGGAGTCGCGCTCGGCCTGAAGCGCGGCCAGGTCCTGCGCCTGATCGTCATGCCGCAGGCGATGCGCATTATCGTCCCGCCACTGACAAGCCAGTACCTCAACCTGACCAAGAACTCGTCCCTTGCGGTCGCGATCGGCTTTCCCGACCTCGTCAGTGTTGCCAACACCGCCATCAATCAGACCGGCCAGGCCGTCGAAGGGATCGCCATCATCATGGCGGTCTACCTGACCGTCAGCCTCTCGATCTCGGGGTTGATGAACTGGCACAACCGCCGCATCGCGCTCAAAGGGGGTGGGCGATGAGCCGGCCACCAGTGCCGGAAGCTGCGGGTGAGATCTTTGCCCGCGAGGAAGAGCCCGTTGACGGTCTTTACGCCGAGAAGCCGCCGCCGCGGGCACACGGCGGCATTCTCGCCTGGATGCGGTCAAATCTCTTTTCCAACGTTGCGAACACGCTGGTCACCATCGCCTGCGTCGCGCTGCTCGTCGTCACGGTGCCGCCGCTCCTGCAATGGGCCGTTATCGGGGCGGTTTGGTCATCGGCAGACCCGGCCCAGTGCCGCGCCGCTGAAGGTGCCTGCTGGGCGCTGATCGAACAGAAGCACCGCTTGATCCTGTTCGGCCTCTATCCGTTCGCGGAGCATTGGCGGCCGCTGCTCGCCGTCGCGCTGTTCATCGTTGCCGTCGCAGTCTCGTGCTATCCCGGTTTCTGGCGGCCGTGGCTCGCCGTTCTTTGGGTCTGCACGCTTGGCCTCTGTGCGCTCTTGATGTGGGGCGGCGTGTTCGGGCTCACCTTCGTCGAAACGGAACGCTGGGGCGGCTTGCCGCTGACGCTCATTCTGGCCGCCGTCGGCATCGTCTGCGCGTTTCCGATCTCGATCGTGCTCGCGCTTGGGCGGCGGTCGGAGATGCCGGCGGTGCGCGCGCTCAGCGTCGGCTTCATTGAGCTGATCCGCGGCGTGCCGCTGATCAGCGTCTTGTTCATGGCCTCGGTGATGGTGCCGCTGTTCCTGCCCGAGGGCGTGACCGTCAACAAGCTGCTGCGGGCGCTGATTGGCATCGTCCTGTTCACCGCCGCCTATCTGGCCGAAGCGGTGCGCGGTGGCCTGCAGTCGATCCCGAGCGGCCAGTTCGAAGCGGCGGATGCGCTGGGGCTGTCCTACTGGCAGAAGACGGCACTGATCATCCTGCCGCAGGCGCTCAAGATCGCCATCCCGCCGATCGTCAATCAGTTCATCAGCATGTTCAAGGACACTTCGCTCGTCATCATCATCGGCCTGTTCGACCTGTTGACGACAGCCAAGACCGCGTTGACCGATCCACCCTGGCGGCCGTTCTACGTCGAGAGCTACCTGTTCGCTGCCGCCATCTATTGGTCCTTCTCCTTTTTCATGTCGCGTTACAGCCTGTTCCTGGAACGCAGGCTTGAGGCTGACACCGAGCGGGCATAGGCTTATGCGGGAAGCAACAATGAGCAAGCGACCTCAGCCGGAAACGGCGCCAGCCATCACGCTGGAGCACGTCCACAAATGGTACGGCAGCTTCCACGCCCTCAACGACGTCTCGGTGACCGTCCGCCGCGGTGAGCGTGTCGTCATCTGCGGCCCGTCCGGGTCCGGCAAATCGACGCTCATCCGCTGCGTCAACGGCCTGGAGCGGCACGAGAAGGGCCGCCTGATCGTGAACGGGACCGCGCTCACGCAGGACGTTCGGTCGGTCGAGCGGGTCCGCCGCGACGTCGGCATGGTGTTCCAGAGCTTCAACCTGTTCCCGCATTTGACGGTGTTGGAAAATCTCGTCCTGGCGCCGGTGTGGGTCAAGAAGATGCCGAAGGCCGACGCGCAGCGGATCGCCCTTGAGTACCTCGACCGCGTCCACATTCCCGAACAGGCGAACAAGTATCCCGGTCAGTTGTCCGGCGGTCAGCAGCAGCGCGTCGCGATTGCGCGCGCGCTCTGCATGCAGCCGCAGATCATGCTGTTCGATGAGCCGACGTCCGCGCTCGACCCGGAAATGATCAAAGAAGTGCTCGACGTCATGGTCGAGCTGGCCGAAGGCGGGATGACGATGATCGTCGTCACCCATGAGATGGGCTTCGCCCGCACCGTCGCCAACACCATGGTGTTCATGGACACAGGCACGATCGTCGAGATGGCGGCACCGGAAACCTTCTTCACCGCGCCGGGCAGCGAGCGAACGCGAAAGTTCTTAAGCCAGATCCTCGCCCACTAAGCAGTCCAGCCCCCCAATAAAGCAAAGCCGCCCTGGTAAGAGGGCGGCTACGCTCGTTTTGTGTACGTAATCAGATTACTTCATGGGCTTCTGCAAGACTTCCTTCAGCTCCTGGACGCTCGCATCGAGGCGGGTGTTCATGATGTTGGCGACGTCTTGGGTCGCCTTCGAGGCGATTTCGACGATCTCTTTGGTCGAGGCAATGGTGCGCTCGAACATCTGCTTGGCGAGGTCCGCTTGTCTTGCCACTGCCTCGGGCGCCGACGGCTTCGCGCCCAGGTCCTTAACCGCGCGCGTCGCCTCGTTGATCGTCTCCTGGAATGTCTCGACCTGACGCCGCGTGATCGCCTGAAAGCCCTCGAAAGCGGCCCGGTTGGCCGCGGTCACGGCTTCCAGGTTGCGCTTCTGCGCGGCCACGAAGGCATCGCTGTCAATGCCGGGAATTTTCATCTGGCCAAAAAGATTTTTCAGCTCATCGACCGCCTTCGCCGGGTCCAACGCGCTCACCATCTTGGTAACGTCCGTGAGCATTTCTGCAACCTTCGGCACTTCCGGACTTTTTGCCATTTCGGCCTCCTTCTCCCTCAGTTCGCGCGCGCGTCACCGCCGAGCCGGCCAAGCGCGCATCAAAACCGATGCTAGCACGAACCCAAGCGCAGGTCGCGTGGCGATTTCGCATGCCAGCACAGCGCCGGAAGGATTCCCGCCCGTCGTTGGCGCGGTGCTGCGGCGTCTGGAACCCGCTGACCGGCAGGTCCGGAAGGATCCGGCTCGGGACTGCATTCCGGAGCATTCCGGGGACATGCATTCCGGGAACAGCATTCCGGGAAGCATTCCGGGGACATGATATGGAATTGCCAAGCCGATGGCGAAGGCCTGCATTCCGGCATGCATTCCGGGGACATGATATGGAATTGCCAAGCCGATGGCGGGTCGGTAGTGTGTGCGGCATGGCAAGGCTCGCGCGCGTCGTTGCCGCAGGAGTTCCGCATCACATTACCCAGCGGGGCAACCGGCGGCAGCAGACTTTTTTCTCCGAGGCAGACTACAGCCATTACCGCCGGCTGATGGCGGAGTGGTGCGCGCGCCTTGATGTCGCCATCTGGGCCTATTGCCTGATGCCGAACCACGTTCATCTCATCGCCGTGCCGGCAGCGGACGACGGCCTGCGCCGGGCGATCGGCGAAGCGCATCGCCGGTATTCGCGCCAAGTCAACTTTCGCCAAGGCTGGCGGGGCTATCTCTGGCAGGGCCGCTTCGCCTCCTTTCCCGTCGACGGCGATCATCTGCTCGCGGCTGCCCGCTACATCGAACTCAACCCGGTGCGGGCGGGCCTTGTGAGCGCCCCCGAAGACTGGCCGTGGAGCAGCGCCCGCGCCCATCTCGCCGCGAGCGATGACGAACTGGCGCGCACCAAGCCCCTCCTCGACACGGTTGGCGACTGGCGCGCCTTGATCTCGATCGAACCGGACGAGGACGAGATGGAGGTGATCCGGCGGCATGAACGCACCGGTCGGCCGCTTGGCGACGAGGCCTTCGTCGAGCGGCTCGAAGACAGTCTAGGCCGCCCCCTGCGACCCCGCAAACCGGGTCCCAAACTGCGAAAGACAGGCGGAGACCGGTGAGACATGACTCGTGTCCCGGGACCCACCGGGCGGGGCGCTCTTGGTCCGTCCTACTCGGCTCGCGCCCGGCTGCCGAGGACGGCGGCGGCCGGGCACCCTTCCCCGAGAGGCGCGCTGATACGGCGCTTTATCCCCTTGGTACGTGATCCGCGGCCGTCACCCGTGATGCTTTGGCGACGGTGAGCCGGCGGCATGGGACCATACCGCGACACCCGATATCGCTGTTCCACAGTGCAATTGGCTTTTGATGAGCCACTAGGCGCCATGCTTTGGTGCCTGTATATGTGATCCTGGGAGGATCTCAATGACGCGACCCTCGCGCCTGCCTGATTTTGCGAACCCACCCTTAGATGAGGTGGTACTCGGCGTTCAATTCGCGCCCGTGCCCGCCTACACTGCCGTCAACGCTCGAGACGTCAGGGAACTTTTCAGAGCAGGCTTCCCGAAGGTTCAGGAACAGCCGTTACTGATGCCACAGTTTGAGACATTTGGTGGCGCGAATTTGCAAGCGAGCTTTCCATTTCAAATAGGTGGTCCACCCGCCGGCAGCCGCCTCTGGTTTCTGAGTAACGACGAAAACCATCTGCTTCAGTTTCAGCCAGACAGGTTCCTAAGCAACTGGCGCAAACGGCCAATACCGCAGCCGTACCCAAGATTCGAGTCGATCGCGGAGGCATTCGAGAACAACTTGAACACCCTCGCTAAACACTTCGCGTCCGAACTCGACTATCCCATCAACATCAACCAAGCTGAAGTAGCCTACATCAACATTATACCGGTTGAGGATTTTTCGAACGCCGGTAAGTGGTTCAGGCTCTGGAATGGTGTTGTTTTGAATATTGAAGTTCTCCACACGAGCTTCAATGAAGTTATACGAGACAAAAACGGCAATTCTCATGCACGTCTTTCGCATACAATCCAATGTGCGTTCGCGCCTGATGGAAAGCATAAAGCCTTCCAGTTGTCTCTTACGTTCAGGGGCAAGCCATCCGGCACCGACGTCCCGTCAGCTATGCAGTTTTTGACACAGGGACGCGAGGCAATCGTAATGAGGTTTAAAGAAATTACCACTAGTGAAGCGCACAATTTTTGGGGAATTAAAGAATGAACGCAATGCAAAAATCGAGTGCAGTCTTTCAGGACGGAGTGAACGACTTCGCTCCATCGGAGCAGAAAATTAGTTCACGACCAATTAGTGGTGCTCGTGTGAGGGTCGCGCAGCCAAGGTCTCAATGGGTTTCAGAGCTAACAGAGCGCTTTGAGGATTTGTTAAAACTGCCACCAGGCTGGGACGGGTATGCAGGGCGTCCGGTCACATTCAACTGCGCATTGTTTGCTGCAAATCTCATCGAGCGCCTGTTTGTCGGAGGAGTCCCTGCGCCTCAATTAGTTCCCGGCGGCGACGGCACGTTGCAAATCGAATGGCATCGGAACCAGTACGACGTCGAGATCGATGTCCTCGGTCCCTTTGATGTCCTCGCCGTCCGGAGGAATATTAGGACCGGGCAAGTGGAGGAACTGGAGCTTCAAATGGACTTCTCGCCGCTAAGCGAATGGATAGCCGCCCTGAAGTAACTTAGATAGGATGTCAACGCAGCAGGGGCGTAAGCAGTATGGCGGTTGATCCCTACGATGAAAAACAGATCGGCGCCAATGAAACAATCATTCGCCGTATCAACCCGCAACAACATGTAGTTTGGGACGCGAATCGAAAAAGGTATCGTATAACCTCGAAGGCGTACAACAAATCCTCTGGGCTGAACGACGGTATGTCGGTAGATATCGAAAAACTTATAGTCGCAGCCGGCGAAGACCCTTATGTTTATGTGACAACGCCCGTCTTTACTGGATCCGTGGCGCTGGCAGTGGGTGACGTTCGCGCACTCGATCTATGGGTTGGATATGACCCCATAAAGGACGTTCCCAACGTTCCTGACAATCCCCATCATGGTGAGGTGTGGACAACGACGCCAAAGAACAGCTTTAATGACAGGCAAAAGAACGGGCTCGCCCGGCTTGCGCGGTGGTACGTCGAATTGCCCGACGTTGACATTGCCTAACAGATGCGCCAAACGCAGTCTCCCGGGCGAAGAGCGCTCTCCTGAGAGCTTTGAGGCGCTGAGCGTGCAGCCTGCCTGCCTGCGGCGTCAGCGCTCCGAAATGCGACTGGCTGCCAGCGTCCGTATCGGCGGTCTGGAACGGCCAGATGTCGAAGTGCTGCCGACTAGCGGGGGGTGAATCCGCAGATGCGGCTTTCGCTACACACCAGTCTTCGGCCGTCGTGCGCTACCCCGAGCGCGACGCCGATCTCGCGATAGCTGGCGCAGTCCAGCCACAGATCCCAAGCCTTGGCCTGCTGTGAACCGTCACGCCAGCGGCGGCAGCGCGGCCGGCGGGTGGCGACGGGGATAGCCAAGGGATAGCCAAGCCTTCGCGTTCCGTGTGCCTTCTCGCCGTAAGTCCTTGATTTTGTTGGTGGGCGCACAAGGACTCGAACCTTGGACCCGCTGATTAAGAGTCAGCTGCTCTGCCAACTGAGCTATGCGCCCGCCTTGCCCCCCTGGGGTCGCAAGCTTTAGCAAACGTCCGTGGCCTTGTCGACAACGCGCTCGCGGTTGCTGGGCTCAATCGCCCCAGGAGTAGCGGCCGATCTGCACATCCCGGTGGACGTGCACGGAAAGGACCAGGCCAAAGCCGAGCATGACGCCCAGCATGGCCGTCCCGCCGTAGGAGACCAGCGGCAGCGGCACGCCCACCACCGGGATCAGGCCCATCACCATCGCCAGGTTCATAAAGACATAGAGAAAGAAGGTTGTCGTCACGCCGATCGCCACCAGCCGGCTGAACTGGTTGCGCGCCCTGAGAGCGATCGCCACGCACGAGCCCACGACCGCCGCGAACACCGCCAACAGCGTTAGCGTACCGGCCAGCCCGAACTCCTCCGCGAACATCGTGAAAATAAAGTCGGTATGCTTCTCGGGCAGGAAGTTCAGGTGGCTTTGCGTGCCGTGCAGATAGCCCTTGCCGAACAGACCGCCCGAGCCCAGTGCAATCTTCGACTGGGTAATGTGGTAGCCGGCGCCCAAGGGGTCGCGATCGGGATCGAGAAAGGTGAGCAGGCGCGCCTGCTGGTATTCGTGCAGGAACTGCCAGGCAATCGGCAACGCACCCAGCACCGCCGCCGTCCCCAGGCCCAGAATCCACAAGCTGAGGCCGGCGGCGAAGATCACCGCTCCGCCGCCCGCGAGCAGCATCAGGGCCGTCCCCAGATCCGGCTGCTTCAAGATCAGGAGGGTCGGCGCACCAACCATCACCAGCGGCAGCAGCAGCATCACCGGTCGTCGCACCTGCTCCGGATTGAGGCCGTGGTAATAGCGGGCGAGCGCCAACACGAGCGCCAACTTCATCAGTTCCGATGGCTGCACGTTGATCACGCCGAGATCGATCCAGCGTTGGGCGCCCATTCCGATCGTACCCGACACCTCCACCACCGCCAGGAGGAGGAGAGCGCCGAGGTAAAGCGCGTAGGCATTGCGCAGCCAGAAGCGGATGTCCGTGATCGCCACGGCCAGCATCAGCATTAGCGCGACTGCAAACCGGACCGCATGCCGGCCGGCCCACGGCGACAGCGCACCGTCGGCGGCCGAATACAGCATCGCACTGCCAACCATCGCCAGTAGGCACAGCAACGCCACGAGCGACCAGCGGACGCGGCCGATTTTGTGCCAGATGGTCGGCGCCGCGTCCGCGCGCAAGCTAAACCGCATTGGCGTGGCTCCGGCCGGCAGCCAATCGTGCTGCACGCTCGCCCGCCTCGTCCCACTGCCACGCGGACAGCGGCAGCGGATGACGGTGCTCGATCTCTTGCGCGGCGATCAGGATATCGCGCGCGATCGGTGCTGCGACCTTGGATCCGCCGCCGCCGTGTTCGACGATGACGGCAATCGCGTAACGGGGTGCCTCGATCGGTGCGTAGGCAATGAACATCGCATGATCGCGCAACTCCCACGGCAACTCTTCGTTGCGCTTGACTCGCTTGGAGCGCTCTGCCCGAGTGATTCGACGCACCTGCGAGGTGCCCGTCTTGCCCGCCATCCGCATGCTCGGCTTCCTGATCGCCGCTCCCTGAGCGGTCCCCATACGGCTGTTGACGACGGCAATCATCCCTTCCCGCACGACTTCCAGGTGTTCCGGATTGATGTTCAGCGGCCGGAAACCATAGAACTCGCCCGCGCTGCGACCGGGCGCCAGAGCCGGCCGACGGGCGAGGCGCGGCTCGACCGCCCACACCCCGTTGGCAATGCGCGCCGTCATCACAGCGAGCTGCAGCGGCGTCGACAGGACATAGCCCTGACCAATGCCGCAGATCACGGTCTCGCCCTTCGACCAAGGCTTTTTGAGTGCGCTCGCCTTCCACGCCCTCGTCGGCATCAGCCCGCGCCGCTCGGACGGCAAATCGATACCCAGTGGAACGCCGAGGCCGAGCCGGTTCGCCATCTCGCTGATTGCATCAATGCCGGTGCGGCGCGCAATCTCGTAAAAGTAGACATCGCACGACGCCGCCAGCGCGCGGCGCAGATCGACTGTACCGTGGCCGCCACGTCGCCAGCAGTGGAACGCGTTGCCACCCAACCGCAGGCGGCCATAACAGGTAACCCCGTCACGCGGCTTGACCGTGCCGCGTTCGAGCGCTGCCAGCGCCACAGCCGGCTTAAAAGTTGATCCAGGCGCGTACTGGCCGGAAACGGCCTTGTTGGTCAGCGGCGAATGCGGGTTCTGGATCAGCGCCCGCCACTCCTCCGGCGCGAGGCCGCGGCTGAACGCACCGGGGTCGTAGCCGGGCGTGGAGACCAGGGCGAGAACCTCGCCGCTGTGGACATCCATCAGCACGACCGCGCCAACCTGGCTTCCCAGACGCTCGGTAGCATAGTGTTGCAGGTCCAGATCGAGCGCCAGCGTCAGGTCCGCGCCCGGCTTCCCTTCCTTGCGGTCGAGCTCACGGATCACCCGGCCGATCGCGTTCACCTCGACCTCGGACCGGCCGCCGATGCCGCGCAGGACCTTGTCGTACGTCCGCTCGACCCCCGCCTTGCCGATCCTGAACCCCGGCAGGTCGAGCAAGGGATCATCCTTGACATCGCGCTCGGCCACCGGCGCAACGTAGCCGACGACATGGACCAGCGCATCTCCTTGCGGATACTCCCGGCTCATGCCCTCCTCGACGGAGATCCCGGGAAGATCGACCGCGTTAACCTCAACGTGAGCGACATCCTCCCAGCTCAAATTCTCGGCGACAGTGACAGGAACGAACTTCCGCTTCTGCCGCGTTTCCTTGAGCACCCGGCGCAGGTCGGTCTCGCTGATCGGCACAATCTGGTTGAGCGATGCCAGCGTGAACTCGACATCACTCGTTTGCTCGGCGACCAGAAGGACCCGATAATCCTGCAGATTGGACGCGAGCAAGCGACCGCGGCGATCAAGGATACGGCCGCGCGGCGGCGCAATCATGCGCAAGTTGATCCGGTTGTCCTCCGCCAGCGTCACGTAGCGCTCGGCCTGGACGGACTGAAGGTAATAGAGCCGCCCCCCCAGCGCCGCAAAAAGAAGGGCCTTGCCGCCCGCGAGCACCGCCGCCCGGCGCGAAAACTGGCGTTGACGTTCCGAATCCCGCGTCATCGCTCCAATCCGTGGCTTAAGCCTGACCAACAACCCGCAGATGGCATCGGACCAGCAGCCGCCAGATCAGCGGCAGGCAGCCGATAGTCGCTCCAGCCTGCAGCAGCGCGCCGGTGCCGTTGACCAGCAGGCCGTAGAACGCGCTGACGACCAGCCATGCGATCGTGAACGCAGCGCCGGCAAGAAGCGCGAAGCCCAGCCACACGATAGCAAACGACTTGCCAAGAAAGAAGCCGCGCTGGGTATTCACAGCGGCGTGGACGAGCACGAAAACCAGCGCGTTGACGCCGAGCGGGGCACCGCTCAAGACGTCATCCGTGAGACCGACGGCGAAGGCAGCCGCCGGCGGCATCAGATCCGGCCGGTAAAGCGTCCAATAGTAGATGGAAACCAGGGCGAGGGCCGGAAACACGAGATTGAGAAGCGGCACGCGCAGCGGCACGATACTCAGCAGCACGAGAACAAAGGCAAGCGAAACCGGCACCACGTGGCGGGCGAGCAGGTCAAGCCGGTGCCAGAACGGGCGTTTCATGGACGAATACGGCCGGCAGGGCGAGGCACCGGCAACGGGACCACGGCTGGCGGCGCTGTGGCTCCCTCCGTCTGTACCTCGACCGGCGCCGAGACTGGGAGTTGCGCATTGGTCGCTGCCGGGAGCTGCAGCCGCGGCAGCATCGCCGCCTCCGTGCGGGCAGCCAGGAACTCATCGATGAGGGCCGGCAGGCGATGATCGACGACGCGGACGAATTCCAGTCGGGTCTGCTTGACGAAGGGTGCCACGCGCACGTCACCATGTTCGACCGAGACGACAGTGCCGACCGGCAGACCGGGCGGGAAGGCCTCGGTGATCCCGGACGTCACGACATGATCGCCGGCCGCGATCTTCTCGTCGGGATCGAGATGGATCAGGCGCGGGTAGAAGGAGTTGTCGCCGGCGAGAATCGCCCGCGCGCGCCCCTCGCCAACGAGGACGGGGACGCGGCTGTTGAGATCGGAGATCAGCAGCACGCGCGACACGCGGTTCGCCGATGCCGCGATACGCCCGACGAGACCTTCGCCGGTGAGCACGATATGCCCCTTGTCGACGCCGTCGCGCTGACCGGCGTTGACGAGCAGGCTGTTCGCGTAGGCGCCGCCGGGATCAGCAACCACCCGGCCGGCGACAAAGCGGGCCTCCGGTTCGGCTACGAGCTTGAGCAGGCCGCGCAACTGGGCGTTCTCGGCTTCCAGGCGCTGCGCCACCGCCTGCCACTGCAGGAGATGCTCGCGCTCCTGTCGCAACGCAGAATTCTCCGCGGCGAGGTCAACCAGGCGTCGCGAGCTTGCAACGACATCCGCCGCCCGGTCGACCGGCCGCGAGACGGATTCAAGGATCGGGGCAACGACATCGGCGACTTGAACCCGCAAGCGCTCGACAAGAACGGCATCCGCCTTGCCCAGCAGCATCGCGGCGCCGGCGGCGAGAACGAGCACCCCGTAGGTCAACCACGTTGCGAGCAGCTTCCAGGCATTCCACATAAGCCTGGAATTAGGCCCATCGCATTAGTTCGTCCAGAACGAACGCGTGTGCGGCCGCGCCCTCTCGCCACACCAAAGAGTACACGTCCGTTAGTACATCGTCGACAGGACGTTCTTCATTTTCTTCATCTCTTCGAGCACGCGCCCGGTGCCCAGGGCGACACACGACAGCGGATCGTCGGCGAGCGTAACCGGGAGCCCGGTGGCGTGGCGCAGAACATAATCCAGGTTTCCCAACAACGCGCCGCCGCCCGTCAACACGATCCCCTTGTCGACGATATCCGCTGCCAGTTCGGGCGCGGTGTGCTCTAGAGCGACCTTGACGGCATCGATAATGGCGGCGACCGGCTCCGCCAAACTTTCGGAAACCTGCCGTTCGCTTATCACCAGTTCCTTTGGCACGCCGTTGACGAGATCGCGGCCTTTGATCTCCATCAGCCGGCCGTCGCCGTCCTCCGGCGGGCATGCCGAGCCGATCTCCTCCTTGATCCGCTCGGAGCTGGCCTCACCGATCAAGAGGCTGTGATTGCGGCGGATGTAGGCGACGATCGCCTCGTCCATCTTGTCGCCGCCGACGCGAACGCTCTTCGCATACACGATGCCCCCCAGCGACAGAACGGCGACCTCGGTGGTGCCGCCGCCGATATCGACCACCATCGAACCGGTCGGCTCGGTAACCGGCAGGCCGGCCCCGATCGCTGCGGCCATCGGCTCCTCGATCAGAAAGACCCGGCGGGCACCGGCGCTCTCGGCCGACTCCTGGATTGCGCGTCGTTCGACCGCCGTCGATCCCGAAGGCACGGCGATAATGACCATCGGGCTCGCAAAGCTCCGCCGATTGTGCACGCGGCGGATGAAGTACTTGATCATCTCCTCGGCGACTTCAAAATCGGCGATCACGCCGTCGCGCAAGGGGCGGATGGCCTGGATGTTGCCCGGCGTCCGCCCGAGCATCTGCTTGGCTTCTTCGCCGACAGCCAGAACCTGCTTGCGACCCTTGTGTTCGATCAGCGCCACGACCGAGGGCTCGTTGAGCACAACCCCTTTGCCCTTGACGTAAACGAGCGTGTTGGCCGTGCCGAGATCGATCGCCATGTCGGCGGAGAGGAAACCAAACAGCCGCGAGAACATCCTGCCTTATCCACCTTCAAGCCGACCAAGCCTGTCCGCCGCCCCTACCCCGAACGATAAAGGGCGGCGTCAGGCCATGACCGGTGTTTTGTCAGACGATCGACCCCTTAAACCAGCCCAACCGTCTCAGGCAGACAGTGCCGCCGGCGCCGTTTTCTGTCGTTTTACCAGGAGCTTGTTGAGCGCGTTCAAGTACGCCTTTACGGATGCGACGACGGTATCGGTGTCGGCACCCTGGCCGTTGACAGTCCGGCCTTGCTCCTCGAGACGAACGGTCACTTCGGCTTGCGCATCGGTTCCGCCTGTCACGGCGTGCACTTGATACAATTTCAGGCGCGCCCCTGTCTCGAACAATTTCTTGATACAGCGGAACGCGGAATCGACCGGCCCGTCACCCGTCTGCTCGCAGGCGCGCGCTTCGCCGTCGACGTCCAGCACCAACTTCGCCGACGACGCCCGCGTGCCGCACTCGATCTCCAGCGAGACCAGCTTGATCCGGTCGTGTGCGCGGCCGATCTGGTCATCGACGAGGGCAATGATGTCCTCGTCGAACACTTCCTTTTTGCGGTCGGCCAGCGTCTTGAAGCGGTTGAAGGCGTCCTCGAACGCGTTTTCGCCCAGCTCGAAATTAAGCTCCTTCAGCTTCTCGCGAAACGCGTGCCGGCCGGAATGCTTGCCCAGGACCAGTTTCGAGGTCGACAGGCCGACCGATTCGGGGCGCATGATCTCGTAAGTGCCTGCGTGCTTCAGCATGCCGTCCTGGTGGATGCCGGACTCATGCGCAAACGCGTTGGCGCCGACGATTGCCTTGTTCGGCTGGACAACGAACCCCGTGGTCGCCGAAACCAGCCGCGAGGCGCGCATGATGTTCTCGCTCTTGATCGTGGTGTAGAAGGGCAGGTTGTCGTGGCGAGTTTTCAGCGCCATGACAATCTCCTCCATCGCCGCGTTGCCGGCCCGCTCGCCCAAGCCGTTGATCGTGCACTCGACTTGGCGCGCGCCCGCCTTGACGGCGGCGAGTGAGTTGGCGACCGCCAGCCCCAGATCGTTGTGGCAGTGAACGGAAATCACCGCCTGATCGATGTTAGGGACGCGGTTTTTCAGCATCGCAATGATGGCCGCGAACTCATCGGGGATGGCGTAGCCGACGGTGTCGGGGACGTTGATGGTGGTGGCGCCGGCCGCGATCGCGCCTTCGACACAGCGGCACAGGAAATCGTGCTCGGAGCGCGAGCCGTCCTCGCACGACCATTCGACGTCGTCCGTGAAGCGGCGCGCCATCCGCACGCTCTCGATCACCCGCTCGTAGACCTGATCGGGCGCCATATCCAGCTTGTACTTCATGTGCAGCGGGCTGGTCGAAATGAAGGTGTGGATGCGCCCGCGCGCTGCCGGCCGGATCGCTTCCGCCACCTGCTCGATGTCGCCCCTGGTCGCCCGTGCCAGACCGCACACCGTAGCCTTGGCCACAGTGCGCGCGATCGCGTTCACGGCCTCGAAATCGCCGCGCGAAGCGGCGGGGAAGCCGGCTTCGATGACATCAACGCCCATTTCCTCAAGGACTTGGGCGATGCGCAGCTTCTCTTCCAGGTTCATCGACGCACCCGGCGACTGCTCGCCGTCGCGCAGCGTCGTGTCAAAGATGATGACGCGGTTAGGATCTTGCGTGCTGGTCATGGGAAAGCTCCCTCACCTTGCTCGTGTTCGGACAAAAAAGACCTGACGCCTCCCCTGAACGATGCCCGCGTCAACCGTTCACGTCGGTCCGCGCGCACCCGCTCAGGGGCAGCTAAGTCGAAGGAGCCCGAGACGAAGGAGCTGGCTCGCACGCGCAGCGCGGGGTTCCGTAGGCACGGCTGCCAACCGATGACTTGATCGCCCCATGGTGATCACCAACAGTCTTGCCCGTCTACCGATCTTACCCGCTACGCCCAGCGATTGGATCACACGCTTTCCCGGCGGCGACTTGCCGCCATTCCCCCTACTAAAACCACAAACTGATAATGCGTGTCAACCGGCGGCGCCAACCAACATCGCCGGCGGTCAGTTCTTCGACTTATCGACCAGGCGCTTCTCGGCGATCCACGGCATCATCGCGCGCAGGCGCTCGCCCACATCCTCGATCGGATGCTGCGCCCAGCGCCGGCGCATGGCCTTGAAGCTGGGCTGGCCGGCGGTGTTTTCAAGCATCCAGTCCTTGACGAAGCGGCCGGACTGAATGTCGTCAAGGATCTCCTTCATCCGCGCCTTGACGCTTGCATCGATCACGCGCGGGCCACGGGTGTAGTCGCCATACTCGGCGGTGTTGGAGATGGAGTAGCGCATGTTGGCGATGCCGCCCTCGTAGATCAGATCGACGATCAGCTTCACCTCATGCAGGCACTCGAAATACGCCATCTCCGGCGCATACCCGGCTTCGACCAGGGTCTCGAACCCGGCCAGGATGAGCGAAGTCAGGCCGCCGCACAGCACCGTCTGTTCGCCGAACAGGTCCGTCTCGCATTCCTCGCGGAAGGTGGTCTCAATGATGCCCGAGCGGCCGGCGCCAAGCGCCACTGCGTAGGAGAGGGCCAATTCCAGCGCGTTGCCGCTCGCATCCTGGCCGACCGCGACCAGCGACGGCACGCCGGCGCCGCGCTGGTATTCCGAGCGCACCGTATGCCCCGGCCCCTTCGGCGCCACCATGAAGACGTCGAGATCGGGGCGTGGCTCGATCAGCCGGAAGTGGATGTTGAGACCGTGCGCGAACGCCAGCGCCGCGCCTTGTTTCAGCTGCGGCGCAAGGCTTTCGCGGTAAAGTTGGGCCTGCAGCTCGTCCGGCGTCAGCACCATGACGACGTCGGCCCAAGCGGCCGCCGCTGCCGGCTCCATCACCGTGAGGCCGGCATTCTCGGCCTTCTTGATGCTGCCGGAACCGGCCCGCAGCGCGACCGCGACCTCATTGACGCCGCTGTCGCGCAAGTTGAGCGCGTGCGCATGGCCCTGACTGCCGTAGCCGACGACCACGACCCGCTTGCCGCGGATCAGGTTCAGATCGGCATCGGCATCGTAATATACCCGCATCGTTTTCTCCCTTTATCCGAACGCCTGTTCGCGCAGGCGCCCTCGATCAAAGTGCCTGCGGTCCGCGGGCGATCGCAACGACGCCCGTACGCGCCACATCGACGAGGCCAAGTGGCTTCATCAGCTTGATGAAGGCCTCCAGCTTATCCGGCCGGCCGACAATCTCGAAGACAAACGACTCGTTGGTTGAGTCCACCACCCGCGCCCGAAAGATGTCGGCAATGCGCAAGGACTCCACGCGGCCGGCCGGCCCGCTCACCTTCACCAACGCCAATTCCCGCTCGACGTGGGCGCCCTCGATGGTGAGATCGCTGACGGTGTGCACGGGCACCAGGCGGCGGAGTTGGTTCTTGATCTGCTCGACGATTTGCACCGTCCCCGAAGTGACGATCGTGATCCGGGAGACCCCGGCTTCCGGATTGGTTTCGGCGACGGTCAGGCTCTCGATGTTGTAGCCGCGGCCGGAAAACAGGCCGACGACACGGGCGAGCACCCCGGGCTCGTTGTCGACCAACACCGCAATCGTGTGCCGCTGATTAATATTGGGCGCGGACATTCTCTACCTCGCATTTTGGCTGCCCGGCACCGGTCGGCCGCCGTTGGCCGTTTATCAGACGCTGAATTGGCCCCTTTTGCCCCGAGCCGGCGAATTCTGCAGCCGGCCGGGACTGTTTCAAAGCCGGCTCCCTTGATCTCAGACGAGTACCATCCCCTCTTCGGAAATCGGCTGCTCGGCCTTGTCCTGCGGTCCCAGCAGCATCTCGTTGTGGGCAGCGCCGGAAGGGATCATCGGGAAGCAGTTTTCCGCCTTGTCGACCCGGATGTCGGCGATCACCGTGCGGTTGACGCTGATCATCTCCTTGATCACATCGTCGAGCTCGCCAAGCTTCTCGGCGCGCAGGCCGACGGCACCAAATGCTTCGGCCAGCTTCACGAAATCCGGCAAAGACGCCATGTAGCTCTGCGAGTAGCGGCCGCCATGCAGCAGTTCCTGCCACTGGCGGACCATCCCCATGTACTCGTTGTTAAGGATGAAGACCTTCACCGGCAGCCGATACTGGTTGATGGTCGACATCTCCTGAATATTCATCATGATCGAAGCTTCGCCGGCGATGTCGATCACCAGCGCATCGGGGTGCGCGAGCTGCACCCCCATCGCCGACGGCAGGCCGTAACCCATTGTTCCAAGGCCGCCAGATGTCATCCAGCGGTTCGGCTTTTCGAAGCCGTAGAACTGGGCCGCCCACATCTGATGCTGACCGACCTCGGTCGTGATGAAGACGTCGTCGCGATGCCTGGTCAGCTCGTACAGGCGCTTGATCGCGTGCTGTGGCTTGATGATCTCGTCCGTTTGACGGAACGCCAGGCAGTTGCGCGCCTTCCAAACCTCGATCTGGCGGCGCCAATCGGCGAGCGCCGCGGCATCGGCCTGGCAGCCGCGTGTCTTCCACACCTCGATCATCGCTTCCAGCACGCGGGTGACGTCGCCGACGATGCCGAGATCGACCAGCACGTTCTTGTTGATCGAGGACGGGTCGATATCGACGTGGATCTTCTTTGCGTTCGGGGCGAATGCATTCAGCCGCCCCGTCACCCGATCGTCGAACCGCGAGCCGATGGCGATGATCAGATCCGAGCCGTGCATGGCGAGGTTGGCTTCGTAGGTCCCGTGCATGCCGAGCATGCCGAGGAACTGCGGATGCGAAGCCGGCACTGCGCCCAGCCCCATCAGCGTCAAGGTAACCGGAAAACCGGTCATGCCGACCAACTGGGTCAAGAGCTCGGACGCGCGCGGCCCAGAGTTGATCACGCCGCCGCCGCAATAAAAGATCGGCCGCTTGGCGTCCGCCATCATCGCAACCGCTTGCTCGATCAACGCCCGATCGCCCTCGACGCGCGGCCGGTAGGTCTTATGAACCACATCCGCCGGCGGGATGTAGGGGCCAAATCCGAGCGCGACGTCCTTCGGCAGATCGATCAGAACCGGGCCCGGCCGGCCGCTGCGCGCGACGTAGAAGGCCTCGTGGATCGTCCGTGCCAAGTCCTTGGTGCTCTTGACCAAGTAGTTGTGCTTGGTGCACGGCCGCGTAATGCCGGTGGTGTCGCATTCCTGAAAGGCGTCGTTGCCGATCAGGTGCGTCGGCACTTGACCCGAGAAGCAGACGAGCGGCACGCTGTCCATCAGCGCATCCGCCAAGCCGGTGACGGCGTTGGTTGCGCCCGGCCCCGAAGTGACGATGACAACGCCGACCTTGCCGGTCGACCGGGCGTACCCCTCGGCACCGTGGACGGCTCCCCCCTCCTGGCGGACGAGGACGTGACGGATCTGGTTCTGCAGGAAGAGTTCATCGTAAACCGGCAGGATCGCTCCGCCGGGATACCCGAACACGTCGGTCACGCCCTGATCAATCAGCGCCTGGACGAGAATTTTGGCTCCCGTCATTTCTTCATACGCCATCTGCTACTCCTGGCAAAGCTAAGCGACTGCGGCAGATATGGGGATTGCAACCACCGTCGGCAAAAAGCCGCGCCCCGGCGGCCCGCATGACAGCTTGGGACCCGAAACCTAGTCGCTCAGGGACCATGGGTCAACAGGAAGGCGCGCATGAAGGCTGCCGAGCGCGCGCATAGCTGCCCACACGCGTCATCTTCGATGACGAGATCGGCCGTGGTCTGGTGCCGCAGCCACGTCACCTGCCGCTTGGCATAGCGCCGCGTTACCGCCTGGGCCTGCGCAGACGCCTCCGCGAGGGTCGTTTCACCGTTGAGGAAGCGAACCAGCTCCGGCACGCCGAGAGCCTTCATCGCCGGCAGGCCGGCATCGAGGTTGAGATTCATCAGATCTTGGACCTCGGCGACGGCGCCGTTCGCGAGCATCGCCATGAACCGGGCATCGAGCCGGCGATAAAGGCGCTCGCGCGGCGGCAGCAGGACAAGGGTCGCAAAGCGCGCATCGAGGGCCGGCTGCGGCGGATGGAGGGCATGCCAAGCGGTCAACGCCTGGCCGGTGCCAAGCGCAACCGCCATCGCCCGGATCAGTCGCTGACGATCGCCGGATGGTAAACGCGCCGCTGCCTGCGGATCGTACGAGCGCAATCGCTCCCGAAACAACGCCCCGCCTTCTCGATCGTAGGCAGCTTCGAGATCGCGGCACAGCGCGGCCGGCACCTGCGGAACGGGGCTTAAGCCCTTGCCCAGGGCACGCAGGTAGAGCCCGGTGCCGCCCGTGACAATCGGCAGCCGGCCGGCCTGCCAGGCCGCCTCGATTTCTTGCCGCGCCGCCTCCAGCCACCGGCCGACGGACCAGCGTTCGCGGACGGGCACGACACCGTAAAGCCGGTGCGGCGCCTGCAATTCCTCCTCCGCGCTCGGCCGCGCGGTCAGCACGCGGAGCTCAGCATAAATCTGCATGCTGTCGGCATTGATAATCGTGCCAGTGAACGCGCGCGCGAGCGCGAGCGACAACGCCGACTTGCCGCTGCCGGTCGGCCCGGCAACGATCAGGGCCGGACGGTCGTCGGCCATTGTGCTCGATGAAGAACATACAAAAAACATAAGCGGCGCGAATCGCTAACTGCCGAACCACGGACCAACGCTGCCCGAAAGGTCGGTGTTCGTGCGGCTTCTGTTCTTGCGCGGCAGGCGCTGACCAGCGTCTCGTCAGGGGGCCAACGGCAGGGAGAGGAGACCGTCGGCAAGCTTTGGCTCGAACCATGTCGACTTTGGTGGCATCACATCGCCGGCATCCGCAACCGTGATCACGTCGGCAAAAGCGGTCGGATAGAGCGCGAACGCCACGGCCGCATCACCTGATCGCACCCGTTCCTCCAGCGCCGCGAGACCACGGCCGCCACCGACGAAATCGATTCTGGCATCCGTGCGCGGATCAATGATGCCCAGCACGGGCCCGAGCAAGTGCTCGGACAACAGGCTGACGTCGAGCCGTTCGCGCGCGGGCCGTTCAGGCGCCGGCGGCTGCCGCAGATCGAGCCGGTACCAACGGCCATTCAAAAACATCGTGAAGCTGTAGCACCGCTCCGGGCGGCAGGCGGCAGGCACCGGCGTCACCGTAAAGGCGTCCGCAGCTCGCTTGAGGAACGCGTCCGCGCTGAGGCCGGCCAGATCACGGACGACCCGGTTATAATCGAGCACGCGCAATTCGTCGGCAGGGAAGCTGACGATAAGAAAGCGCGCATCAGCCGCGGGCGCGCCGCCCTCGCGAACCAGCCGCGCGGCCGCTGCCGATCGGTGATGGCCATCGGCAATATAGATGGCCGGCATCGCCTCGAAAGCGCCGACGAGGCGTTCGATCGTGGCCGGCGTCGTGACGGCCCAAACCTGATGCCGGGTTCCCTCGACCGTCGTCGCATCGGCGATCGGTGTTGCGGCGGTGGCGGCCGCGAGCGCGCTCTTGACCGTTTCCGACGGCGGGTGCGCGACCAGGACTGGGCCGGTGTGTGCGCCAACGGCCGCGATCTGCCGGGTGCGGTCGCGCTCCTTGTCCGGCCGGGTGAGCTCGTGCCGACGGACACGGTTGCGCTCATACGCCTCGATCGAGGCTGCGGCCGCGACGCCGGTCTGGACGTGGCTGCCTGCGGTCATCCGGTAGGCATAGAGAGCAGGCACGTCTTCGCGGACCAGCACACCGTCGGCCTGCATGCGGGCAAAAGCCAGCGCCGCCGCCGCATAGACGGCATTGTCATAAGGATCGGTGCCGGGCGGGCAGTCAATCTCGGCGCGGGAGACATGCAGGAAGCTCCAGGGATTGCCCCCGGCCTGCTCGCGCGCTTCGGCCGCAGTCACAACGTCGTAGGGCCGCGCCGCGACATCCGGCGCCGAACGTGCCGTCGGGCGGATGGCGCGAAAGGGCTCAATCAGTGCGGACATCGCGGTCGAACGAGCCTAGCCTGCCGCCAGCCGCAGGGCGACAAAACGAAGGCCCGCATCGCCCTCGATCAAAAGCAGGATCGATTTCTTGCCGGATTCGCGCGCTGCGGTGACCTTGGCCGCCATCTGGTCCGGCGTGGTTACCGGCTCCTGACTGACCTCGACGATCAGATCGCCCGGCTTGATGCCCTGCTCGGCCGCCGGCCCACTCGCTTCAACGGCGGTGACGACGAGCCCCCTTGCGTCCTCGTCCAAGCCAAAATCGCTTCGCAACCGGTCGTTGAGCGGTGCCACGGCCAAGCCGACGCCTGGAATCGACGCCTTCGGCGTATCGTTTGGCGCGCGCGTCGCGGCTGCGACGGCCTCTTCCGTTTCCTCCAGCGCCGCGATCGTCACCTTTACAATGACAGGCTTGTTGCTGCGCCAGACCTTGACGTCAACGGCCTTGCCGACTTCGGTTTCGGCAACGATCCGCGGCAGCCTGCGCATCTGGTCAACGGGCTTGCCGTCGAATTCCAAGATGATGTCGCCAGCCCGAATGTCGGCTTTCTTTGCCGGCCCGTTGTCGATCACGCTGGCGACGAGCGCACCGGTTGCACCCTTCAGGCCTAAGGTATCGGCGATCTCGTCCGTCACCGACTGGATGCGAACACCGAGCCAGCCGCGGCGGACCGCGCCGTGCTTGATCAACTGGTCAATCACCGGTCGCGCGCTGTTGGCTGGGATCGCGAAGCCGATGCCGATGCTGCCGCCGGACGGCGAGAAGATCGCGGTGGCGATGCCGATGACCTCGCCCTGGAGATTAAAGATCGGCCCGCCGGAATTGCCGCGATTGATCGCAGCATCGGTCTGCAGGAAGTCGTCATAAGGCCCGGCATTGATGTCGCGCCCGCGTGCCGAGATGATTCCCGCCGTCACCGTCCCGCCGAAGCCGAACGGATTGCCGATCGCGACGGCCCAATCGCCGACCCGGGCAAGGTCGGAGTCGCCGAAGCGCACTGGCTTCAGCTTGTCGGACGGCTCGATCTTAAGGACCGCGATGTCGGTCTTCGGATCACGGCCGATGACCTTGGCATCGATCCGCGATTCGTCCTGCAGAATGACGGAGATCTCGTCGGCGTCCTGGATGACGTGATTGTTGGTGATGACGTAGCCCTGGGTGTCGATGACGAAGCCCGAACCGAGCGACGTCGCCTTCCGCTGACGCTGCCGCGGCTGATTGCGCTCGAAGAACTCCTTGAAGAAGTCCTCGAACGGCGAGCCGGGCGGCACCACCGGAACCTCGATCCCCGATTGGCCTTCGGTCGTCTGGGTGGTCGAGATGTTGACGACCGACGGCAGCAAACGCTCCGCCAGTTCGGCAAAGCTCTCGGGCGCCGTCCGCGCCAGCGCCGGAGGGGAGAAGAAAAGCACCGAAACCAGCGCGATTATCCACGGCGCTGTCGGTGCAGGCAGCCGGCTAACGAGCGGACCTGCCCTGAAACGGCCAAACAGTGGGGTCATCCTGAGTCATTCCTAAGCCGCGAAGAGTCCGCGGGCGTTTGGGTGTGGCGAATACACGATCGCCATGCCCTGCGGCAATATCTATCGAATCGATCCCTACGCGTCGCCGCGGGCGCCAATCGCGCCGTCTTCAACCGACCCGGTCAAGGCGGGCAGAGAACCAGGCAGAGAACACTGCCGTCAACGTTTCGCGATTCCCTGCTCCGCTTGCGTACCAAGAAAGAAGCGGAAAAACTCGCTTGTTGGGCTGAGCACGAGCGTCGAGCCGGAGGTGCTCAGCGCGCCGTAGGCTTCGAGTGACCGGTAGAAATCGAAGAAGAACAGATCGCGACCATATGCCTCGTTCAGAAGGCGTGTCTTATCGGCGTCACCCTCACCACGACTGATCTGCGCCTGGCGGCTGGCATCGGCCAGGATGACCGTACGCGTGCGATCAGCTTCGGCCTGAATCGTCGCCTTCTGCTGTTCGCCCTCGGCACGAAGCTGAGCTGCCTGTGCAACGCGGTCCGAGCGCATTCGGTTGAAGACCGCCTGACTGGTGGTCTCAGGCAAATCCGTGCGGCCAATGCGAACATCGATCACCTCGACACCGAACTCCGGCGCCTGCGCCTTCATTGTTTCCTTGATGCGTAGCATGATCTGCCCGCGCTCCGCAGACAGGATGTCACCGAGGCCGCTGCGCGCGACTTCAGTCCGCACGACCGAGTTCAATCGCCCACCGAAAATCAGCCGGAAGTTCGTGTCGCTCACCGCCCGCTGCTTGAAACGCAGCGGATCAACAATGCGGTAGCGGGCAAATGCATCAACATTGATGCGCTTCTGATCGACCAGGAGCACTTCCTGGGTCGGCGGGTCGAGATCGAGGATCCGTCTATCGAAGAACTCGACATTCTGGATGAAGGGAACCTTGAATCCTAAACCCGGCTCCCGGACCACTCGGACGGGATTGCCAAGCTGCAGAATCAGTGCTTGCTCGGTCTGCCGGACCGTGAACAGCGAGCTGACGAGAAGCACAAACGCGACAACAGCCACGCCAGCCAAGCCAATGAGCTTTCCTTGCTTCATCGCCGCACCTGATCTGCTTTGCGCCTGTTCACCTCGGGCAACGGCAGGTAGGGCACGACTCCCGTGCCGCCGCTGCTCGGGTCAATGATGACATTCTCCGTCTTGGCCAGCACGTCCTGCATCCGCTCCAGATAAAGCCGGCGCAGCGTCACGTCGCGCCCGGTCACGTAGGCGTCGTAGACGGAGATGAAGCGCTTTGCTTCGCCTTCTGCATCCCGCACCGCCTTCTCTCTATAGGCTGCCGCTTCCTGGATGATGCGTTCCGCTTCGCCGCGCGCCCGAGGCACGATGTCGTTGCGATAGGTCAGCGCCTCGTTGACCGAACGCTCCTGGTCCTGGCGCGCCCGCTGGACATCATTGAAGGCATCAATCACCTCGGCCGGCGGATCGACCTTTAACTGCTTGACGTCAACCAGCAGGACACCGGCGCCGTAACCATCAAGGATCGACTGCGTCAGCTCTTTGGTCTGGTCATCGACCTGTTGCCGGCGAACCGTCAGCGCATCTTCCAGGGTGGTCTGACCCATGACCTCGCGAAACGCACTCTCGGCGGCAAGTTTGACCGTGGTTTCCGGGTCGCGCATGTTAAACAGATAGTCAGCCGCGCTCTTGATACGCCACTGCACAAGGAAATCCACATCAATGATGTTCTGATCGGAGGTCAACATCAGGCTTTCCTGCGACACGTCGCGCGTGGCGCCGGCGCGACCACCCTCGCCGCCGCGGAAACCGATCGTGATCTGGTTGGTCTGCTCGACGTTCGGCGTAATCACTTCACCGATCGGAGCCGGAAACCAGTAGTTCAGGCCCGGGGTCGTGACCTTGACGAACCGGCCGAACAACAGCTCGACGCCTTGTTCCCCCGGCTGGACACGGTAAAAGCCGGTCGCCAGCCAGACGGCGAGAACCGCCGCCAGAGCCAACAGCAATCCACGTCCGCCGCCGATCCCGGTCGGCACGAACCGTTGGAACCGCTCCTGGCTCCGCCGCAGCAAGTCCTCGATGTTGGGCGGCGGCGTCGGATTCGGGCCGCCGCCCCAAGGGCCGCCGCCGCCGCCGCCCCAGGGCCCACCGCCCTTCGGATTCCAAGCCATTTAGCTGCGTACTCCTTCGCTTGCCGAGCCGCCCAAGCCTTGACGGGCCACAGATCCGAATGGGATCTGTCGCAACGCAGCTTTATATGGAGGATGAGGCTCTTTGAGGCCAGTGCTTCTTAGGCGAAAAGAGCACCGGTTTGTTCCAACACGCTTATGGCAAGGAGGCGGGGCGTCCACCGGCGCAACCGATCGAAAGTAATGGCAACTGTCAACGAGCAACAGGTGATCGATGCGCTCCGATGTGTCGTCGATCCGGACTTGAAAAGGGATGTCGTGAGCCTCGGCATGGTCCAGGGGCTGCGCATCAAAGATGGCCATGTCGCGTTCACGCTGGAGGTCGAGCCCGAACGGGGTCCCCGCCTGGAGCCGTTGCGCAAGCTGGCCGAAAAGACCGTGCATGCGTTGCCGGGCGCGTTAACGGTGAGCGTCGTCCTCACCGCGCAGCGGCGCCAGCCCGCAGCCGCGGCAGCGCAAGGGCACGCGCATCCGCACGCAGCGCCGCAGCAGCCAGGCGGCGACCCGCTGTTGAATAATGTGCGGGCGATCATCGCGGTCGCCTCCGGCAAGGGCGGGGTCGGCAAGTCGACGACGGCGGTCAACCTCGCTCTCGCCTTCGCCCGGCTTGGGCAGCGGACCGGGATCCTGGACGCCGATATCTACGGCCCATCAATGCGCCGCTTGTTGGGCATCGAGGGCCAGCCGCAGTCGGCCGACGGGCAGAAACTTGACCCGATGGTCAAGTACGGCGTCAAAGCGATGTCGATGGCGTTCCTGGTGGATGAGGACACACCGATCGTCTGGCGCGGGCCGATGGTGCAGTCGGCGCTCGAGCAGATGATGCGCGACATCAACTGGGGGCCGCTCGACATTATGGTTGTCGACATGCCCCCCGGCACCGGCGACACGCAGCTGACGATGGCACAGAAGGTGCCGCTGGCAGGTGCGGTCATCGTCTCGACCCCGCAGGACATCGCGCTGATCGACGCCCGCAAGGGCCTCAACATGTTCCGCAAGGTCAATGTGCCGGTGCTGGGGCTGATCGAGAACATGAGCTATTTCTGCTGCCCCAACTGCGGCCATCGAACGGAGATCTTCGGCCACGGCGGCGCCCAGCGGGAGGCGGATCGGCTGGGCATGGACTTCCTTGGCGAGATCCCGCTCGACATCGTCATCCGCGAGACCTCCGACGCCGGCCATCCGATCGTGGCCGCGGTGCCGGAGGGCGAGCATGCGCGCGCCTACCTTGAGATTGCGGAAAAGCTGATCCGAAAGGTCGACACCAGCGTCGCCGTGCGCTCGGCAACCGCGCCCCGGATTGTCATCTCCTGAACAGCGCTGCGCACGCCGTTGGCGCTTAGCGCTCGATCTGCAGGGCTGCCATCAGTTCCCGCCACTCGCGGGGACTGAGGCTGCTCGTCTCGGCCGTGACGGCCTCCCCCTTAAGCATCCGGCGGACGACCGCGAGCGCTGGCGCAGAGAGCGACAGTGCGCCCAGGCGGTAATCGAGGAACGCTTGCGTTGCAAGCGGCACCCAGCGGCGGACCGTCTCCAGCATCGCCTCGGCATAGACGCGGATTTCGTACTGCGCGTGCGGATCGACGCGTAAGCTGAGAAAATGGAAGAGATTGTGCAGGTCGATCTTCCAGTACCACTGCGTGTACGTGTTGAGCGTGAGGTTGATCCGTGCCAGCTCGCGGGCGAGGCCCAGGCCCTCCGGATCCAGCATCTCCTCGTAGTGGGCGTAGCAGCGCTCGGCATCGGCGCGCAACAGTGCCAGCACGTCCGCCGCCGCTTCCTCAGTGAGCACGTCGCCGCGGCCTTGGCGATTCTCGCGCGCTTGGCCCGCCAGATGCTCCGGTGCCGGGAGGTAGTATTCCCGATCGAGCACCGAATAGCGGGCGGAGTATTCGTTGACGCTGGCGGTGCGGTGCCTGATCCACTGCCGGGCGACGAAGATCGGCAGCTTGACGTGGTACTTGATCTCGCACATCTCGAATGGCGTCGTATGCCGGTGCCGCATCAAGTAGCGGATCAGCCCGGCGTCATCCTGTACCCGCCTGGTGCCACGGCCGTAGGAGACGCGCGCCGCCTGCACGATCGCGCCATCGTCGCCCATATAATCGATGGCACGCACGAAGCCGTGGTCGAGCGCGGGGATCGGCTGGAAAAGGAGTTCCTCGAGCGCCGGCACGGTGGGCCGCCTCGTCTCGGCGCGGCTCTGCCGCTGCGCCTCGATCTCCGCGTGTTGCTCGGCCGTCAGGTCCATGGCTTCCTCTGTTATCCTTTTCTTGCAGCGCTTGCGCGCGGACCGGCGACAAGCATATACTGAAGTGTCGAGCAATCGACTATGGCGATAAAAGCCGAATGGAATAAGCGTTACGGACCCGGGGGCAGTGCCCGGCGCCTCCACCACTTAACCACACCAAGACGTGTGGCTTTGAGGGGGCGAAACAGGATCGACGTGCGTGGTAAAGGTTCGGTCTTTGCCCGGCATGGTACCACCGTTATCGGGCCAATCGATATATGCCAACGACAATGAGGCATATGCTCTCGCCGCCTAAGGCGTGAGCGGGGTTCGGGAGGCGCCTGGCACCAGAAGCCTCCCACTTCCTTGGGGGCGCGTTCGTCCCAGGGCGGCCAGCGGAGGACCGACACGCGATGCCAAGGCAGACCCTCTCCTACGAGCAGTGGCTCGATGAAGGCCTGCGCGGCGTCATCAGGCGCGCCCTCTTATTCGCCGCTGAGCACGGATTGCCCGGTCAGCATCACTTCTATATCAGCTTCGCGACGAGTGCCGCCAACGTCGAGGTGCCGCCCGACGTGAAGGCGCGCTATCCGAGCGAGATGACCATCGTCCTGCAGCACCAGTTCTGGGACTTGGTGGTGGCCGATGATGCGTTCGCGGTGACGCTCAAGTTCCAGGGCCGGTCCAACCGGCTCAGGGTTCCGTTCGCGGCGGTGACGGCGTTCGGCGATCCGTCAGTCAACTTCGGTCTGCAGCTGCGCACGGCGCTGCACCAGCGCGACGCAGATGCCAGGAGCGCCCCGGCTGAGGAAGCGGAGACGCCTCCGGCCGAGGAAGGCGGAGCTGCCACCAAGGCCGCGGCTGCCGGCGGCATACCGCAGCCGGCAGCGCAGGTGATCGCCCTCGACACGTTCCGGAAAAAGTAGCAAACAAGATCATCGATCGATCGGTTTTTGGGACGCGCCGTTGCGCGGATCGGGGAGAGTGTGCCCGACGCGGAGCGCGTGCATGCCGCAGCCGTTATCCGGACGCTTGCGAGGGCCAGACCATGTCAGAAATCCACTATACCGAGATGTTTCCGCTGGGCGAGGACAAGACGCCTTACCGGCGGCTCACCACCGACTACGTTGCGACCGCCACCGTTGACGGACGCGAGATCCTGCGCGTCGACGTCGAGGGCTTAAAGGTACTCGCCAAGCAGGCAATGCGCGACTGTCAGCATCTGCTCCGTCCCGGCCATCTGGCGCAACTGCGCAAGATCCTCGACGATCCGGAAGCCTCGGACAACGACCGCTTCGTCGCCCTTGAGTTGTTGAAGAACGCGAACATCGCCGCCGGCGGCGTTCTGCCGATGTGTCAGGATACCGGCACCGCCATCATTATGGGCAAGAAGGGCCAGGATGTCTGGACCAACGGTGACGACGAAGCGGCGCTGTCCGAAGGCATCGCGCGCGCCTACCTCGACTCCAACCTCCGCTACAGCCAGGTGGCGCCGCTCGACATGTACCAGGAAGTGAACACCGGCACCAACCTGCCGGCGCAGATCGACCTCTATGCCACCAAGGGCAGCGCCTACAAATTCATGTTCATCGCCAAGGGCGGCGGGTCAGCGAACAAAACATTCCTCTATCAGGAAACGAAGGCGCTCTTGAACCCGAAGCGCTTGATGCAGTTTCTGGACGAGAAGATCCGCACGCTCGGCACCGCTGCCTGCCCGCCCTACCACCTTGCCATCGTCATCGGCGGCACATCGGCCGAAATGACGCTGAAGACGGTGAAGCTCGCGTCCACCCGCTACCTCGATGCGCTGCCGACCAAGGGCAGTGCCCAAGGCCAAGCATTCCGGGATGTCGAGCTGGAGGCTGAAGTGCTGAAGATGACGCAGGACATGGGCATCGGCGCCCAGTTCGGCGGCAAGTACTTCTGCCATGACGTGCGCGTGATCCGGCTGCCGCGGCACGGCGCCTCGTGCCCGGTCGGCATCGGCGTCTCGTGTTCGGCGGACCGCCAGATCCTGGCCAAGATAACCAAGGACGGCATGTACCTTGAGGCGCTGGAGACCAACCCGGCCCAGTACCTGCCCGAAGTGACGCAGCAGGATCTCGCCGGCGAAGTGCTCAAGATCGATCTCACCCGGCCGATGGCAGAGATCCGCGCGACGCTCAGCCGCTATCCGGTGCGCACGCGGCTGTCCTTGAGCGGACCGATGATCGTTGCCCGCGACATCGCGCACGCGAAGCTGAAGGACCGGCTCGACAGCGGCCAAGGCCTGCCGCAGTACTTCAAGGACCTCTGCGTCTACTACGCCGGGCCGGCAAAAACGCCCGAGGGCTACGCCTCAGGCTCGTTTGGCCCGACGACCGCCGGCCGCATGGATGCCTATGTCGACGAGTTCCAGGCCGCCGGCGGCAGCCTTGTCATGCTGGCCAAGGGCAACCGTTCGCCGCAGGTTACTGCAGCGTGCAAGAAACACGGCGGCTTCTACCTCGGCTCGATCGGCGGCCCGGCGGCCCGTCTGGCGCAGGAATGCATCAAGAAGGTCGAGTGTATCGAGTATCCCGAACTCGGCATGGAGGCCATTTGGCGCATCGAGGTCGAGGACTTCCCGGCCTTCATCGTCGTCGACGACAAGGGCAACGACTTCTTCGCCGAGTTCATGAAGGGCGGCAGCGAACATTGAGCGGCGCCGCTCCTCGCAGAAGGCCGCGGGTCGCACCCGCGGCCTCCTCCGCACCCCAGCTTCTCAAAGGGCTGAGCGCATCTTGTCGATCATCACCGGCGTGATGCTGCCATCCGACGGCAGGTTGTTGCTCGCCTGATAGCGGACGATAGCGTCCCGCGTCTGTTGACCGAGAATGCCGTCGACGTGACCATCGTAAAAGCCATGCGCTTTCAGGTAGCGCTGAGCGGTGGCAATGGCGGCGGTCGTCCGTTTTGGGTCCGGCGCCGACAGGCGCTCTCGGCGCACCTCTTCGAACAGGCGCTGCTTGGTCACCTGCCGGCGCACGAGCTCGCGCTGGCGCTCGCTCTGGCGATCGTAGACGAGCCGGCGGCGGTCATCTGAACGACGCGAAGCGGTCGGTTCGGCCGCAGGCCGGGCATCATCCGCACGGCTGATCAGCGCCGCCCCGAACTCGCCGCCGAGCGCAGCTCCACCCATAAGGCTGAAGGCCTGGTTGTCGCGTCCTCCGAGCGCGCGAGTGACGGCGGCTCCATTCTCTACTGCCGGCTCCTGGACACGCACAGTGGCCGTATCGGTACTATCGCTCGCACACGCGCTCACAAGCAGCGCGCAAAGGGCGGCAATACTGACGCGGCGGCCAAGGTCGAAAGCGTTGCTCTTGATCATCGCACTCCCCCCGTCAATAGCTGCAGCGCGTCGCGGCCGGCTTTGCCGCCGCGGCCAGTTTGGTGCAGGCCTGGTGGTCATAGGCTATCACCTCGTCGATCGACAGCGTTCCGTCCTTGCCGGCGTCGATGCGCTCGAAGATTTCGAGTTTGTTGGCGAGCAGCTCGGCAAAGGACAGGCTGCCGTCGCGATTGCGGTCGAGCCTGCTGAAGAGAGCGGCTTCCGGCTCCTGGAGTTCGCGGCGGTCTAGGCGCCGATCGCCGTTGACATCGAGCGCGACGAACCCCGCCGCGGTGTCGGCAACCAGCTCCGCCTCGTCGATCGCCTGGTCGCCGTTTCCGTCGGCAGCCTCGAACGCAAGCCGGGAATAAACCTCCCCCAGGCCGGCGGCACTGCCGGCCGAAGCGGCAACAAGGCTCATGAACCCGATCGCCGCCGCGGCCCAGTGATTGGCTGTCCTCGCTCTCATGATCGCTCCCTCTGCTTTTTTGCCTTCCGCGCGCTGTCGCCGCGCGCCGCTTTCTCGACATAGCGCGGGCGTGGGCCCTGGTGCAACCCGTTGAACCGCCGGGATCTCAGCGAATCGCGGCGGGCGGAGACAACGCACAGTACCCTTTCGTTGCCGTAAAGCGACAGTAACATCCTGAAAAACCCCAAATCCTCATAACGTTTAGCCGGGGGGTTGCCACGCGTGTTACGCAGTGCAAGTGCCGTCGACGGTTGTTCTGCTCATTCGACTGACGACGGAGCAATTTCATAAGCGGTTGTTCCGGGACTTAAAACAATGAAACACACGATTCAGGCAGGAATTGCGGCAGCCCTCCTCGCAGCCCCACCGCTTCTTGGTGTCGCGACATCTGCCCGCGCGCAAAGCGTATCTCCAGACGCCGACGCCGGTGCGGTAACAGTCGCCGAACCTGTCGAGCCCGGCGCCGCCGGCAAGACACGGTGGACGGTCGGCCTCGGCCCGGCGCTGGTGCCGGAGTACGAAGGATCGGAGGACTATCGGGCAACCCTAATTCCCGTCGTCCGCGCCCAGAAGGATTATCTCTACGGTCAGCTGCTGGGTCTGCGTTTTCGTTCCAACCTCATCAACGATGCCAATTGGCGTCTGGGGCCCAGCGTGCGTTGGCGGCGCGGCTACAGCGACGTCAGCAACAGGCGGGTCGATGATCTCAACAATCGCGAGGGGTCGTTCGAGATTGGTGCGGCTGGCGGCTACGACTTCACCTTTGGCAAGTCGGCGATCACGGCCGGGCTCGAATTCACGCAGGACATCTCCGGTGGCCACAACGGATTCGTTGTGACGCCGGCGCTGACCTACCGCGGCCCGCTGGCACCGCGCTGGGATTTCTCGCTCAACGGTGATTTTTCCGTCGCCTCCGGCGGCTACATGGATCACTACTTCGGCGTCAACAGCCGCGATTCGCGGGACAGCGGTCTCAACGAGTTCAACGCCGATGCCGATGTGAAGGACACCAGCTTCACGGTGAGCATCGGTTACCGGTTTGCCGAAAGCTGGAAACTGCAGATGCTGGGCCAATACCGCCGCATGTTAGGCGATGCGGCCGACAGCCCCGTCGTCGATGACGAAGGCGACCCGAACAACCTGTTCGGCGGGGTCATCGTCTCGTACACATGGTGACCGGGACTTAACCGGGTGGCCGGCGCACTGCCGGTCACCCGCCACTCATTCATTCCGCCGGCGGCGGATTGGCGTGCGGCGGCGCGAGCATTGCTTTCGTTTGTGGTCTGGTCCTGCGTTCGCTGAAGCCCTGGAAGACGGAGTAGAACACCGGCACGAACAGCCCGTTGAACAGCGTGGCGGCGATCATGCCGCTGAAGACTGCCGTGCCGAGGATCTGCCTGCTGGCCGCGCCCGCGCCAGATGCAATGACGAGCGGCACGACGCCGAGAATGAAGGCGAACGACGTCATCAGGATTGGCCGGAAACGCAGGTGCGCTGCCTCGATCGCTGCCTCCTCGACGCCCTTGCCCTTGGAACGCAACTCGCGCGCGAACTCGACGATCAGGATCGCGTTCTTGCTGGCAAGCGCGATGAGAAGAACGATGCCGATCTGGGTGTACACATTGTTGTCAAACGCCCGCGCCATGGTGCCGACGACAACGCCCAACAGCGCCAGCGGCACCACCAGCACGACGGCGGCTGGGTTGGTCCAACTCTCGTACTGTGCCGCCAGAACGAGAAAGACGATCACCACCGAGAGGCCGAAGATCACAAGGGACTGCCCGCCGATCTTCTTTTCCTGGAACGACATGCCGGTCCATTCGAAGCCCATATCCGGCGGCAGAGTCCGCGCCGCCATCTCCTCCATCAAGGCCAGCGAATCGCCGGAACTCACGCCAGGCGCGCCGCGGCCGTTAACGGCGGCGCTCGGATAAAGGTTGTAGAGGCTGAGCACGCTGGGACCGCTTACGAAGGCGATTTTGGTCAAGGTCCCGAGCGGCACCGCTTTGCCGTCGCGACTGCGCACGTAAAGGTCGCGGATATCCTCCGGATCGAGCCGGTAACGGCTGTCCGCCTGCACGTAAACTTGAAAGGTGCGGTTGAACTTGTTGAACTGGTTCACATAGGACGAGCCGAGGTACGCCTGAATGGTCGCGAACACATCGCCGACGGCGACGTTCAGCGACTCCGCCTTGACGCGATCGACGTCGACGAAAAGCTGAGGCACCGTGGCCCGGAAGGACGTGGTAAGCCCGGCAAGCTTCGACTGCGCGTTGCCATTGGCCACCAGTTCACCGGCGGTCGCCTGCAGCTTGGCAAGATCGGTGCTGCCGCCTTTGAGCTGCACCTGCATCTGAAAACCGCCGGAAACGCCCAGTCCCTGGATTGCCGGCGGCACCACGGGAAACACGATCGCTTCCATGACCTGAGAGAGGCCTTTCCGCAGGTCGGCGAGGATTGCCTCCTGGTCGCGGTGACTCTTTGCCCGGTCCTCGAAGCTCTCGAAAATCGCGTACATGACCGCGGCGTTGGCGAGCGAGACGCTGTTATCGAGGAGCGAGATGCCGCCGATCACCAGCCGGTGGGCGACGCCAGGGGTCTCGGCGACAATCGCATCAACCTTGTTGATCACTGCCTTGGTGCGCTCGATCGAGGCAGCGTCGGGGAGCTGGATGCCAACGATGACGTAGCCCTGGTCCTCTTCGGGCAGAAACCCGGTCGACAGTCTGCCGAAGCCCCAAAACGTGATGGCCGTGAGCGCGAAAAAAACCCCCATCATCATCAAGCGGCGGCTCACGAGTCGCCGAACGAGGCCGTTCTGACGGCCAGCAATCCAGTCGAAGCCACGGTTGAAATACCGGAAGACGACGAAGTTGCGCGGTTGCGGCGGCTTCAGGATCAAGGCGCACAGCGCCGGGCTCAGCGTCAAGGCGTTGACGGCGCTGAAAAATGTGGAAGCTGCAATGGTGATGGCAAATTGTTGATAGAGCTGCCCGGTGATGCCCGGCATGAAGGCCGAGGGCACAAACACCGCCATCAACACCAGCGTGATGGCCATGATCGGACCGGAAATCTCCCCCATTGCCTTGATCGTCGCTTCCTTGGCGTCGGTGACGCCCTTTTCCATCTGATGCCAAACGTTCTCGACGACGACGATCGCATCATCGACGACGATGCCGATCGCCAGCACCAAGCCGAACAACGAGACCATGTTGATGGAAATGCCGAAGAGCGCCATCAGCGCAAAGGTCCCGATGAGCGAGACCGGGATCGTAATTAATGGGATCAGGGTCGCACGCCACTCCTGCAAGAACAGGAAGATGACCAGGATAACCAGAACTGCGGCCTCGAACAGCGTGTGATAGACGCCCTTGATCGACTCGGTCGTGAAGCGGGTGGTGTCGAAGTCGATCGAGTAGGTCAGGCCAGCCGGGAAGGTTTTCGACAGCCGCTCCATCGCCTTGTAGACCTGATCGGCGACGTCGAGTGCATTCGCGCCGGGAAGCTGATAGATCGCGATGCCTGCCGACTGCTTGCCATCAAGCTGAGAAAACTGGCTGTAAGTCTGGGCGCCCAATTCGACGCGGGCGACATCCTTGACCCTGGTGATCCGGCCACCCTCGCCCGGCTCCAGCTTGACGATGATGTCCGCAAACTGCTCGACTTCGTCGAGCCGGCCAAGAACATTGAGCGTATACTGGAAATTCTGCGTCTCAGGGGCCGGCGGCGCCCCCAGTTGCCCGCCAGCTACTTGGATGTTCTGGCCGCTGATGGCCTGCACGACATCTTCGGTCGTGATGTTTCGAGTCTTCAACTGCTCCGGATCGAGCCAGATCCGCATGCTGTACTGGCCGATGCCGAAAATCATGACATCGCCCACACCCTTGAGCCGGGACAGCTCGTCCTTCAGCGAGATGGTTGCGTAGTTGCTCAAAAACAGGCTGTCGAAGCGGTCATCCGGCGACGTCAGGCTGATGACCAGGAGGATCGCGGTCGAGACCTTCTTGGTCGTCACTCCCTGGCGCGAAACCTCCTCCGGCAGCGAGGCGAGCGCGGTCGCCACCCGGTTCTGCACCAGCACTTGCGCAAAATCGAGATCGGTCCCGACGTCAAAGGTGACCTGCAGCTTGTATGTGCCGTCGCCGGCACTCATCGACTGCATGTACAGCATGTTCTCGACGCCGTTGACCTGCTGCTCGATCGGCAGCGCCACGGTATCAACGACGGTCTTGGCACCCGCGCCGGGGTAGGTTGTCGTTACCTGAACCACCGGCGGTGTGATGTCCGGATACTGCGAGATCGGCAACTGCACCATCGCCACCGCGCCTGCGAGCAACGTCAGAAGCGCGATGACGGTTGCGAAGATCGGCCGATTGATGAAGAAGCGTGACATTGCGGCGCCAGCTCAAGACTTGTCGCCGCGGGGCTTCCCGCCCGCCTGCTGATCGACCGGGATCGGGTCCACCTTGGCGCCGGGCCGCGCGCGCTGAATACCGTCGACGATGACCCTATCGTTGCTGCTCAGCCCTTTTTCGATCATGCGCAGGTCACCGCGTTTGCCGCCGACCTGCACCGTGCGCTGCTCGACCTCGCCGTCCTCCTTGACGACGAGAACGTAACGGCCGCTCTGATCGACCCCAAGCGCGCGCTCGGGCACCAGCAAGGCGTCGGGAATCTCGCGGATGGGCGCCCGGATGCGGGCGAAGAGGCCGGGCAGGATCTCGCTGTCGCTGTTGGGAAAGAACCCGCGCATCAAAAGAGTCCCGGTGGTGGAATCGAGCGTGATGGCGGCGAAGTCGAAGATGCCTTGGTGCGGAAAGTCATCCTCGTTGGCGAGCGCCATGTACAGCGGCTGCGTCCGCCGATCCTGCGCCTCGCGAGCCGCTTGGTGGCGGGGCCGATCGCCCAGAATGCGCAACAGATCGAGCTCATTGATCGAGAAATAGACGTAGATCGGATCGACACGGTTGATGCTCGTGATCACGGTGTCCTCGCCGGCACCGACAAGATTGCCAGGATCCTTCAAACGCCGCTCGATCCTGCCGTCAAAGGGCGCGCGCACTTCCGTATAGCTCAAGTCCACCTTCGCCTTGTCGAGTGCGGCCTTCAATGCATAAACCTGGGCTTCTTCAACCTGCTGTCGCGCTACCGCCTCATCCGCTTGCTGGCGACTGACGGCGCCGCTCTTTGCCGCCTGCAGCACGCGCTGCGCCGTAGCGGTCGCTTCCGCCCGCTGGGCTTCCGCACGGGCGAGGTCGCCTTGTGCCTGGCGGACGGCGAGTTCGTAGGGCTGCTGCTCGATTACGAACAACAGGTCGCCCTTCTTGACCTGCTGGCCATCGCGAAAGAGAACTTTGTCAAGATAGCCGGCGACACGGGCCCGCAGTTCGACGGTATCGGTTGCGGCGGTGTTGCCGGTGAATTCCAACGTCTCGGTAAACGCTTCGCGCAGCGGATGGATGACGGCGACCTTCGGCGGCGGCGGCGCGACATAGGTGTTTTCCTGCCCACAGCCGCTGCTTAAAACGACCATTCCCGCAGCGGCGCAAAAAGCGATCACGGATCGGCGGAAATCGTCGTTCACACGTACAGGCTGCATGGACTCTGCTCCGCGGTGCGGGACGCCGCAATCCCTTGACGACCGCGACATCTCGTTATCCCAGTGTCTTATATTACGTATTACGCTTCCGCCGAAGCCAGAAAGCGGAAAGGCGGTGCGTGAACCGATGCTACCACGTACCGGTGTTTGGCATGCTGGCCCACGGCTCGGCCGGTGCCAGCGCCTCGCCTTTCTGCAGGAGTTCGATCGAGATGCTGTCGGGTGAGCGGACAAACGCCATGCGGCCGTCGCGGGGTGGTCGATTGATCACCACTCCACCCGCCATCAGCCGTGCACATACGGCGTAGATATCATCGACCCGGAACGCCAAGTGACCGAAGTTGCGACCGCCGGAAAGCGGCTCCGGGTCCCAGTTATAGGTCAGTTCCAGCATTGGCGCGGCGCTCTCACGGGCCCGCTCTTCATCCTCAGGGGCGGCGAGGAAGATGAGCGAGAACCTGCCCTTCTCGTAGTCCGTGCGGCGGACCTGCTTCAAGCCCAGTTTGTTGCAATAGAAATCGAGACTGGCCTCAATGTCGGTGATGCGCACCATCGTGTGCAGGTACTGCATGTCTCGACTTCTCCCGCGAAGAAAGACGTACGCGCGGTCCACCCCCGCTGAGGTTAGCGCAGAGCCGCCCACTGCCATACTGAGACCTTACGGCCCGGTTCTGCCCGACTTAGAAGCGGTAATTGAGGAACACGCCGCCGAAGATGTCGTTGACGATAGCCTCGTCTTTTTCGCTGTTGTTCTTCGCGGCGCTGCCGAAGCTGTGGGTGAAACCGGCTTGCGTTTCGATCGACCAGCTGGTCGAAACGCTGTAGCCAAGACCGAAGTTCAGGCCGACATCGCGCCAGCCCGCTTCGCTTTCGGAATTGCCGAGGTTGCCACGCGCCGACGCGTCGGCGCCCGGGCTGATACCGTCGTCAGAGACGTAGGTCGAGAACACACGTGCATTCAGCCTGAGCGTGTCGGAAAAAGGCATCGTATAGTCGAAGCCGGGCTGAAACAGGATGCCGCGCCCGGTATCGTCGATATCGGTTACCATCTGCAGATTCACGCCAGCAGCGGCGCCCGGTTCGTTCATGTCGGTGATCTGATAGCCGACGATCGCCCCGACATCCCAGTTCTCCGGCGTCCCGCGATCCCCCAGTCGGGCCCGCTCGGGCAGTACCGGCTGCGTCCGCCGGTTTGAGAGCGCGTTGATGTAAAAGCCCACTTCCGGCGTCCCGCGATTGCCGCTCTGCACCAAGCCGACGCTGCCCTGATAATCGAAGCTGAGATCCCCGGAAACGCCGCTGTATTGCGGGATCACCGGCGCCGGCTCGGCGCGCTCGCTTGCAGCAGCTGCCTCGCCGTCTGGCTTCGTTTGCTCAGCCGCCAAGCGCTGCGCATCGATGGTCGCAGCGCCATCCGCAGCTGTGGCTGCCGTCGCCCAAACCACCACTGCAACCGCTGCCACACCGCAAATCAGACGCATCGTGCTCAGCCGATCCCTCGTTTCAACGCGCTTGTTTGGCTCCATGCCTCAACGCGCCACGAGCCAACCCGATCACACCACAGCCACAGTGTGGAATTAAGCGAAAGCCCGAGAAGTTAAAAGGGAAAACGCTACAGGTTGCGTCAATTTCTCGCAATTGCCGAGCGCCGTTGCACCTGGAACACACTCATGGTTGCCAGCCTGATTCGGCGAAGGCGCATCGCCCGGCGGAACCGCAACTGCCGCCGCGTCCACGAGGAAGATCTACTGGCAGGCGTAAGTTGCGTCACGCAGGTCGAAGAAGTAGTACTGCGCCTCGCGCCTCAAAGCCGCGGCCTTTCCCGCCGCCTCGCAACGATCCTGCGCCCGCTTGTCCACTTGGCCTGCACCCGCGAATGGCGAATGGCGGATGTAAAAGCTGTTGTCACTATAGGCGACTTCCCGCGGCCCCCGCACGACCTCCGCGCATCCGGTCACCGCCGCAATCACCATCACTGCTGTTAGAATTCGCATGTGGACACCATAGCGGCTTGAGGGTGCGAACACAAGCCGGACGCCGATCGAGCTCAACTGCGGACCTGTGTCGCACGCGGACGCGACCGGTCCCAGCCCCTCAATGACCGTGTTAGCCGATGCTGCCGCTCGCCGCCTTTGTCGGCCCGGCTCTCGCCGCGACGCCTTATCAAACCGGCTCTCGCCGCGACTGCGCGCGCGGGGGAAGCTGAAACGGCATTCTGCAACCGCGAGCCGCGATTTGCCGTCCCTGACCTCCCGCCAGGGAGGGGGGGCCTTCCCTCCCCTTGCCGCTCGTGCTACGGCGCACGTCGCGGCAAACGAGTCGCTTGCGTCACGGAGGGCCAGAGGGTGCGGGCTGCAACGCGCCGGCTTTCGATCGCCGCCGCCGGCTTGGCGATGTTGGCCGGCGCCTACACCGGCTATTGGTGCATCCTTGCCGGCCTGCTTGAGCGAGGTGCGTTGGCTTGGATCGAGGGCCGGCAGCGCCACGGCGATGCCATCACCCACGGCACGCCGGCGCGGCGCGGCTTTCCGGGCCGGGTGGAGATCGTGCTGCCTGCACCGGCACTCGCGGTCCAAGCGGCGGCGCAGACGATCGCCGTTGCCGGCGAGCGTGCTGTCGTGTCCCTCGATCCCTTTGCGCCGCAGTGGCTCACCCTCAGCCTGGAAGGCGAACAGACCGTCGTGCTCAGCGGATCGACCCGGCCGCGGCGCTTTGCCGGCAAGGCCGAGCGGTTCGACCTCCAGGTTCGCCTTCGCCTCGCGTTGCTGAATTGGTCGGTATCGGTGCTGCCGACCCCGGCCACGTTCACGGTCCGCGCGCTGACCATGATCGATGCGCACGCGGGCGACCGCGTTGCGGTTGCAGCACTTGATGCGACTGCAGACGCGCTGCCGGAGGGTGCCCTCGGCCGCCGCTACGCGCTTGCGGTGGAGGATGCGAAGCCGCCTGCATCGCTGGACCTTCCGTTTGCTGGCGTCGTCAGCCGGGCGGCGGTCGATCTCGATGTCAGCGGCAGCCTGCCGGCCGTGCCGACCAGCGACGACATCCGCGCCTGGCGGGATGCAGGTGGCGTCGTCGAGGTGCGGCGGCTCGAACTCGCATCGGGGCCGGTCCGGCTGTGGGGTGACGGCACCTTGGCCCTTGACGGCAACGGCCAGCCGATCGGCGCCCTCACGGTCGAAATCTCCGGCTACCATTCGGCGCTCGATGCGCTGATCGTTCACGGCAGCCTGAACGTTATCACCGCCACGAGGCTGAAGCAATTGTTCGCTGTCCTGGCAGGCGGATCCATCAACTCGGCAAAGCCGGTGCGCATTCCGCTGACGCTGCAAGATCAGGTTCTCGCCGCGGGCCCGATCCCGCTGATGCAGGTGCCGTTGGTCGTGTGGTGAACGCGGACCCGCGGCACCTCCTAATGGAGGGCGACCGCCCGCGCCGGCGTGGGTAGGATGACACCATGATGCTTATGCGCACCGCTGTACGATCGGTCCTCGCCGTTCTCATTACGCTTGCGATCACCGCCAGTTGGAGGCCGGCCGGTGCAACCGGCACGTTGTTGACGGGCCAACTCCTGGTCGCCAGTCCGCGCATCGGCGATCCCCGCTTCGCCGAGACGGTCATCTACGTCGTTGCCCACAGCGACGAAGGTGCCATGGGCCTGGTGGTCAATCGCACCTACGGCAATGGGCCACTGCAGGGGCTTCTCGCCGGCTTCGGCATTGCCTCTGCGGTCCAGCCGGCAACCGTGCGGCTGCAGTATGGCGGGCCGGTCGAAATCAAGCGCGGCTTTGTCCTCCATTCCGCCGACTACACCGGACCCAGCACCACCCCGGTTGGGAGTGGCATGGCGTTTTCGACCGGGCGCGACGTGCTGCAGGCAGTTGCCGACGGCCGCGGTCCGCAGCGGCGGCTGTTTATCTTGGGGTATGCCGGCTGGGGTCCCGGCCAGCTTGAGGCCGAACTTGCCGGTAACGACTGGCTCACCGCGCCAGCGGAGACCAGCCTGATCTTTTCCGACGATATCGAAAGCGTCTGGCAGCGGGCCCTGCAGCGCGCCGGCACCCCTCTCTGAGCAACGCCTTTTCACTTCGCTTCAGCCGTTTTCACGCTTTCACTCCGCTTCAGGCGTTTTCACGCTGCTCTCGTTGAGTGCCGGTCCGAAGCAGCTGATCCGGTGCGCAGGCGCTCTTTCCACGGCGACCATAACCATCCAGCAACGAGGCGCGAATTGACAGTTGCGAGTCATTCGCATTATCATTCTTCTCGTTGACCTTTCGGCGAAGCCGAATGGGGCGGTCATGACCCTTTCCAACAAGAGGAGATCTGGATGAAATCCCCGCAGCGAATGTTGCTCAGCGCAAGTTTGGCGTTGTTCATGTGGCCCGATGCCGGTCATGCCGCCGATCTGTGCGAAGTGAAGCCCGGCGAGAAGATCATCACCCATGAGGAGGCGCGCGCCAAAATAGCCGCCGCCGGATATACCGAGATCGTCAAAGTGGAGATGGAGCACGGCTGCCTGGAGGGCAAAGGCTTCAAGGTCGGCAAGAAGGTCGAGGTCTACGTCCACCCCGTTTCCGGCGAAATCGTGAAGGTCAAGGAAAATTAGGGTGGACGGCGGAGCGATCCCACCAACCGTGCCCCTGCAGGCCGCCGGGCCTGCGGTCGCCGCAGATCAGCCACGCGTGCGCGTCTGGGATCCCGTTGTCCGGGTGTTTCACTGGTCCCTAGCGACGGCCGTCGTAAGCGCATACTTCGTCACGCAGAACAGCTGGATCCACGAGAACGCCGGCTACCTCGCGCTCGGCTTGGTCGTAGTGCGGCTGGTGTGGGGCTTTCTCGGACCGAAGTACGCCCGCTTTTCACAGTTCCTGCGAGGCCCCGCCGAAGTGATCGGGTATCTTCGCGACCTGCCGCGCGGCCATGCCCGCCGCTCCCTCGGCCATAATCCTGCGGGCGGCTGGAGCATTATAGCCATGCTTTTCATGATCGCGACGGTAGCGCTCAGCGGCATCATGATGAACACCGATCGCTTCTGGGGCAGCGCGCTGGTGGAGGACATCCACACACTTTCGGCCGACGTGCTGATGGGGCTCGTCGTCATCCATCTTTGCGGTGTGCTGGCGTCCAGCCTCGCGCAAAAGGAGAATCTCGTGATCGCGATGATAACCGGGCGCAAGCGCAGTCTTAAACCTGACGAAACCGTAGAAACTGCGGGCCCTGCACGCACGTCGGATTAAGCAGTTTCCCGCCCGCTGCCGCGATGGTCCGCGGCGGCGGGGGGTGCGTTACCCTAAAGGACTGCGAAAGACTGCCGGCTGGTCATTTATCGTACTTGTAGAAACCGCGCCCCGTCTTCCGGCCGAGGTAGCCAGCGTCGACCATCTGCTTCAGCAGCGGGCTCGGTCGATACTTCGGGTCTTCGAAGCCCTGGTAGAGCGTTTCCATCACGTTGAGCGTGATGTCGAGGCCAATCAGATCACACAGCGCAAGCGGTCCCATTGGATGGTTCATGCCAAGTTTCATCACCGAGTCGATGTCGTCCGGCCCGGCCAATCCTTCGTACAGGCAGTTGATCGCCTCGTTGATCATCGGGATCAGCACCCGGTTGCCGACAAAGCCGTAACTGTCCTTCACCGTGTGCGGAGTCTTGCCAACCTTGCGGCTGATCTCTTCCGTAATCCGGCAAACTTCATCCGACGTCTGCAAGGCCTGGATGACCTCGACCAGCTGCATCATCGGCACCGGATTGAAGAAATGCATGCCGACCACGTGCTCGGGGCGCTTGGTCGCCGCGGCAACCTTCGTGACCGAAATCGAAGACGTGTTGGTGGCGAGGATCGCACCCGGTTTTACGATCGCATCGAGTTCGCGGAAAAGCTGAGTCTTAAGCGCGACCTCCTCGAGAATTGCCTCGATGACCAGATCGCAATCCGCAAGCGCGTTGAGATCAATGGTCGTCTGGATCCGAGCCAGCGCTGCGTCTTTCGCCTCCGACGTGATCTTGGCGCGCGAGACCATCCGCTCCAGGCTCTTGCGGATCGTGGCAAGGCCGCGTGCGACGAACTCGTCCTTGATATCGCGCATGATCACGTCGTAACCGGCCGTGGCAAAAACCTGCGCAATGCCGTTGCCCATCGTCCCAGCGCCCACCACGCCGACTTTGCGAATTTCCATTCTTGAACCTCCCTTATGTCAGTGCCCGGGTGAACGCCCCTCAAGGGCTCTTGGTCCACGCCGCGCACCCCTTTGGTCTCGCACGGGTGCCGGCAAAACGGAAGCAGAAATCGGGAACGGCAGGCGGCGCCACTATTTCCTCTCCGCGGCCGGTTCTGGCTGGCACGCGCCCGCCGCTTGCCTCTTCGCTCGCTTTATCTCGTCCCGGCTCATCCGGCCAGCGAGCGCCTGTTGCTGTGTTCGGGCGAGCGATGCGACCGGTTCCTTTCCCGTCGCCGCAACCTGTGCGAACAGCCGGTAGGCTTTTGCGAGATCGTGCGTGGTGCCGCGTCCCAGGGCATAAAGGGAGCCCAGCCTGAGCTGGGCTGTGGCATCGCACTGGCGCGCGGCCTTGTCATACCAGCGCAGCGCCTCGGCCTCGTCCCGCTGCACACCGCGCCCCTCTTCTAACAGTGCACCGAGCGAAACCTGCGCCAGGCTATCGCCGCTTTCGGCGGCCAGCCGATACCAGCGCGCCGCCTCGCCCAAGTCCGCCGGCACGCCGCGGCCCAACTCGTAGAGGGTGCCGAGGATGACCCGCGCGCGGGTTTCCCCCTGCTCCGCCGCCCGCCGATACCAGCGTGCGGCCGTAGCACCATCGGGCGCGACGCCATCGCCATCCTCGAACTTTGCCGCCAGCAGGATCTGCGCCATCGGATCGCCCGCTTCGGCCAGGCGCGTGAGCCATAGCGTCGCGGTGGCCTCACTGGCAGGAACACCCTGGCCGCGCTTGAACATGCCGTAGAGCTGCCGCTGGGCACGGACGTCCCCTTTCTCGCCCGCCTCGATGAGCGCGTTCAGGGCACCAGTTTGATCACCGCGTGCGGTTGCCCGCGCCGCCCGCTCGTGCGCGGTGAGTGCACCCCCTGCGTCCTCAGACCCACGCAAAAGGCCGCAGCCCGTACAGAGCGAAACAACTGCCACCGCGAAACAAACCGCTCCGCCGATGCGGCCCCGCCTACTCCTCAGCGGCAACAACCCTGACATTAGCCCCGCCTCTCCGTCGCTCGCCGCGGCACCGTCATCGGCGCCCGACGGGCGGCGGTTTCTACCCCTTTCCGGCTACGCCCAAAGGCCAGCTTTTGGCACTCCGCCCTCGCGTGCAAGCCTATGTTATTGCTTAGCGTTGCGAGGCCTTCGACGCAAGAGATGCCGTCGACGCAAGACAAGCGGAACTGCCGGGGCGGTGCGCGCTGGCACTGGGGGATCATGGATCGGAAGGATCGGGAGATGGGCAAGGTACGTGGCGTCAACCGACTCAGTGCTCGGGTCGGGCTCGCGGTGGTCGGGCTCATGCTTGCTGCCGTTACGCCGCAGGCCGGCGAGCGGGTATCCCTCAACGAAGCGGATTTAGATGACGTTACGGCCGGCATCGCCGGATCGGTCGCCGAGACGATGGCGGCCGGATTGGGCGATCTCTCTCGCACCAGGACGGCAGCGCGGTCGAACGTTTTTGCGCGCGGAGTGGTCGGCCGGGCTGCCGGATACGGCAGTGCCAATGCACTTGGAAACTTCGGTGCAGCGACCGAGGGCTCCAGCGCGTCCTTCGCCGATACCGCGGGCGCAACGGTCACCGGCGGTGCGAGCGCAGACAGTCCCCTGGCCTTCGCCGATACGCGCACGGCGACGCGCACGCTCGACAATGCCTTCTTCCAGCTCGCGGTGGGCTTCGCTCGCAGCGCCGCCTGCTGCGATGCCGGCACCAACACGTTTGCCGACGGCACCGCCTCTGTTGGTGGGCGCACCGGCCTTGCGCACGCCGCCAACACCGACAGCCAGGGCCCTGCCTTCTCCTACAGCGCGATCATGGTGCTGGCGACTGCCCTCAAGATCCCCTTGGCCGGCCCGGTGCGCTGACACCCATGCGACCGCAAACGCACGGCGTGCGGCCTGCCCGAGCGTCGCCTCCCGGTTGGATCTGCCGCTTGCTGCAGCAGGTGTTGACGTGCCTCGTCGTTGTCTTCGTGCCCTGGGCTGCTTTCGGTGCCGAGGCCGATGCCCAACCGCGCCCTCCCGCCGATCTGCCGGCGGCCTCGACCGCGCCGAAGCAGCAAGCCCACACCGTCACGGTGACCCAAGGGCCAGTGACTGCGAGCGCCACCGCGCGCGGCCGCGCCGTAAGCCTCGAAGCCGAAGTCACGACCGGCAGCGCGAGCACACGGGCACGGGCGCGGTCACACTCGTCGTCTGTGCGCTGATGACTCCTCGTCCACCGACACAACACCGGCAGTGCAGAGCTACCGCTTTGGTCATAGACCGAAAGGGCCATTGCGGTAGTGAGGCGAGCCGATCAACAATTCTAAGTCGTAAGGCTCAGTCGAGCGTGTTCGCCAGGCAGGCGGATCGACGTTCGGTTGAGGTAACAGTGAGTCTACATGAGCGTGGAGGATGAGCGATGAGCATTAAGGCACTGTCGTTGCTCGCGGGGGCATCGATGCTCGGGCTGGTTTGCGCCGCCCAGGCGGGAGAACGTGTCGCACTAACGGCCGAAGATATGGATGGCGTCACGGCTGGCTATTATGGCTATGCCGACGTCTACAAGACGATCTACGATAGCATTTATGCGCGCATCGACGTCAGCGGCGTCCTGCACGGCAATCACGCGGAGGCCCTGGGCGACGCCGGCGCGTTCGGCTCCTACGGCAACTATGCGTTCTCCGGAACGAACACCTATACGGATGATTTTGCTGCTATTTCGTCCTCGGCGAGCGTCTCGCACTCGGGCGGTCCGGTTTACTACCCGTGCTGCTCCTACGGACACGGTCCACGGAAATAGCCGCGGCCGCTGAGACTTGCTGGCGCCTCTCGTGATGGCTCGGGAACCCCATGCACCCTCTTGGGGTTCCCTTCTTGTTTCACGGTCCAGGACTTTCGCAACAACAGCGATCACAGGGTTGGTGTTGCTACTGGTCCTGTCGGCCGCGAGCACGCAAGCGGCTGAGCGTCTGCCCGTCACCTCCCTGCTTGAGCTCCGGCGGGCGAACGTCATCGTCCAGAAGTGGGACTTGAGCTGTGGTGCAGCCGCGCTGGCGACGCTCTTGACCTATCAACTCGGCGATCCGGTAACAGAGCGGGACGTCGCCACACAGCTGATCCGCCGGGAGGAGTACGTCGCCAATCCGCAGCTGGTGAACCTGCGCCAGGGGTTCTCCCTGCTCGACCTGAAGCGCTACGTCGATGCACGCGGCTATCGTGGCACCGGCTACGGCCGCATGACACTCGATGATCTGATCGAGTTGGCTCCCGTTTTGGTGCCGATCAACACTCAAGGCTACAATCATTTTGTTCTCTTCCGCGGGTTCGCGCGTGACCGCGTGCTTCTCGCCGACCCGGCCTGGGGCAATCGGACGATGCCCCGCGCGCGCTTCGAAAATGTCTGGATCGACTATCCCAAGTTCGGGCGCGTCGGCTTCACGGTTCGCCGAACGGATGGCCGCGCTGCCACAAACGGGCTCGCCCCGCGCGCCGAAGAGTTCCTCATGCTTCGTTGAATGGCCGTAAAAGCGAAAAACATGGCGGAGGCCAATGCCTTCATCCTTCTTTCGAACCGTCTACGGGCACCTCCTCCGACGGGCAGCGCTTGCGAGCGCGGTCGCTTTGCCTCTCGCACTGCCGACCGAGGCGGCTGACACCGTCGCTCCCGCAGCATCGCCCGCCAGCGTCGAGCGCACACTGGAGGCGCAACAGGCGCTCATCCGCGATCTGCTGCGTCGCATCGAGGCGCTTGAACGGCGGACGAAAGCGCTGCAGACAGCGACGACCCGCTTGAACGGACCAGGCGTCGCTGGCGCGGTTCCCGTCGTCGCCCGCCCCGGCCCCGGTGCGCCGCTCTCCGGTCGCGGAGCGCGGCCCGCTGCGCCGGCGGCCGAGGTGCTGCCCGATCTTCGTAACGGACCGCAAGGATCGCCGCCGCCCGCGGGCGATCAATCCGCCCCTCCGGCGGGCCAGGCCGGTCGCAAAGCGGCGCCAGGACAGCTCGAAATCGACGAGGAAGCGGCGGCTCGCGCGCTGGAGCGCACCCTGGTCCAGGCCGGCGCGCTCTTGCTGCCATTCGGCAAGGCGGAGGTGCAGCCAAGCTTCATGTACACCCGCCGCGACGACAATCTCCAGGCGTCGGCGCTGCTGCCGGGCGGTGGCGCAATCGTCACCGGCCAGGACCGCGTCCGCCGCGACGAGTTCGAGCAGGCGGTGGAACTGCGCGTCGGTCTGCCGTTCGATGCCCAGCTGGAGCTTGGCCTGCCCTACGCATCCGTGCAGTCGTCCATCGTGAGCACCAACGGCGGCGCGAGCACGAAGAGCGACCGCTGGGGCCACGGTGTCGGCGATCTGAGCGTCGGCCTCGCCAAGACGGTCGTGCGGGCAAAGGGCTGGCGGCCCGATGTCGTCGCTCGCGTGACATGGGACACCAAGACCGGCGAGCGTGTCGACAACGACGTCGTCGTCGGCTCCAGTGTCGACGAGCTGCGCGGCTCGCTCACCGTGCTCAAGCAGCAAGATCCGCTCGCCTTCATCGGCAGCGCCTTTTACGAGCACGCCTTCAAGGACGGCGGCTTCCAGCCCGGCAAGACGCTCGGCTTCAGTCTCGGCGCGGCACTGGCGGCTAGCCCGGAGACGTCGCTTACACTCTCCTTCAATCAAACCTTCGTCGATGATGTCCGCATCAACAACAGGGTTGTCGAAGGATCCGATCAAACACAGGCGACCATTGCCGCCGGCGTGTCAACGATCCTCACCCGCAACACGCTCCTTGCGCTCACTGCCGGTGCCGGCCTGACCGACGACTCGCCGGACTATTTCGTCCTCTTGTCGCTGCCGGTCAGGTTCGACGTACCGATGCCTTGATGCGTCTCCAGTACGCGATCGCTGCTGCCGCCTGTGGCAGCAGCCGGGGCGGTGTCCGTGCCGGAGTTTGCGAGGAAACGGCCGGCGAGCAACGCAACCTGCGTCCGATTTTGCGCCTTCAGCTTGCGCATAATCTCGCGCAGATGGACCTTGACGGTGCCCTCCTCCATACGCAGCGCGTGGGCGATGACCTTGTTCTGTTTGCCGTGCGAGATCAGCTGCAGCACTTCGCGCTGCCGCGGCGTGAGGTTGACGGCCAGTTCGGGCTCTGCACACGGCAGGGGTTCGCTGAGCCCGCCAACTGTGTGCGGCACTGCATTCTTCAGAATCTGTGCCGGAACGAACGTTCCACCGGCGATCACAAGGTTCAGAACCTCGATCGCTACCGCGGCCGCCAGTGAGGTCGGAATGTAGCCACGGATGCCGCTCGCCAACAGGTGCGCGACATCCACCATTTCCTCGCAATCGGAAAGGATGACAAGCGGGATATCCGGGGCCCGGTCGGCGATGAGGCGCATCTGTTCGCTGACCCACACGTCGTCGAGATCGGCGCCGCCGGTGGACAGGAGGATGACATCGGCTTTGCCGCCGTTGACCGGCTCGTCGACGAGATAGCCCGCCACATCGGCAAAAAGCTCAACCGCCAAATCCGCATTCTTGAGGACGAGAAGGTTGCCGATCCCTTCCCGCCGCAGCGGCTTCGGGTCGATCAAAACCACCAGGGTCGTCCGGCGCAGGCCGTCTCGCCCAGAGGGATCACTGACGATGGCGCCGCCATCCCCGGCGGCTCGACGAGCCAAAAGCGAACTTATGCCACTGGTTGCCGCGGCATCGAGCGTCTGCGCGTCCCGCATGTTTGCCGCCCCCTGATACCTTTATCTCGCGAGATTATGCCATAAGGCGCACCGTCCTCAAAGTCGTTTCACCCTGAAAGCCGGCATATGATAAATAGCGTGATGATGCTGCACCGCACTCGATCGTTGCACATCTTAACCAAGGGTTCCAGAAGGCCCCTAATACGTTCGTGTGTTGTGTTTCACTTTATGCGTATATAATTTTTTAATCTGTAGATTTACCTCCCGGCTGGTCTATTATTTTAGCGCACACTCCTATATTTCTGGCCCATTCCTAGGCGGAAAAAGCCGCAAAGGTTGTATTGATAGCCTTGTCCTTACAACTTATTCCACGAGCCGAAGCAAAGCTATGCTCCTCACTGCGCTGCAGAAGGCGCCAGGGGGTGGCCGGAGCGCGCGATCGATCCGCCACGATCTCGGCGCAGACCGAGAGGCCCTTACAGGCCGAAACGCCGCTTCTCCTTCGCGGCAAGTTGAGAACAGCTGTCAGTGGTTGCTTCCGGTCTGTGATCGTTGTATGAAAGCACCATAGGCGGTTAGCCCAGACTTGGAGCCCGAAAATTCGGGCGGGAATACCGCAAAAAGGGCCCCGTTCTCGAGGGTTCGTTCGGTGCCGTCTTGCACCTAAACGGGAGGACTACATGCGTATCGCCGATCTCGTCGTCTCAACTTTGTTCGCTGCGTTGCTTGTCATCGCGCCGGCAGCGAACGCGGCTGACCCGATCGTCATCAAGTATAGCCACGTCGTCGCCGAAAACACGCCCAAAGGCCAGGCAGCAAACAAGTTCAAGGAACTCGCCGAGGCCCGCCTGCCCGGCAAGGTCAAGGTCGAGGTTTTCCCGAACTCGCAGCTGTTTGACGATGACAAGGTGCTGGAAGCGATGCTGCTGGGCGATGTCCACCTGGCGGCGCCGGCACTGTCGAAGTTCGAGCAATTCACCCCTCAGTTACAGGTTTTCGATCTGCCGTTCTTGTTCACCGACATGGACGCGGTGGATCGGTTCCAGCAAAGCGCCGCCGGCCAGAAGCTGTTTCGCTCGATGGAAAAGAAGGGGCTGATCGGCCTCGGCTATATCCACAACGGCATGAAGCAGATTTCGGCGCACAATCCGCTGCGCGTTCCGGCCGACGCCTCGGGCAAGAAATTCCGCGTCATGCAGTCGGATGTCCTCCTTGCCCAGTTTGCAGCGCTGAATGCGACCGCCGTCAAGAAGCCCTTCTCCGAGGTGTTCACGCTTCTGCAGACCAAGGCGATCGATGGCCAGGAGAACACCTACTCCAACATGTACTCGCAGAAGTTCTTTGAAGTGCAGCCTTACATCACCGAGTCCAACCACGGCCTGCTTGATTACATGGTGGTGGCGTCAGCTGAATTCTGGAGCGGCCTGCCGGCCGATGTGCGGACCACGCTTGAGGCAGCGCTGGCCGAGGCCAACGCTTACGGCAACAAAATTGCCGCCGAACTCAATGAAGGCGACAAGCAAAAGATCATCGCGTCGGGCCGCTCGCAGGTGCTGATACTGACGCCGGAAGAGCGCGCGAAGTGGGTCGAGCTCATGAAGCCGGTCTGGAAGAAGTTCGAGGATGAGATCGGCAAGGACCTGATCGAAGCCGCGGTCGCCTCCAACACGCGCAGCTGACCACTCCTCTCTCGGGAATCCCGCGCCGGGTATGGTCCGGCGCGGGATGCGGGGCGTTAAAAAAATGCGGACAAACCTCGTCAATCGAGCCGAGGAGGGGATTGTATCCCTGATCCTCGTTGTCATGACCGTGACCGTGTTCGTTGAGGTCGTGCTCCGGTTCGGCTTCAACACCGGGATGGTTTGGGCAGATCAGTTCGTCCTCCACCTCTCTGCGTGGATGGTGTTGCTGGGCGCGTCCTACGGGGTCAAGGTGGGCTCACACATCGGCGTCGACTTCGTGGTCCGAATGATGCCGCCGACTGCGCGCCGGATCACCACCGCAGCCGCTCTCCTCCTGTGCCTTGCCTACTGCAGCCTCTTCATCTACGGCTCGTGGTTCTATCTCGCCAAGCTGCACAAGATCGGCATCGAGGTCGACGACATCCCGATTGCGAAGTGGATCGCCCACTCGGTCCTCCTGATCGGATTCGTCCTCCTGGCACTCCGCTTCTTGATCCTGCTGGTACGCGTTATCCAGGGTAAGGCGGATAGCTTCCATCTCGCCGATGAGGCACGCGAAGCGCTCGACCAATTCGAACAAGAGCCTGTCGACAAGGAGGCCAAAGCGTGACCACGGCCGCGCTGTTCATTCTCCTTTTCGTGTGCATGCTCGCGGGCATGCCGATCGCCGTTGCGCTCGGCCTTTCGAGCATTGTCACGATTCTTGCCTTTTCAAACGACTCTCTCGCTTCCATCGCGCTCAAGCTGTTTCAGGGGCTTTCGGGCCACTACACGCTTTTGGCGATCCCGTTCTTTATTCTTTCGTCCGCCTTTCTGACCACTGGCGGGGTCGCGCGGCGCCTGATCCGCTTTGCCATTTCGGTGGTTGGCTTCATCCGCGGCGGCTTGGCGATGGCCTCGGTGCTCGCCTGCATGCTGTTTGCGGCGATCTCCGGCTCCTCACCGGCCACCGTGGCGGCGATCGGTTCGCTCGTCATCGCCGGCATGGTCAAGGCCGGTTATCCGGAAAAGATGGCGGTCGGCGTCATCACCAATGCCGGGACGCTGGGCATCCTCATCCCGCCCTCGATCGTCATGCTGGTGTATGCCGCGGCCACCGAGCAGTCGGCAGCGCGCATGTTCATGGCCGGCTTCATACCGGGCATCGTGCTCGGCCTGATGCTGATGGTCGCGATCTACATCTACGCCCGCATCATTAAGCTCCCGGCGCAGCCGTTCGCCGGCTTCCGCGAGATCGGCGCCGCCTTCATCGATGCGTTGGGCGGCATCATGCTGATGGTGATCGTGCTGGGCTCCATTTACGGCGGCATCGCCAGCCCGACCGAGGCGGCCGCGGTGTCCGCCGTCTACGCCTATCTGATCGCCATCGCCGGCTACCGCGACATGGGGCCACTGAAGGGCGTGCCGTGGCGGCGGGATGGGGAGTCGGCAGCGGCTGCGACCGTGCGCGCCATCGGCCAGTCATTCGTCGCGATCCCACAGTCATTCTTCAACGCCGAAGTGCGAAAGGTGATCCTCGACGCATCCAAGGTCTCGGTGATGCTGTTGTTCGTCATCGCCAACGCGATGCTGTTCGCGCACGTGCTCACCACAGAACGGATTCCCCACGAGATCGCCGACATCATCACCCATTGGGACCTGCCAGCGTGGTCGTTCCTGATCGTCGTCAACATCGTGCTCCTGATCGCCGGCAATTTTATGGAGCCGTCGGCCATCACGCTCATCATGGCGCCGATCTTCCTGCCGATCGCGATCCAGCTCGGCATCGATCCGATCCACCTCGGCATCATCATGGTCGTCAACATGGAGATCGGCATGATCACCCCGCCGGTGGGCCTGAATCTTTACGTTGCTGCCGGCATCACCGGCCGCAGCATCGGCTGGGTTGTCAACGCGGCGCTGCCGTGGCTGATGGTCCTGCTCGTATTCCTGGTGATGGTCACGTACATCCCGCAGATTTCGCTGTTCCTACCAGAGTATCTCGATCAGTTGCGGGGCTATAACAAGTAGGGCGCGGGGATCGGCGTCGAGAACACAGACGGCGGGCGCCTCACTTCCGGCAAGGCAAGGCGCCCGGCGTCCGTGACGCCGTGGTGATCGCGGTTGTGCCGATGAACATTCGGACGAAGCGGACGGAGGTTAGGGAACTGATGACGCGCTTGCTGGTTTTGTTGGCGCTTGGGCTGTTGTTGGTCGGCTCGGGATCGCGGGCACAGGCCAGCGATCCGATCGTCATTCGCTTCTCACACGTCGTCAGCGAGATGGCGCCGAAAGGTGTCGGCGCGCTGCGCTTCAAGCAGCTCGCCGAGGCACGCCTCCCGGGCCGGGTCCAGGTCGAGGTTTACCCCTCCTCGCGCAAGTTCACCGATGAGGAGGTCGTGCCAGCGTTGCTGTTCGGCGATGTCCAGCTCGCGGCCCCCTCGATGGTTGTCCTTCGCGGCTACGCGCCGGCACTGCAGGTGTACGAGCTTCCCTTCCTGTTCAACGACGTCGCCCATATCCATCGTTTCCAGAAGGGCCCGACCGGGCAGATGCTGCTGCACTCGATGCTGCCGCGCGGCGTTCGCGGCCTCGGCTATTGGGACGGCGGCATGCGCGTGTTGTCTTCCAACAAGCCATTGCGGACGCCCGCCGACGCGACCGGTTTGATGTTCCGCACCGAGTCATCGCAGATCTTTCAACGCGCCTACGACCACATCGGCGTCGTCACGCTGCCGCTGCCATTCCGGCATCTTTCGGACGCGATCCGCGACGGCCTCATCGACGGCCAGGAGAACAGCTGGCCCAACATCTACACCCGGGGCATTCATAAATTGCACCGGTACTACACTCCGCTTCACCACACCTTCCTCGGCTACATGGTAATCACCAGCGACGAATTCTGGAAGCGCTTGCCAGCGGACGTGCGACCGGTCTTGGACGACGTCCTCGCCAAGGTCACCCGCGAGGTGAACGAGCTTGCCGGCCAGGAGGCCGAGACTTTGGCGCAAAAGGCCGCGAGCGAGACCGAGATCGAAGTTTTGGCGCTGAACAATAACGAAAAGGCACGCTGGCATGAGGCCTTCACGCACGTGTGGCGTACCTTCGAGCCCGTCATCGGCACCGATGTGATTGAAGCCGCTGTCGCAGCCGGCACTGCGCCCCGCTAAAGCGGGCGCAGGTTGCTCAGGGTTTGCGCCCGCTAAAGTCGTGAAAAGGTGAGCGGCGGGCGACCGTCAGCGAACGCGCATCAGGATCGTCTCACCGCCACCGACGAATTGGCCGCCCCTGTCGCCGTCGCAGCGCTCGTCCCTGCTCCTCGTGAGAACGACGGCGCGCGGGCTGAACGGCGGCAGCTCGCCCGCCTCGACCAGCTGTTCGAGACGGCTCACTGTCGCCTCGCAGTCGTCGTAGGCGAGCTCCCGGGTGATCCGCGACAGGTCGTAGTTCCACCAGTTGAGCCGGAGGAGCCGCTCAATGAGCGGCGCCGGGTGGCGAAAGCGGATGGGGCGAGCGGGGGTTCCACCGACCACCGCATAGGGTTCGACCGAGCGCGTGACGCAGGCATGCGCAGCAATGACGGCGCCGTCGCCAATGGTCACGCCCTTCCTGATGAAGGCGCCCTCGCCGATCCACACGTCGTTGCCGATGATGGTGTCGCGCTGGTTGCCGACGTAGGTGCCCGCACCGGCAACGCGGCGGTATTCTGGCGCCTTGCGAAACGAATCCGCACCGTCGTACTGGAACGGATGCGTGCTGAGCCAGTCGAGCGGATGCTCGGACGGGGCGATGACGATCCTAGACGCGATCGAGCAGTAGCGCCCGATCCGCACCGAGCGCACCGCGCACTGGCTGCCGAAATAGGTGAAGGCGCCGACGGCACAGTCCCCCTTCATCGTCACGCCGGCGAGACGCACCGGCAGTTCGGCTTCGAAAGTGGTGGGCAGGGCCGAAAGGGATTTGATCACCATCCCGAGCGCCGCCAGACCATCAAGGGTCGCCGTGCACGCGGCGTCCAATAACGCGGTGTCAGGCATGGGCGCTCACAACCCCATCCGCTTCGCGACCTGCTTTTCGAACAGATCGCGCGGGTTTCCGCTGCCACCCTTGCCGCCCTCCTCGCTTCTGCCAACGCAGGAGGATACGGCATCTGCGTAGCGCCGGAACCAGGAGCGGCGCATCTCATCGAGAAAGACCAGAAGATCCCGCTCGGCGAATGACATCAGTTCACGGGTCCACAGCTCCTCGATCGCACCATACCCGTTCTCGGCGTTGCGGACCTTGAGGTTCCAGGGTTTCTCCCCGACGTAATGGAACATGCGGACGTCACGTGCAGTGAGGAATGCCTCATAGGCGTCGCAGTCGGCGAGCGCGCCTGCTTCGATCATCAGCATCCGCTTGGTGTAATTGAAGCGGCGCGGCAGGTAGCCGATGCTGTCGTTGTCGAACAGCATATTGATGATTGCCTGATCCGCTTTGCCGGACCCAGGAGCGGGGCGCTTATCCTGCACTGACTCGACGGCGGCGGAAAGATCGAAGCTCTGCAATAATGTCTGCCCGATCACCATCAGGCCGGTGTTGACGAAGGACCTGGGCTCGTTGGTTACGCAATCGGCGGCACGCACTGCGGAGAACGGGAAATCGGTGATCAGGAGCTCAGCCAGCGATCCGCGGATCAGGATGTCGCTGTCGAAGCAGATCACCCGACTGAACGCCTTCAACCGAAACGCTTCGAGGATGAAAAAGGCCGGCATCAGCCGCTCCGGCGTGCCGATGACGGTTCGCGCGTACTCGAAAACTTCTGCGAAACTCTCTACATCGATGCAGACGAAACATACGTTCTCGCAATATTTTTCGATGAGTTGTCTCGATTCTGGCGATAGATGACAAATATTATCCTCGTAGAGCACAAAGAAAGGAAAGTCCCAATCCGGATTCGTACGGCGCAGGCTGCGCTCCATGCAGATGAAGCCGGGTACGAACGGGTCGTTGACGACCGAGCACAAGGCGACGGTATCGCTGCGCATAGTTGGCACTCTCTTAAGCGGCGATTGCATTGCGGCCGACGACGGTTTCGTATCGGGCGCGGGGAAACACCTCCAGCCGGCCGGCGGCGGTGCAGTTGACGATCCGCGCGCCTGCCGCGGCGAACCGCTCGCTGACCACCTGGTAGGCCTGGAAAATCGGGCCATTGTCCGCCCAGATCCGCTTCAAGCTGTCGTACTTGGTCGTGCTGGTGGTGTGGCGGGAATAATCGTAGAAGTACTTCTTCGGCGCGTCGGGGGTCGCCAGGCCGTAGTCACAATCACAGCCGACAAGGTAGATCTCGCGGATGCCCAAGTGCAGCGCCAGTGGCAGGCAGAACGTGATAATCCCCGTATAGCCATCGTCCATCGGCTGGCTGAGATCGAGGTTGATATCACCCCTGGCATCGACAAGGTGTTTGGGCCGATCGAACAAGAGGTAGTCGCACTCTCCGGCCGGGAAGATTCGACTGCGTTCGATGTAGTCCTTAAAACGGAATGAGAAGATCTTGTGCGAGCGCCCTGCGAACGCGGTCATGGCCTTGAGCCAGTCCGGATTGGCGGATGGTGCAGGATTGTTCCAGCCACCGAACATCTCGTGCGACGAGACGCAGTAATAGGCAGGATTGATGTCGGTGAAGCGCGGGTGGTTGACGAACCAGTTGGTGACGAAAGTGATCTCGTTCTGGAGCAGCGTTAAGTCCTGCCCGTTGATCGAGGGGCCATTGCCGATGATGAAGGCGCGCCGGCCGGCGTGCACACCGGCGAGTGTAGCGATCCGATCGTAGGCGCCCGACTCGAGGTAGTCCTTGCGATTCTGCTGCCGCCGATCCTCATCCCGCTGCGCCTTGGTCGTTGCGGAGACGGCCTTGGCAGGGACCCGCGTCTGCTCCGCGACCGTTGCTGTCGCCGCCACTGCTGCGACCGGCTCGTTGGTGGCTGCGAGGCTGACACTTCGGATCAGGAAGCCTCGTCCCGCCACGCCTGCCTTCAGACTGGACTTAGAGTTGAACTTTGGCAGGGTTATGATCTGCAGCTCGACCGTCTCGGTCGACGGCTGCAGCGGAGCGAGAAACGTAATCTCGAACCACCGGTCGGCGAGCCGGCGGACCTGAGCCTCGCCGCTGGTATCGTCCCGTGTCGAGGCTATCTTGCAGACGCTGCCATAACGCAGATCGACCGAGCACACAGCGTTGTTGCCACCGCTGCCCTTCTGCCGGAGGCGAATGCGGACGTAGCGCGCGCCGTCATCCTTGAGCACCAGCTTCGCTGATCGCAGGGCCGACGCGCTAACGGAGCCGGCCGGGATGGTCACGCCGTGCAGACCGTGCCCCGCGGTGTCGCGTACGCGCAAGACCGTTGCACTCTTTTCGTCGGCATCGACGACCTTCTCGATGAGTGCCCGGCTTGGGTGGAAGCGGGTCAAATCCGCAATGTCGACGCTGATCGTCCTCAGGCACTGCTCGACCTTGCCGGGCTTGCCATCGGCTGCCGCCTTGCCGATCGCCCGTGCTGCCCGATCCAGCCGTGATGCCGCTTGGTCGAGCGCCGCCGCCTTTGCGGGCTTCGAGAGCTCCTTCTTATCGGTGATCGGCTCCGGAGCGATTTCAGGCGTGCTGTTCCGTGCCGGCGCCTTGGCGGACTTGTCCTTTGCCGATTTTTCGGCCGTCTCGGCGCGGGGCGAAGCCGGCTCCGTCTCCTTGTTACCGAGGAGTCGGAGCACGAGCTCGTTCACCCGATCGATCTGCCGCTGCTGTTGCTCGGCGCTACGGATGAAGAATGAGAACAACTCTCCATCAAAGAGCTTGGCACACTTCGTTTCCAGCTCCTGAATATGTTTGCTCTGGCCGTCTATGGTCCCTCTGTAGGTGTTGATCTTGTTCAAGAGCTGCCCGATCTGCCGCTCATAGTCGACAATGTCGCGCAGCGCCGACCGTATCTGTTCCTCGTCGCTCATTAAAGTTTATCCTTGTCGAACGCCATCGGGGACTGAAACGCAGATGAATACTTTTCGAGCAAGCCCAGCGCTACCGAGTGGCCCTTTCGCATCGAGTTGACTCGCTCGATATGGCGACGGGCTCCTTCAGCATTGCCGGCGCGGATTTCGGCCAGTGCGGCGTCGTGCGCGAATTCGAACGCTCGCGGATTTTGGTCCGCTGCCTCGATAACGAACCGTCTGCTGAGCTCAGGCTCGATGTCGCCATGGATGCCGGCCATGCCGCACAGGTGCTTTGCCGCCCACCAGTCGGGATGGCGATCGGTCAACGGTTTGAGGATCGCAAACGCGGCGGCATAGTTCTTCTTGAAATAGAGGGGGACGGCCGCCTGGATGCCTTCGATCTGCGCTGGAGAGAGAGCGATCCCGGCCTGGAAGGGTAAACCATGGGTTTCCGGGGTGATGCCTGTGAAAACCTGGGAAAAGTATTGATCCAGGGGACAAGCTTTCTGCAACGCCTTCGGGAAGAGATGATCGAACGCGAGATAAGAAACGACCGAGATGTGCTCGGGAAAGCGCCCGCCATCCTGTAATAAGCTGATGTTGTAGCTGTCAACTAGATCGAGATCACCGAACCCGATGAAGAACTCGGTCGTGCTCGCCTCTTTCACGATGGCACGGATATCAGCATAGTGGAGCGGCGTATTCTGGTGCGGCGAGCGCGGGAAGGTGGGATCGAGGACGACCTGCGGTGCCAGGGCGATGACGCGGCGTGCCCTTAAAAGAGCACCGAAAAGAAGCGACGCATAGCCACCCATCGACGAGCCGAGACAGTACACGGACCGATAGGACTCGGTAGTGCGTTTCAGTGTTTTGCTTAGCGCATATACGTTACTACAGTCGTCTACTCCACTTTGATACCAATGATTAAGACACGGATCGCGAACATAAAGTACGTCGCACGGCATGGATTGTGTATTTATGTAAAAAGTAAACGACTTGGCATTTGCGCACGAAAACACAATTAAAACGCTCTCCTCGCGTGACTCTTGCTTATTTTGTTCGGCAATTTTGGCCATAAGCACGGCATCTTTGACAACCGAAATCAGATCGCGCTCCTGTTTCGCGCGGACACTCGTTTTCGCTGCACGCGTCTTACTCGCCAACGCGTTGTCATCGCTTCTCAATACGCTTCCGAAGGGACCCTCGCCGTGAAGCGGAGACAGTGGCGTCATGAGAACGTTCCTTGTGGCGGCCCGATAGAGGCGTGAGATCGGTCACGCGCCCAGATAGTTAGGCAATTTTGCTTAAAATTTTGTTAGGGGCCTGTTGAGGGGCTCGGCCCGCTCGGACTCCATGGACCGGTGAGGGCTGTGCCGAGAACTTGATGATGGCGCCAGGGCAGCAGCGGACGGCAAGACCGCCGTGATGAAGAAGATGCTGCCACCGAGCGTCTCCTCTAGTGGTTTTGGACCGGTCAACTGAAACGCGGAGCACAATCCGCACCTCGGGTGATCCGAGCCTGAGTCAACCGCGTAGATCTGACGTTGAACAATTAGGAATTCGGCTCATGAATCCTGACAGCACCCTCGCTCTCCGTCGGATAAGTCAATATGGCGTCGGCGGCGCCTTTGTCGGAATGGTACTCGTTGGCACCATCCTTTGGTGGGATGTTTCAGCCATCGGCAGCATGTTGAGCGCTGCGGGAGAGACAGTCCGTCTCAATCTCTTCCTTGCTGGGGCGATGATGAAAGGCGCCCTCATCGGAGCCGTGGTCGGTGCCGCCCTGCCGATGAGGCAACGTTCCACCGCACGGGCAACCGCCAGTACGCCCATTGCTTACGAAGCCGGAGCGTAAAGGTTATCGCGCCGTCATCGGCGACACATGCGCGTTACCCCCGAACAGATGAAACACGGAGGACTTCAAGATGCTAACGAATTTTTGGGACGCAGTTATGAATCCGGATCGGAACCCGCTGGCTCGCCTGCCAAAAATTGTGCGCTTTCAGCTGATGACTGTGTTGGCGCTGATGTGGACTTGCATTTTCTGCGCCAGCGTCGGCGTGTTTATCTGGTTGCCACAGTTCTTCGCCGCCCACGTCATCCTTCTTCTGATGGGAATTTTTGGCACCAGCTACATCTTTCGCTCGAGCCAGACGCAGGAGTCGTAATAATGAGACGGGCGCGGTCGTGGTCCCCTGCGAGACCGCCTCTCCCCTCTACCCATTGCCAAGATGCGTGAAAGCCTTGTGGCAAGAAAAATGCCGCCCGGTGAAGGGCGGCATCCTTGGCAGGGTGAATCGGTGATGTAACGTTTCTTTTTGTTGTTGACCTGCTTTCGCTGAACTTACCGAGCGTGCATGATTTCGACGCGGCGGTTTTGCGGCTCGCGAACGCCATCTGCGGTCGGCACCAAGGGATCAGTTTCGCCGCGACCCTCGGTGGTGATTACGGTTGGGGAAACCCCTAGGCGCACTAACTCACCTTTCACCGCATCAGCACGGCGTTTCGACAGCCTGAGGTTGTAATCCTCGGGACCTGCCCGGTCGGCGTGACCGACGACGATGAGTTTTGCGGCACCGGCCGTTTTCGCGGCTTTGGCTGCATTGGCGATGCTGTTCCTCGCATCAGGCGTCAAAGTTGACTTAGCGAAATCGAAGAAGACGAGGAACTTCTCCGGAGCCGCCATCGGGGCGACCGGCTTCGCAGAAACCGGCGGCGCTGCCTCGAGCTGAGCCAAGGCGGTCTTGAACCCGTCGCGACAGGCGGCGATGTGGTCTTTCTGCAGGTTCTCGTCGAGCTGCTCGAGCCAGCAGTCGTACAGCGACTGGGCGCGGGCGGCGACATCCGGCTTGGTGGTGCGGCCGTTTCCGTCGAGCGCCTTCACCAGACGCTGGCGGGCTGTGGTCACTTCACCAACTGGGGCGCTGGGGAGATGCCGCAGGCCGGGTTCGTCCGGCTGAGTCGGCTTGCCCTTGGCGGCGTCGATCGATCGGCGGGCGTAGGTGTCGCCGTCGCGCTGGTCGCCCTGCTTGTACTCGACCTCGGCGAGTGCCAAGTAATCGCGGGCGAGCGCACGATCGAAAGCCGTTCCTTGCGGCTGAGCCGATTGGGCGTCGTCGAGATATCGATTGGTGCAGCCGGTACTGACGAGTATCGCCAGTGCAACGGCTGCCATTTTGAGCTGCGCTTGCATCATTCGGTTCTCCTCATTCCTAGCAGCTTAAGCTGCAGCCTAGAAGTTGAGACCGAAGCCGAACGAATAGAGCGCGTTGCCCTCATCGAAGTCACCGTCGCCGACGATCAAGTATTCCCCTTGGCCATAGATGAAGGTGCTTTCGTTCAACCAGAACTTCACACCAGCTTCGGGGCCGTAAATGTAGTCATCCTCGAAGCTTTCGCCATACTGGTAGCCGCCAACAAGGCCGATGAAGGGCTGAAACCGGCCAAGCGGTGCCTGCAAATCAACCGAAACGCGCGTCGCGCCACCCCATTCGTCCTCAGTGTTGTCACCAAAATCGGTAACAAAGGTCTGGCGGATGCCGATCGGCAGCCACTTCGTGACGTAGTAATGCGCCGAGCCCGAAAGACCAAAATTGTGATCGTCGAACTCGTTGGTCGACGTACCGGTTCCGCCGAAGGTTGCTTCCCAGTCACCCACGCGTGGACCCCATTCCGCCGTGTAGGGAGGCATTTTTGAGTCTGCGACGGCCCAGCCGCTGCTTAGCGCGAGCACCGCCGCGCCCATGAGAATTCTCTTCATTTTTGTGCTCCTGACTGACACTCGAACTAACCGGGAGCGTCCCGCGAAGAACAGCTCCGATCGATTATGCTTGGCGGAAGAGCGTGTAGACAGTCAATTGCAAAGGCCACGGTTGTTATAATGCGGACGACTGATGTTGCACTTGGGAGACAGGTGCTATAACGACCGACGGAGTTCGGATGCCGCCGCCTCGGATTGTGGTCAAGGGACCGGACGAGCCTGACGGAAACGATGCACACGCCGTCCGGGACGCCCGTCGGCACATGGATACAACGCTGTTGTCTCAGCCCGGCGGCGGCCTGCGCGCGTGATCGGGGCAACCGTTTGCGGCTCTGCTTCCTTACGCGTCGGACCCGAACCCCAATATATAGGCACCTCGATACCGGCTCAGCACGACCGGCAGTCGTCCACCGGTCGACCCTCGCGCAGCCAGTCGTTCATGCCGCCGGCAACGCTGTAGACGGTTCGGAAGCCGCTCTGAGCGGTCAGCAGGCGGGCGGCGGCGGCCGATCGGTTGCCGCTGCGGCAGAGCAAAGCGACCGGTCGATCCGGCGCCGAAACGGCGGCCACCTCAGCCAGGAACGTGGGCCGCAGCCGCCCTTCGGCGTCGAAGGCGGTGATTAAGTGGCTGCCGGCAATAACCCCGGTCGCTCGCCATTCGTCCGCCCGCCGGATGTCAATCAGGGTGATGCCGCCGCCGAAAACGGGCACAAGCTGCTCTGTCGACACCGTCTGCACACCCGAATCGGCAATGGATTCGTGCCCGACGGCGATGCCGACGAGAAGGCCCAGGTACACTGCCGCCGACACGCATGCTGACCGTACATGGTTCCAAGCCATCCGTCATCCTCCTCTGTCTGCACCGATGAAGATGGCGATGACGCCGTGCCGCCGCAAACCCGGGTCGGCAAAGGCAAAGGAGTGGTAGCCAGCGTGCCACCCGTGCGCCCAGGAATGGCATTTATCAGCGCGGTTTCAAAACGCTTGGCGCCGGTGCTAGGATTACGCGTTGCGGGAACAGGAGGCGGGCCCCTTGCTTCATCTTTCCCGGGCATGCGGCAGCACAGCCCTCGCGGTTGCGCATGGCGGATGACCCCACCACGGAGCCTGCTGCGCCGGAGGAAGGCCCAGCGGCCGATCGCATAGACGCAACACAGACCGCGCCCGAAGGCGACAGCGAAACCCCGGCCGTCGATCACCGCAGACAGACGCGCGCCGCACTCTTGCTTTCCGCAATCGGCGTCGTTTACGGCGATATCGGCACCAGCCCGCTCTACACCATCCGCGAAGCGTTCAGTGCCGCGGGCGGCCTCTCCCCAGATATCGACTCCGTGCTCGGCGTGCTGTCCCTGGTTTTCTGGTCCCTGATCGTCGTTGTTACCGGAAAATACGTCCTCTTGATCATGCGCGCCGATAACAAGGGCGAAGGCGGCGTGCTGGCACTCGCCGCGCTCGCCGGACGCGGGCTCGACTACACTGGGCCGATGCGCGCAACCGTCACCGTGCTATCGATGTGCGGCCTCGGACTCTTTTTCGGCGACGGCCTGATCACGCCTGCAATCTCGGTGTTGAGCGCGGTGGAGGGGCTGAACACCGCGACCGATGTCTTTGCCCCCTATGTCGTCCCGCTTGCGAGCGCGATCCTGCTCGCGCTGTTCCTCATCCAGTCCCGCGGCACCGGCTCGGTCGGCAAGCTGTTCGGCCCCGTCATGCTGCTGTGGTTCGCGGTGTTGGGCGTGCTGGGCCTGGTCCAGATCATCCAGGTGCCGAGCGTACTCAAGGCCCTCGATCCGCGCTATGCGGCTGCCCTTGTGGCCGACGATCCGTCGGCGGCGTTCTTCAGCCTGGGCGCGATCGTGCTGGCGATCACTGGCGGCGAGGCGCTCTACGCCGACATGGGGCACTTCGGCCGCTGGCCCATCCGCTTCGCCTGGTTCACCCTGGTGCTCCCGGGTCTGGTCCTCAACTATTTCGGCCAGGGTGCCCTTGTGATGGCCGATCCGGGCGCGATCGAGCACGTGTTTTTCCTGCTCGCACCGTCGTGGGCGCTCTATCCGCTGGTGATCCTGGCCACCCTTGCCACCATTATCGCCTCTCAGGCGGTGATCTCCGCCGTGTTCTCGCTGACCCGCCAAGCGGTGCAACTCGGCCTGCTGCCGCGGATGGAGATGCGCCACACGTCCGCGACCGAGGAGGGCCAGATCTTCGTTCCGCGCATGAACTGGGCCCTGCTCGCAGGCGTGCTGCTGCTGGTCACCGAGTTCCGCTCGTCCACCAACTTGGCTTCCGCCTACGGCCTGGCAGTCACCGGCGACATGGTGATCAGTGCGCTCTTGGCGGCGATCGTCGCCCGCCGGCTATGGCAATGGCCGCGCCTGACGACGGTTGCCGTGTTCGGCACGCTGCTGGCGGTCGACCTCTGCTACCTCGGCTCGAACGTGCTCAAGATCCCGAGCGGCGGCTGGCTGCCCCTGGTGGTCGGCATCATCGTCTTCTTCATCATCGATACTTGGCGCCGCGGCCGCATCACCTTGCGGCAAACGCTATACGGCGATGCCCTGCCGCTGGCGCTTTTCATCGATCAGCTCAGCGGCTCCTCGACCCGCGTCCCCGGCACGGCGGTGTACATGACCGGCAACCTCAACACGGTTCCGAACGCGCTGCTGCACAACCTCAAACACAATCACGTGCTGCATCAGCGCGTCATCTTCATGACCGTGGCGGTCGAAGACATCCCCCGTGTTGCAGAGAACGAGCGGATCGAAGTCGAGCGGGCCGGCAAAGGATTCTTCCTCATTGTCGCCCGATTCGGCTTCATGGAGGCGCCGAACGTGCCACGGGTGCTGAGCCAGTGCCGGCGCCACGGCCTCGCCTTCGACATGATGCAGACGTCATTCTTCGTCGGGCGGGAAACGCTGGTCGTCCGCCGCGCCCGCGCGAAGCGGCTGCCGTTTTGGCGCCGCTGGCAGGAGCACCTCTTTATCGCCCTGTGGGGGGCGTCGCTCAGCGCGACGGCGTTTTTCCAGATACCGCCCAACCGGGTGGTCGAACTGGGCACGCAGGTCGAGTTCTAAATCAGGCGCAATTGCCTATAAAATAGGCACGCATCATTTGTGATTGTCTGTTAGGCACTTTTCCGTTAGGACGATCGGGAGGTATCGATCCGATGCCGGGCGCAAGCCTCCGGCGACACACGGAGCATGAATTCACGTGCGAGAGCCTGCCCTCTCCCCCGTTCAGTCCGTTCTTCTGGAGTTACACGAGAAGTACCAGCCAGATTTCTCCGGTGCTATTGCCACGTATATTCCAGAACTGGCAAAGGCAGACCCGGCAGACTTCGCGATCGTCCTGGCAACGATCGATGGTTGTGTCTATGAAATAGGTCAGAGTCGGCGGGAATTCACTATCCAGTCAGTCTCTAAACCATTTGCTTTTAGCCTTGCCTTGCAAGAACACGGTCGTGACGACGTTCTTCGCAAGGTCGGTGTCGAACCATCCGGCGACGCCTTCAATGCCATCGTCTTTGACGAGACGGGAAACCGGCCCTTCAACCCCATGGTCAACGCCGGCGCAATCGCAGTCTCCGCCCTGATTACGGGCGACAGCGTCGAGAGCCGTCTGCAACGCATCCTGGCGACGTTCGCGGACTTCGCGGGCCGCCCGCTGCAGGTGGACGAGACGGTCTTCCAGTCGGAGCGGGCGACGGGACATCGCAATCGCGCCATAGCGTACCTGGAGCTCAATGCCGGGATGCTCCAAGACCCGGTGGACGAGCATCTCGAACTCTACTTCCGCCAGTGCTCGATCCTGGTCACGGCACGTGACCTCGCGATCATGGCGGCGACGCTTGCGAATTACGGCGTCAATCCGCTGACGAGCCGGCAAGCCATGGCCGCGGAGCACGTGCAAAGCATTCTGAGCGTGATGGCGAGCTGCGGCATGTACGATTTTGCCGGGGAATGGAGCTACCGCATCGGACTGCCGGCAAAAAGCGGCGTTGCCGGCGGCATCATCGCGGTTCTGCCGGGTCAGTTCGGTATTGGCCTCTATTCACCGCTTCTGGACGCCAAAGGCAACAGCGTCCGCGGTGTGCGCGTCTGCGAGGAGCTGTCGTCGCGGTTTGCGTTGCACATGTTTGCGCACCATGCGCAGCCCCGCACCGTCATTCGCCGGGTCTATACTGGCAGCAATGTCGTCTCGAAGCGGCGCCGGCGGGCCGCCGAACGGGGCGTGCTTGATCAGCTGGGCCACCGTATCACCGTTTTCGAGCTGGAGGGCGATCTGTTCTTCGCCAGCGTGGAACAGCTGCTGCGGCGGTTGATCGCGGAGATCGCTTCGCTCGGTTACGCCATTCTCGACGGCCGCCGGGTCGGCCATGCCGACCCAAGCCCGCTCGGACTCCTGATAGCAATGCACGAGATACTCGCGGAGCGGCGGCAACAGCTCCTGCTGGCCGCCTTTCCGGCCGCGATCGTTCGCGCGCTCGCCGAGCGGCTGCCCGCGGGCTGGGCCGAGGCACACGTATTCGCGGACGTCGATCACGCTCTGGAGGCCTGCGAAGACGCTCTCCTGGCGGCGACCGCACCCGAACTGTCGCCCTGCGAACTTAGCATGCCGCTGGCGGAAATGGACATCGTCGCCGGACTCGAAGGCGAGTACATCGCATTGTTGACCGGTTACCTTGAGGAGGCGACGTACACGCAGGGAGCCGCCATCATCCACGAGAACGACGCCGCCGACCGGCTGTTCATGCTGGCGGAGGGAGCGGCCGCGGTAAGCGTGCAACTCGCCGACGGTCGCAGCAAACGGCTCGCCAGCTTTGGCCCGGGCGTGTCCTTCGGCGAATTGGCCCTAGTCGACGGCGGCAGTCGCGTCGCCGATGTAATCGCCGAGAGCGCCGTGCGCTGCTGGGTCCTGCGAACAGATCGATTCGCAGAACTCGCGGAAAAGCACCCGCGGCTGCACGCGCGGCTGCTTAAGAACATCGGCCGCAACTTGAGCGAGCGCCTGCGCCGGACCACCCGCGAGGTGCGCGCGCTCGAAGAGTGAGCCTTGTTGCGGCCTTGCGGGATTCATCCTCCATCAGACGCAAAACGGTGGACCGCCGGCGGCGGCTAGAGCTGGAGGCCGCAGCCGCAGATCGGGCAGGTCAGGCCAGCTACCACAGCGTCCCGCTCCTCCGGCGACAGGGACAGGCCGTCAAGGCTCTGACGCAGCTCCACGAGCAGCTTCTGGTGCTGCGGGTCGTCATCGAGCGCGCATGAACGTGCCGCATGGTAGATGCCAGTGACCCCGGAGCTCGCCTCCTCGACGGCGAAGGCAAAGGCCCGCCCCGACGCCAGCGCGAACGCGGTGGACGCGAGCAGGCCGGTGCGCAAGAACACGCGGCGGCTGGTCGACAAGCCTTCCTCCATTCAGTCATCCTGGGGAAGGCAGTATAGTGCGGCGCGTGGCCCGATCGCAATGCACGCAAGCGTGCCTGCCGTTCGCGCGCGAGGTGCCCAGACACTCGCAGCCCTGGCCGCAGCGCGAGAGAGGCAGGTAGGAACGCACGATGCTGAGAAAGGCCCTCCCGTGGCTCGTCGTGGCCGTTCTTTTCGCCGCTGCCACGGCCGCATACTGGTTTCTCTCCATCCTCGTCGTCGAGGTGCAGCGTCCCGTGCGCGGGCCGGCCGTGGAGGCGGTTTACGCCACCGGCATCGTCGAACCTGTCACGTGGGCCAAGGTGACGCCGATCGTGCGCGGCCGGGTGGTGGAGCTTTGCTCGTGCGAGGGTGAACGCGTCAGCCGCGGCGACGTGCTGGCCCGGCTCGATGACGAGGAGCCGCGGGCACGCCTCAAGGAGCTCGAAGCCCGCGCCCGTTTCCTTGAGAGCGATGTTGCCCGCTACGGCAAGTTGCTTTCGGACCGCGTCATCAGCGCCCAGGCTTACGAGCGGCTGGTCAGTCAGTTCGACGAGGTGCGCGCCGCGATCGCCGCTGCCCGCGAGCGCCTGGCCGACTACACGCTGCGCTCGCCCATGGCCGGCCGCGTCCTGCGCCAGGACGGCGAGGTCGGCGAAGTGGTGGAGCCGGGCGATGTCCTGTTCTGGGTCGGTGAGCCGACGCCGTTGTGGATCGAGGCCGACGTCGACGAGGAGGACATCCCGCGCGTCCGCCTCGGCCAGCACACGCTCGTCAAGAGTGATGCTTTCGAAGGCCAGGTGCTGACCGGAACCGTCAGCCAGATCACGCCCAAGGGCGACCCGGTGGCGAAAAACTTTCGCGTTCGCATCGGCCTGCCGGCGGAAACGCCGCTGATGATCGGCATGACGACGGAAATCAACATCATCATCCGCGAGGAGGCGGGCGCGCTCCTGGTGCCGGCCGAGGCGGCAGTCGACGGCCGGGTGTTCGTGGTCGAGGGCGGCCGGGCAATCGAGCGCCCAATCACGCCCGGCATCAAGGGCACCCGCTGGCTGCAGGTGAAGGCTGGCCTGAGCGAGGACGAAGTGGTGATCGTCACCCCGCCGGCCAAGCTTGCGGCGGGCGATCGTGTCCGCGTCCGCGTGGCGCCGGCAACGGCTGGTTCGTGAGCCGCCAATGCCGCTCACGCTCGAAATCGCACTGACGCATATCCGCGAGCGGCTGCGGCAGACGGTGCTGTCAGTGCTGGGCGTGATGACGGGGGTCGGCTTCGCGGTCGCGATGGCAGCGCTGATGCAGGGCTCGCAGGAGGATTTCATCCGCCGCATCATCGATGCGACGCCGCACATCACCGTCCGTGATGACTACCGCGCCGTCCCCTGGCAACCGGCCGATACCGTCTACGGCAGTGCCGCCTCTGTGGCCCTGTCTTCCGTCAAGCCGAAGGAGGAACTGCGCGGCATCCGCAACCCGCAGCCGAAGCTGGCCGTGCTGGCCGACCTGCCGGGCGTGGCGGTTGCGCCGACGCTGCGCGGACCGGTGGTGCTGCGCTACGGCGGCCGCGACATCGCCGTGTCGCTGCTGGGCATCGAACCGAAGGCGGAAATCCGGGTTTCCAAGCTCGCCGAAGACATCCGTGAAGGCACGCTCGACGATCTCTACACGACCGCGAACGGCATCATCATTGGCAGCGGCCTGAGCCGCAAGCTCGGCGCCAACCTCGGCGACAGTGTGAGCCTTTCGTCGTCGGCGGGGACGATCCGTCTCGCCAAGGTTGTCGCCATCGTCCACTCCGGTGTCGTCGCGATCGACGACGCGACCGCGTACGCGCGGCTCAAGGTGGTGCAGGTGCTGCTCGACCGGCCGAACGTCATCAACGAGATCCGGCTGCGCCTCGAAGACGTCGGCAACGCGCGCTCGCTCGCCCAGCGCATCGAACGCCGCCTCGGCTATCGGACCGAGTCCTGGGAGGAGATCAACGAGAACGTGCTGGAGGTGTTCCAGATCCGCAACATCATCATCTACACGGTGGTCGGCGGCATCCTGGTGGTGGCGGCGTTCGGCATCTTCAACATCGTCTCGACCATCGTCTTCGAGAAGACGCGCGACATCGCCATCCTCAAATCCCTGGGCTTCACCGAAGGCGACGTGCGCGCGATCTTCGTGAGCGAAGGGTTCCTCATCGGTACCGCCGGAACCGTTCTCGGCTGGGTGCTCGGCTTCGGCTTATGCCGGCTTCTGGGCAGCATCGAGATCAAGGTGCGGACGTTCGCCGAGTCGACCGGGCTGCCCGTTACCTACGACTGGCGCCACTATGCGATCGCCGCCGCCTGCGCGCTCACGGCGGCCGGCCTTGCCGGCTACCTGCCGGCCCGGCGTGCGGGGCGGCTCGATCCGGTCGCGATCATCCGCGGGGCGGCATGACGGCGGAAGCCTATGTGACCGCTGCCGGCGTTCACCGGGTCCTGCCCGGGCCGGTGCCGGTCACGCTGGTGCGCGACATCGAGCTCAGCATCAATGCCGGCGAGTTCGTCGTCGTCACCGGCCCCTCGGGCTCCGGGAAGTCCTCGCTCCTCTACCTGCTGGGTTTGCTCGACCGGCCGACCCAAGGCGAGATCCTGATCGAAGGCAAGCCGACGGGGGGCTTGAGCCGCGATGCAGCGGCGGCGCTGCGCCTCGGTGCGATCGGCTTCGTCTTTCAGTTCCACTTTCTCCTGCCCGAGTTCAGCGCGCTCGAGAACGTCATGCTGCCGATGCGCCGCCTGGGCGCGCTGGAGGGTCCGGCAATGCAGGCGCGTGGGCGAGACCTGCTGGCGAAGCTGGAGATGGCGGACTATGCCGACCGCCGGCCGGAGCAGCTCTCCGGCGGCCAGCGGCAGCGGGTTGCGATCGCCCGCGCGCTCGCCAATGCACCCAGGCTTGTGCTCGCCGATGAGCCGACGGGGAACCTTGACTCGCACAACGCGCAGCAGGTGTTTGCCATCCTTGCCGACCTCGCCAGGACTGGTCGGGCGGTCGTTGCCGTCACCCACAACCTTGACTTGGCGACGAAGGCGAGCCGGCGCATCACGCTGCTGGATGGCCGCATCGTCGAAGACGAGCGCACGCAGTGACGGCGACGGGCGGGTCCGCAGCGGCTGCCGCGGTGTTCTTTCTCCCACGGCGACGTGGAGATGCTATAAGCGGGGTTTATTCGGGGACCACCCGGCCAGCGGGGACGCAAACGACACGGACGCTGGATTGACCGGCCGCGGTACCCCTTCGCCCCATCAATCGAGGAGGAGAGAACAATGAGTGGACTGAAACCGGGCGTCGTCACCGGCAAGGATTACGCAAAGCTCGTCGCCAAGTGCAAGGCCGGGAACTACGCGCTGCCGGCGGTGAATGTCACCAGCACCAACACCGTCAACGCCGTGCTCGAGGCGGCCGCCAAGGCGAAGGGCGATGTGATCGTGCAGCTCTCGAACGGCGGCGCGCAATTCTATGCCGGCCAGGGCTTCCCGGACGGCAGCCTCGCCAAGGTGCTGGGCGCCGTTTCCGCCGCCCGCCACGTCCACATGATGGCCGAGCACTATGGCGTCTGCGTCGTCCTGCACACCGACCACGCCAACAAGAAGCTGATCCCGTGGGTCGAGGCGCTGCTTGACCACGGCGAGGCGTTCCACAAGGAGACCGGCAAGGCTTTGTTCAGCTCGCACATGCTGGATCTGTCGGAAGAGCCGATCGACTGGAACCTGAAGGAGTGCGCTCGCATCCTCAAGCGGATGTCGAAGATCGGCATGAGCCTGGAGATCGAGCTCGGAGTCACCGGCGGCGAGGAGGACGGCATCGGCGGTGAGTTTGACGAGAGCGCCGACAATGCCAAGCTTTACACGCAACCGGAAGACGTCTTGCAAGCGTTCGACAAGCTCTCCGAGATCGGCAGCTTCTCGGTCGCGGCCTCGTTCGGCAACGTGCATGGTGTCTACAAGCCCGGCAACGTCAAGCTGCGCCCGGAGATCCTGA
>JBATPX010000210.1:0-57409 GCA_049291695.1 Defluviicoccus sp.
AAGCGGCACCGGCGCCGAAGGCCGTTCCCGCGACCGAAGTGGCGGCGACCGAAGTGGCGGCGACCGCTGGGGGGGAGCCGGCCGCAGCGCCGGAAGCCAACCCGATTGTCGATGCGCCGGCGGCAGAACCGTTCGCGCTTGAGGAAGTTCTGCCGCTCTCAAGCTTCGTTCTCGGCCGGGGTGGCAATGATGTCGCGCTCGAAGTGACGGCCGAGCTGCACATCCACGGCCGCATCCAGCCGGGCCGCACGCTGCAGCTGTTCGGCAAAGACATCCGCGTGCGCCCCGACGGCACGTTTGCCCTGCGCCGGATCCTGCCGAACGATCCGACCGTTCTGACGGCGCTCCTTGCGAGCGAAGGGGCCGACAATCCCGAAGGGGACAGCTGATGGCGCAGGGGTCCCTCGCACTCGTTCTGCACGCGCACCTGCCGTTCGTCCGCCATCCGGAATACCCGTCCTTCTTCGAGGAGTCGTGGTTATTCGAGGCGATCACGGACACCTACATCCCGCTGTTGCGAGTGTTCGAGGGGCTGGTTGCCGACAGCGTCAAATTCCGGGTGACCGTCTCGCTGTCGCCGCCGCTGTTGGCCATGATGGCCGACCCCTTCCTGCAGGAGCGCTATCTCGCCCACCTCGGCAAGTTGTCGCACCTCGGCGACAAGGAGATCCTCCGTAACCATGGCAACCCGAAGCTGACGGAGGTCGCGCGGCTGTACCGGCGTCTGCTTTACGAGACGGAAGACTGGTATGTCGGCCGTTACGACCGGAACCTGATCGCGGCGTTCGGCCGGCTGCAGGATGCGGGTGTCCTGGAGTTGATCACCGCCAACGCCACCCATGGCTTCCTGCCGATCCTGAAGACGCAGCCGAACGCGGTCCGTGCCCAGCTCAAGGTCGGCGCTGAGGCTTATGCCAGCGCCTTCGGCCGGCCGCCGCCCGGCTTCTGGCTGGCCGAATGCGGTTACTATCCGGGTGTCGAGGAGGCGGTGTCAGAGGCCGGCGGGCGGTACTTTTTCACCGATACGCACGCCATCCTCAATGCCAGCGTCCGGCCGCGGCACGGCTATCTGGCGCCGATCCAGTGCGAAAACGGCGTCTGCGCGTTCGGCCGCGATCCCGCCTCCTCGCGCCAGGTGTGGAGCGCTGAGGCGGGTTATCCGGGCGATCCGTGGTACCGCGATTTCTTCCGCGATATCGGCTTCGACCTCGATTTCGAGTACATCCGCCCGTTCATCCTCGATGGCCAGACCCGCGTCTTTACCGGTTTCAAGTACCACCGCATCACCGGCGCGAGCGATCAGAAGGAGATTTATGAGCCGGCGCAAGCCGACGCCCGCGCCGACGCGCACGCGGGTGATTTCCTCCGCCGGCAGATCGAAACGGCAGAGCGATTCCGCCCCGGCATGGACCGCCCACCGCTGGTCGTCGCGCTCTATGATGCCGAGTTGTTCGGCCACTGGTGGTTCGAGGGACCGCGCTTCCTCGATCTGTTCATCCGCAAGCTGGCCTATGACCAGACGGTCATCGAGCTTGTGACGCCCAGCGATTACCTCGCGCGCCATGCCGACCCGCAGCGGGCGACGCCGTCGGCTTCCAGCTGGGGCGATCGCGGCTACAGCACCTTCTGGCTCAACCGCGGCAACGACTGGATCTACCGCCACCTGCACGACGCCGCCGCCCGCATGCAGGCGCTGGCCGGCCGCCCCGGAGCGCCAGTGCCCGGCTCGCTTGCGCACCGGGCGCTCAATCAGGCGGCGCGCGCGCTGCTGTTGGCGCAGTCATCCGACTGGCCCTTCATCATGAAGACCGGCACCGCCGTCGATTACGCCTACGGCCGTATCCGCGACCATCTCGCCCGCTTTCACTGGCTCGCCGACGGCATCGAGGCCGGCAGCATCGATCCGGCCAAGCTCGCGGCCCTGGAGGCTATGGACACGATCTTCCCCGACATCGACTATCGCGTGTTCGCTTGAGATCGAGCATCCCCAGCGAGGCCTTTGTAGCTCAGGTAGAACAACCCTTGGATTTATCGCCTTGAAGCGAGGGAACAGCCTTGCTTCAATCCGCGCCGCCGGCAGTCGCCGCCGATGGTTATTGGCCAGCCCGCTTGTTGTGTTTCACAAGTTCAAGGAGACCAAGACATCATGAACGCCTTGCCCGAATACATCGACGGCATTCCCAACATTGCCGGCCGCGAGAAGGACATTGAAGCCGCGGTCAAGGCGGCCGCGAAGAAGGAACTCTATCGGCCGGCGAGCACCATCGACTTCGGCTCGATCCGCTCGGCGTTCGCGATTGCCCTGCACATGCACCAGCCGTTGATCCCGGCCGGTGGCGGCGATCTGCACACGGCGGAGGTGATCAGCAACCTAAAGTACATGATGGACAACCAGCACATCGGCGACAATCACAACGCGCCGGTGTTCGCCTGGTGCTACAAGCGCATCGGCGAGTTCGTGCCGCAGCTCTTGGCTGAGGGCAAGGAGCCGCGGGCGATGCTCGAATATTCCGGCACGCTCCTGCATGGGCTGCGCCAGATGGGCTGCCACGACGTCCTCGATTCGCTGAAGCGCGTCACCTGCGATCCGGCGATCTGGCATTGTGTCGAGTGGCTCGGCTGCCCGTGGGGACACGCGGTCGCCCCATCGACGCCGGTGCAGGACTTCGCTTGGCACGTCAAGGCGTGGCAGCATCACTTCGCGGCGATCTTCGGCCTCGATGCCGTCGGCCGCGTGCAGGGCTTCTCGCCCTCGGAGATGGCGCTCCCCAATCACCCGGACGTCGCCTATACCTTCGTCAAGACACTGACAGACTGCGGCTTTCGCTGGGTCCTGGTGCAGGAGCACACGGTCGAGCAGTCGGCCAATGGCCATGGCCCGGAGAAGAAGCACCTGCCGCACCGCCTTGTCTGCACCAGTTCGACCGGCGAGACGGCGGAGATCATCGCGATCATCAAGACGCAAGGCTCCGACACCAAGCTGGTGGCGCAGATGCAGCCCTATTACGAGGCGAAAAGCCTCGAGCGCTGGGAGCTGGCCGGCAAATCGGTGCCGCCGCTGGTGACGCAGATCGCCGACGGCGAGAACGGCGGCGTGATGATGAACGAATTTCCCGGCAGGTATCAGGACGCCGTGCGCGAATCGTCCCATTCGCCGACGCCGATGATGAACGTGACCGAGTACCTGGAGCATCTCGCCGCCGCCGGCATCAAGACGAAGGATTTCCCGGCCCTGCAGCCGATCATGCAGCACCGTTTGTGGCAGAAGATGAAGCCGGGGGACGGCCCGGAAGCCCTGGAGAAAGCGATCGCTGCGTGCAAGCAGGAGGACGGCCGCTTTCACATGGAGGGCGGCAGCTGGACCAACAACCTCTCCTGGGTGCACGGCTACGAGAACATCCTGGGCCCGATGGAGAAGCTGTCCTCGCGCTTCAACGAGCTGGTGCTCAAACAGAAGAAGCTCAATACCGACGAGACGCGCTTCCGCAAGGCGCTGTTCCATCTGATGACGGCAGAGACAAGCTGCTACCGCTACTGGGGCCAGGGCATCTGGACCGATTACGGCCGCGAGCTCATCCGCCGCGCCGATGAGATCCTGGCAAACGACTACTGAGCCGCCCAGCGAGATGAGGCCGAGCGGTGAAGAGCGCCATCGTCGTCACCGGCACCGATACCGACATCGGCAAGACGGTGTTCGCGGCGGCGCTTTGCCAGGCGCTGGCGGGCAGTTACTGGAAGCCAGTGCAGGCCGGCACTGATGGCGGCACCGACCGCGAGACGGTCAAGCGCCTGACCGGGCTTGGCGAGGAGCGGTTGCTGGCGGAGCGCTACGTGCTGAGCGAAGCGCTCTCGCCGCACCGCGCCGCCGAGATCGACGGGCTTGCGATCGATTTCGAGGCGCTGGTGCCGCTGCCCGCCTGGCCGGGCCCCGGCCCCTTGATCATCGAGGGTGCCGGCGGGCTGATGGTGCCGCTTAACCGTGAACACCTCATGATCGATCTCATCGGCCGCTGGCAGGCCCCGGTCGTTCTGTGCGCACGGACCGCGCTCGGCACCATCAATCATTCGCTGTTGAGCGTCGAGGCGCTGAAGCGGCGTTCGATCCCCCTCCTCGGCATCGCCTTCATCGGCGAACCGATGCCGGATACGGAGCGGACCATTATCGACTTCGCCGGCGTCAAGCGGCTGGGCCGGCTGCCGCGGCTCGATCCGCTGGATCCGGCAGGTCTTGGGGCCGCGTTCACGCGAGGCTTCGCGCCAGCGGATTTTGGCACCGAAGCCGATGCCTGACGCCGCAAGCCCGATCTGGCATCCGTTCACCCAGCACGCGGTGGCGCCGCCTGCGATCCTGATCGAACGCGGCGAAGGGGCGCGGCTGATCACCCCCGACGGCCGACGCATCATCGATGCAATCGCGTCATGGTGGGTTACTCTGCACGGCCACGGCCACCCGCGCATCGCCGCTGCGATTGCGGCGCAGGCTGCGACGCTGGAGCAGGTGATCTTTGCCGGCTTCACCCACGCGCCTGCAGAGACGCTGGCCCGCCGTCTGCTTGCCCGCGCGCCGGCCGGGCTCGAGGTCGCGTTCTTCTCCGACTCCGGCTCGACCGCGGTCGAGGTCGCGGTCAAGATGGCCGTCGGCTTTTGGCACCATCGCGGTGAACAGCGCACCCGCATTGTCGCGCTCGAGGACGGCTACCACGGCGACACCTTCGGCGCCATGGCCTGCGGCGCCCGCGGCCTGTTCACCGAGCCGTATTGGCCGATGCTGTTCCACGTCGAGCGGCTGCCGTTTCCGCGCGCCGGCGCCGAGGAGGCGTCGATCGAGGCCTTCGCGGCGCTCCTGCAGCGGGATGCACGCTCTGTCGCAGCGCTCATCCTTGAGCCGCTCGTGCTCGGCGCCGGCGGCATGCGCATGTATTCGCCGTGGTTACTGCAGGCGCTCGCTGATCTCTGCCGCCGGCACGGCGTGCTCCTGATCGCGGACGAAGTGATGACCGGCTTCGGCCGCACCGGCACGTTCTTCGCCTGCGAGCAGGCAGGCGTCGCGCCCGATCTGATGTGCCTTTCGAAAGGCCTGACCGGCGGCTTCCTGCCATTGGGGGTGACGCTGGCGACGAAGGCCATTTATGACGCCTTCTATACGGCCGACCGGGCGAAGATGTTCTTCCATTCAAGCTCCTACACCGGCAACCCGATCGCGTGTGCGGCCGCGCTCGCGAGCCTCGACATCTGGGACGATGAGCCAGTGTTCGCGCGCATCGAGGCGATCGCGGCACAGCATCGGCAACGGCTCGAAGGCCTGCGCGGCCGGGCGGAGGTGGTGGAGACCCGCCAGGCGGGGACCATCGCAGCCATAGAGCTGCGTGTCCCGGCGGCAGGGTATCTTGCCGAACTCGGCCCCCGGCTCTATCGATTCTTCCTTGAACGCGACGTTCTGTTGCGCCCGCTTGGCAACGTTGTATACGTTCTTCCGCCCTACTGCATAACGCGGGATGAACTCGATGCCGTCTACGATGCCATCAGCGAAGCGCTCACCCTCGTCAACGTTTGAAGACCCGTGGACGCTCTCAGGAATCCAACACCGCAGCGCCGATCTGGTTGCGCCGGTGAGCACCGTCCTGACCGCGTTGTGCCGGCAGCCCGATCTGCACGCGCGCTTCCTCAACACGCTCTCGATGATGGAGCACATCGGCAGCCGCAAGATCATGACCAGCCAGACCAAGGGGCCGCTGGGGTGCGAGGTCTTGAAGCACCTGTGCGAGGAGGCCCGCCATGCGTTCTTCTTCAAGCGCCAGGCCGAGAAGATTGCCGGCCGGCCGCTTGACTACTCGGCCGAGACGACGATTGCTGCCGGTCCGGCGCAGATGTACTTCGGCCGGCTCGACGCTGCGATCGGCCGCGCGCTCGCAGGGAGCCCGCACAGCGATGCCGCCTACCTGTTCGTCTCGATGATCATCGAGCTGCGCGCGATTTGGGCCTACGAAATCTATCACCAGGTCTTGAGTGCTGAGGCACCGGCCGTTTCGCTCAAGAGCCTGCTCGCCGAGGAGGAGCTCCACCTGCCGCAGATGGTCGAGCGGCTGACGCATCTGGGCGAGGACTTGAAGGGCCGCGTGCCAGCGTTCGCCGCGGCTGAGGACCGGCTGTTCCGCGGCCTATGGCGTGCGGTCGAGGACGCTGTTCCCGCAATCGTTCACTGAGAAGGCGGATCGTCGTCGCGGAGCCAGGCGCGCGTGCCGAGGGAGAGAACCGCGAGCCCGATAAAGATCAACGCGCCGCCGCTGAGCCAGATCGAAACACGCATGTTCGCGGGTGCGGCGTCAGCCACGGTGCGGGCGAATATGGCGCCTGCCGCCCCGATCGCGCCGCCGACCACCCAATAGAATGGCCGCGGCAGCCGCTTGAGCCGCCGCAGCCCTCGACGCCAAACCGACTTAGCCGGCACCCGTCGCCCTGACGACCGTGATCAGCACGGCGGCGAAGATCGCCGACGTGATCACGCCGCAAATGTTGGCGCCCAACGCATGCGGCAGGATGATCGCTTCAGGGTTAACGTAGGAGGCTTCCTTCTGTGCCACCTTTGCGGTCGTCGGTACGCAGGACACCGCCGCAATACCGATCACCGGATTGTACTTCTTGCCGGTCGCGAAGTAGAGAATGTAGCCGCCCATCAGGCCGCCGATCGCCGAGAAGATCAGTGCGAGAATGCCGATGATCAGCAGAATGAGGACCTTCGGATTGAGGATGGTGTTCGCTTCGCACAGCACGCCCAGAACCAAGCCGAGAAAGAAGGTCGCACCATAAAGGATCTGGTTGCTGAACAGGTCGTAGAAGTACGTGAGACCGCTCTCGCGCACAATCACACCAACGAACAGCGACAGGAACAACGGCGAGGCGACCGGGAACAAAAGCGACAGCGTGACGCAGGCGACGACGGCGAACACCATCTTCTCGCCCGGCGTTATCGGATGCGTCTTCTTCATGGGCATCGCCAGCCCGCGGATCTTCGGCGGCACCAAGAGCTTGATCAAGTACGGATAGCCGCCGTAGGTCAGCCCCAGGTACAGATAGCCAACCACCGTAATCGGGACGAATATATCTCGCGCCAGCATCAACGAGGTGAACAGCACCATCGGCCCGTCGGCACCGCCGATCGTCGAGGTCGCCGCCGCTTCGTTCAAGGGCAGGCCCATCAGCACGCCCAGAGGGAACGTTACCAGGGTCCCGAGTTCGCCACAGATGGCGAGAAACATGCTCGTGAAGGGCCGCGCCATGACGTAGCCGACGTCCAACAGGGAGCCGATGCCGAGGAAGACGAGACAGGCGATCAAGCCGTTGGAGAACATCAGCGTGTAGATCGGCTGCAACCAGTCGATCTGCAGAATATTCACGACTTCGTCGGTAGTACTCGCCAGCGGTTCGAGGAACAACGTCCCCATCCGGTTGCCTTCGAAGAAGAGCACACCGGCGTTGACGGTCGCCATGCCGAGCCCCATTGGCACCATCAACAGCGCCTCAAGCACGCCCTTATGGCCCAGATAGATGAGCAGAAAGCCGAGAAGAATGAGGAAGATTCGACCATAAAAGATCTTCGGCTCGGACGCCGCCAACGTAGCGAGGCCTTGAAAGATCTGCAGGGGATCGATATCGATCATCGTGTTGGGCCCTTCGGCTGGGAGTCGACGCCTTGCGGCCTTAAGCGATCGTCAGGAGGACCTGGCCGGACTCGACGGCGTCGCCGACCTTGACGGCAATGGCCGAGACGGTGCCGTCCTTGTGCGCGGTGATCATCGTTTTCATCTTCATGGCCTCGATGATCATGACTTTGTCCCCGGCCTTGACCACGTCGCCGACCTTGGCGGTGATCTCCTGGATCGTGCCGCCCAGCGGCGCGATGCGGTCGTTCGAGCCGGCCGCGGCACCTGGTGAGCGCGCCGCGGGAGCCGCCACCGGCGCTGCGGGGGCAGACGCGATGGGGGCCACCGCTGGCGGCATGGCGCCGGGCGAGGGATAGAGCGAGCCGCCGCTCTCGGTCACGTCTTCAACGACGACATCGTAAGGCTTTCCGTCGACGGTAATGCGCAGGTGTCTAAGCATGGCGAAACCCCTTGAGAGAACGATCCTTCAAATCTGTCAGCGTCAGATGCGTGGCATGTGCGAGGTTCGGTGTTGCGACCTGACGTCCGTGGTCCAACCCGCGCCGCGCCGCGCCTCGCCGATGTAGACGAGGCGATGCGCGCCGAGAACCGCATACACCGCCGCCGCAATCGCAGCGGCAATCGCCGCCCCTTCGTCGTGCTCCGGCGTAACCGAAACAAGCACCGGCGTCGCTTCCGTGGCCGCGGTGTGCTTCTTTTTCTGTGACGCCTCCAGCACGTAGACGATGCCGCGGATCATGACGGCCGTGAGGCCGGCGATAACCGCCATCAGGACGTAGGAAAAGATCGCCTGGTTGAGGGCGGTGTCGAACAAACTTTGTTCCATGGCCGGATGCCTTATCCTTGTTCCGCGATGAGGGCCAGTCCGCGCCCGACCTAGAGCGGAATCAGCCCGTGCTTCTTTGGCGGCCGTACCTCGCGCTTGTCGAGCAGCTTGCGCAGCGACAACGACAGGACCGAACGCGTCATCTCCGGCTCGATAATGTCGGTGACGTATCCCTTGGACGCCGCAAGGTACGGCGAGGCGAACTGATCACGATATTCCTGAATGAACTTCTGGCGGCGCGCCATCTGTTCGGCCGGATCGCTCACCTCCTTCAGTTCCTTGGAATAAAGGATGTTGACCGCGCCTTGAGCGCCCATCACCGCGATCTCCGCGGTGGGCCACGCGAAGATCATGTCGGCGCCGAGTTCCTGGCTGCACATGGCGAGATAGGCGCCGCCATAAGCCTTACGGCAGACGAGCGTGATCTTCGGCACGGTCGCGCTGCAATAGGCGAACAACATCTTGGCGCCGTGGCGGATGATGCCGCCGCGCTCCTGCTCGATGCCGGGCATGAAGCCGGGCACGTCGACGAAGGTCACGATGGGAATGTTGAAGGCATTACAGAAGCGGATGAAGCGCGCACCCTTGTCCGACGAGTCGATGTCAAGGCAACCCGCCTTCTGCATCGAGTTGTTGGCGAGGATGCCGACCACAATGCCCTGAATGCGGCCAAAGCCGACGATCATGTTGGGCGCAAACGCCGCGTGCACCTCCAACAGGTCCCCGTTGTCGACCACCTGGCGGACGATTGCGAGCATGTCCATCGGCTCCGACGGATCCGACTGGACGAGGGCGTCCATGGCGCGGTCCGGGCCGAGCTTCAACTGCGCCTGGGTCTCGTGCGGCGGGTCCTCGGTATTGTTGCTGGGCAGGAAACTCAACAGCTTGCGGGCAATCTCGATCGCACCCCGATCGTCCTCGGCGACGAAGTGGACGTTGCCGCTGACGCTCGCATGCATGTCGGCGCCGCCGACGTCGGCCATGCTCACCTCACGGCCCGAGACGGCCTTGATGACCTGCGGGCCGGTGATGAACATGTGGGCGTCGTGGCGCGTCATGATGAGGAAATCCATCAGCGCCGGTGAATACGAGGCACCGCCCGCACACGGCCCGCAGATGATCGCGATCTGCGGCACCACGCCCGAGGCCGCGACGTTGCGGTAGAAAACATCCCCGTAGCCGGACAGAGCGTCAACACCTTCCTGGATACGGGCGCCGCCCGAGTCCTTGAAGCCCACCAGCGGCGTGCCGTGCTTCAACGCGAATTCCTGTGCCCAGCAGATCTTGCGCGCATGCATCTTGCCGAGCGTGCCACCGACGACGGTGAAGTCCTGGCTGAACGACGCCACTTGCCGGCCATCGACGAAGCCAGTGCCGGAGATAACGCCGTCGGCAGCAATATCCTTTTCTGCCATACCGAAATGCGTGCAGGTATGACGGATGTAGGCCCCATATTCCTGGAACGTGTCCGGCTGGAACAGTGCGGCAAGCCGCTCACGCGCACTCAAAAGACCTTTTTCGTGCCGCTCAGCGTTTTTCTTCTTGCCGCCTCCGGCCTCAATTTTCGATTTGCGCTCCTGTAACTGGCTGCGCAACTTCGCATCGAGCGACATGTCTTCCCTCACATCCGTCGTGTCGCGCCGCCGTGCGGCGTCCGGTCACTTTCTTTCTCGCGCCCTAAAGCGCGCTTCACCCGCGACCGCGGAACCGAAGCTCAGTCCTGCGGCCGGGGGTCAATGCTGGCTTGTCGCGGAGTCCTCACGTCTCCCAATTCTTCTTGCTTGCGACGGCTGATCGGGTGCCGGCCCGCCGCCCCCTGAGTGGCGATGTTTACCAACGCAAGGCTCGAAACCATAGAACCCTCGCGATAAGCTGTCAAAAAAAAAGGCGCGCCCCGGCGGGCCGTATTCGCCCGCGTTCCTGGGGCTTTTTTCGTTTGACCTGACCTGCTTGGCTTGAGATGGTCGGGGTCCGGATTGGTGCGGCCGACGGTTCGGCGCAGGCCCAAAAATCGGCTCAGGCCCAATAATTGGGAGCGGGGGTTCACGTGGCGACGGGAACGGTCAAGTGGTTTAATGCCACCAAGGGGTACGGCTTCATCCGCCTCGATGAGGCCGAAAAAGATGCTTTCGTGCACATCTCGGAGGTCGAGCGATCGGGAATCGGCCGCCTGAGCGAAGGGCAACGGATCGCGTTCCAGATCAAGGAGGACGCGCGCGGCCTGCGCGCCATCCAGCTGGAAGCGACCGAAGCCTGAGAGAGTCGGCTGGTACCGTTACAGCACGAGGCGCACCTCGATGATCCCGGGCTCGCCGGCTTTCGGCGTGCGCGTGAAGCTGAACAGCTCGCAGACCTTCAGCATCGGCCTGTTCTCGCGCAGGACGTCGCCGGTGATCTCGCGGATGCCGCGCCGGCGGGCGTAGTCGATGATCCGTCGCATCAGCAGCGGCCCCAAGCCGAGGCCGCACATATCGCTGCGGATGAGGATTGCATACTCCGCCCGCTCGCCGTCCGGATCAGCGTAAATGTTGACGATGGCGAAGATCTCGGTGCGGCCGGCAAGGCCCGGCTGCGCCAGCACCAGGGCCATTTCGCGGTCATAATCGATCTGCGTCATCCGCGCGGCCGACTCGTGCGTCAGCGACCGCTTGGGCGCAAAAAAGCGCATGCGGATGTCTTCCGGCGTCAGGTGCCCGAACAGGTCAACGAAGGCCGGCTCATCTTCCGGCCGAACCGGCCGCATCAGAAAAGTACGCCCGTCCGGCAGCGAGACGGTTTCCTCGAGTTCCTTCGGATAGGGGCGGATCGCCAGCCGCCAGGCCGGCGGCACATCGCTGCGGCGCACGCGGATGCGGGCATCGAGCGCAAGGACGCCAAACTCGTCGGCGAGCAGCGGGTTGATGTCGAGTTCGATGATATCGGCGGAGTCGATCACCATCTGCGCGACCTTGATCAGGGTCAGCGCGATGTCGTCGAGCGCCGCCGGCGGTCGGCCGCGGAAGCCCTGGAGGAGCTTATAGACCCGGGTGCGCGCCATCACCGCGCGGGCGAGGTGCATGTTGAGCGGCGGCAGCGCGATCGCCCGGTCAGCGATGACTTCCGCCGCCGTGCCGCCGTGGCCGAACAGCACCACGGGGCCAAAGTGCTGGTCCTCGGTGAGACCGACCAGGAGCTCGAAGGAATCCGGCCGCTCGACCATCGGCTGGACGGTGAAGCCATCGATACGGGCCTGGGGGAGCGCATGGCCGACCCGCTCCAGCATCGCTTCCGCCGCCTCGCGCACGGCCGTGGGCGCGCGGAGGTCGAGCACGACGCCGCCGACATCGGACTTGTGCGTGATATCGGGCGAGAGGATTTTCAACACCACCGGGACGGCCAGCGCGGCGGCAGCGGCCGCAGCCGCCTGCGGGCTCGCTGCGATCGTCGGCGCCACGACCGGAATGCCATAGGCGGCCAGCACCGCCTTCGCCTCCGGCTCGCTCAGCCACTCCCGCCCGGCGTCGAGGGCGGCGTCGATGCTGGCGCGGGCGGCTGCGACGTCGGGTGCGAAATCCTCAGGCACCGAGGGGGGCGTCTGTGTAAGCGCCTCCTGGTTGCGCTTGTAGTCGACCAGGTCCATGAACGCATGCACGGCGCGTTCGGGTGTGTAGTACGTCGGGATGCGCGCCGCGCCGAACATCGCGCGTGGCTTGCGCGCGTCCTCCTCACCCAGCCAGCAGGTAAAGACGCGCGCGGGCCGCCCCTTCAGCTCATTGATCACCGCCGCTGCGACCTCATCGCCGGCCGAGATCGCAGTCGGGCACTTCAGCACCAAGATGGCGTCGGCGTTTGGGTCCTCCAGAAGGACGGCGAGCGCCTTACGGTATCGCTCGGCCGACGCATCGCCGATGATGTCCACCGGATTGCCATGCGACCAGGTCGGCGGCAGGATTGCATCGAGGCGCGCCAACGTGTCGGGCGAAAGCGGGGCGAGCGAGCCGCCGTGTGCGAACAGGGCATCGAGCGCCATGATGCCGATACCGCCGCCGTTGGTGAGGATGGTAAGCCGGTCGCCCTTGCCGGGCGGGCCCATGCCGAGGGTTTCGACGGCGCCGAACAGCCCGCCGATGTCATCGACCCTGAGCATGCCGGCGCGCCGGAAGGCTGCATCATAAACGGCATCCTGACCGGCCAACGCGCCGGTGTGCGAGGCGACGGCCTTGGCGGTCGCCGGATAGCGGCCGGCCTTGACGACGATGACCGGTTTGAGCCGCGCCGCCGCACGGGCCGCCGACATGAACTTGCGCGCGTTGGTGATGGCCTCGATGTAAAGGAGGATGCCGCGGACCTCGCCCTCACCGGCCAGGTAGTCGAGCATGTCGCCGAAATCGACGTCGCAGATGTCGCCCAGCGAGACGAAATGGGTGAAGCCGATGCCGCGCGCGCTCGCCCAGTCGAGCACGGACGTGACGATCGCGCCCGATTGGGCGACGAAGGCAAGCCGGCCCGGCCGCGCGCGGGTATGGGCGAAGCCGGCATTGAGGCCGACCGCCGGCACCATGACACCCAAGCAGTTGGGGCCGACGATGCGCAGCGTATGGGGCCGGGCCGCGTCCAGCATCGCCTGGCGGAGGGCGAGGCCGTCCGCTTCGCCTCGCTCGCCGAAGCCCGCCGAGATGACCACCGCCGCTCGCGTCCCGCGCGCCGCCAGCTCGGCAATCAGGCTCGGCACGCTTGCAGGCGGCGTCGCGATCACGGCCAGGTCCGGCACCAGCGGCAGCGCAGCGGCATCCGGATAGGCGAGCACGCCCTCGATTGCGGCGTGCCGCGGATTGACCGGCATCACCGGCCCCTCGAAGCCGGAGTTGAGCAGATTGCGCGAGAGGACGGCGCCGATCGTCCCCTTCTCCTTGCTGGCACCGAACAAAGCCACCGCTCGGGGCTTGAAGAGATGGTCGAGATTGCGGATGCTCATGGGTTGATGCTCCGGTTGGCCGGCGCCTGACGATCGGTTGCTCCCCTTAAGCGCCGTCGGAAGGCTCGGCGCCTCTTCGGATCGGGCGTCAGATGACCGTGCTGGCCACAGTTTAGACGGGATACGATGGAGCCGAAAACCGACTTTTGGCGGACCGCGGCGCAGGACCTGGACGGGCTGCCCGGCGGCCTCGGCCTCAACATTGCCCATGAGGCGGTCGACCGCCATGTCGCCCGCGGCGCCGGCGAACGCGAGGCGTTGCGCTTCATCGACCGGCGCGGGGGCGTGAGTGCCTTCACCTACGCCGAGGTGAGCAAACAATCGAATGCGTTCGCCAATGTCCTGGTCGGCCTTGGGGTGCGGCCGGGGGACCGGGTGTTCGCGCTGGCGCAGAGGACGCCCGAGCTCTACATCGCCGCGCTCGGCGCGCTCAAGGCGCGCGCCGTGTTCTCGGTGCTGTTCACCAGCTTCGGGCCGGAGCCGATTCGCGTGCGGCTGTTGAAGGCCGGCGTCAAGGTGCTGGTCGCCGATGACACCCTCTATCAGCGCAAGGTCGCCGAGAACCGGCACGCCATCCCGTCGCTGCGCCATGTGCTGTCGCTGGGGGCGCTGGTGCCCGGCAGCCTGTCGTTTGCGCGCCTGTTGGGGGCCGCGCGCGACGGCTATGCGATCGCGCCGACCCATCCGGACGAGCCGGCGCTGATCCATTTCACGAGCGGCACCACCGGCGCGCCGAAGGCGGCCGTGCATGTTCACCGTGCCGTGATCGGCCATTATGCGACCGCGCGGCTGGCGCTCGCCCTCGCACCGGGCGATGTCTACTGGTGCACCGCCGACCCCGGCTGGGTCACCGGCGTCTCCTACGGCGTGGTGGCGCCGCTTGTGTGCGGCGTGACCAGCATCGTCGATCAGGGGGAGTTCGATGCCGAGCGCTGGTACCGCATCATCGAGCAGGAGCAGGTGAGCGTGCTGTACACCTCGCCGACGGCGATCCGCATGCTGATGCGCGCCGGCGGCGAACTCGCGGGGCGCTTCAATCTGCGCTCGCTGCGCGTTGTTGCCAGCGTCGGCGAACCGTTGCACGCGGACGCGGTGCAATGGGCGCGCGCAGCCCTGGGCGTGCCGATCCACGATACCTGGTGGCAGACCGAGACCGGCGCCATCATGATCGCTAACCTGCCCGGCCGCGATGTGATCCCGGGCTCGATGGGCCGGCCGCTGCCGGGCGTTGAGGCGCATGTCGTCCACCGTCGCGAAGAGGGCGACACGCTGCACGTGGACCGCATCGAAGGCGCCGACGTCAGCGGCGAGCTCGCGCTCGTGCCAAGTTGGCCCTCGATGTTCCGCGACTACCACGACGAATCGGAGCGCTACGCCCAGGCCTTCTGCGACGGCCTCTACCTCACCGGCGACCTCGTCCGCCGGGACGCGGGCGGCGCCTTCCGCTTTCTCGGCCGCGCCGACGAGGTGATCAAGTCGGCTGGCCACCTGATTGGCCCGTTCGAGATCGAGAGTGCGCTGCTTGCCCATCCGGCGGTCGCCGAGGCGGGCGTCATCGGCAAGCCGCACGCGGTCAGCGGCGAGGTGACGAAGGCGTTCGTGACCTTGAAGCCCGGTTTCGAAGCCAGCGATTCGCTACGCCGCCAGCTCATCGGCCACGCCCGCAAGCGGCTGGGGCCGGCGCTGGCGCCGCGCGAGCTGGCCTTTGCCGACACCCTGCCGCACACCAAAAGCGGCAAGATCATGCGCCGGGTGCTGCGCGCGCAGGAGCTTGGCCTGCCGATGGGCGATCTGTCGGCGAGCGAGGCGGCTGACGGCGGCGAGCCCGATGCGCCTGAACCGCCGGCCGTGCATCCTGCTTGACAAATGCAACCAGTTGCGAAAACTGGAGCCCGCCATGAATGAGGACGTCCTGCGGCAGATCGTGTGTGCGGCAGTCGGGGAAGTAGCGCCGGAGGCGGAGCTCGAAAAGCTCGACCCGGCAGTCAGCTTTCACGATCAGATCGACTTCGATTCGGTCGACTACCTCAACCTGATGCTGCGCCTGGAGACCGTCCTGGGCATCCACATTCCGGACAGTGCGTATACGCGGCTGTCGAGCCTGGAGGGGTGCCTCGCCTATTTGGGCCCGCTGGTGGCCGATCGGGCGCAGAAGCCAGACGAGATTTAAGAGACAGGGGCTTTGAGACGTGAAGGACATGCGTTGGCTGGGTGTTATCGTGCTCGCCGGCCTGCTCGTGATGAGCAGTGCCGTTACGTCCCTGCGCTGGGCAGCGGCGGAAGTGTATTGGAAGGCGGACCGGATTCTCGTCAGGAAGGCGGAACGGCGGCTTTACTTGCTGCGCGACGACGCGGTGATCGCGAGCTACAAGGTCGCGCTCGGCGGCAATCCGCGCGGACCGAAGTACTTCCAGGGTGACAGCCGGACACCCGAGGGCGCCTACACCATCGACGGCCGCAACGCTGGCAGCCGCTTCTACCGCGCGCTCAGCATCTCCTACCCGAGCCACGAGGATCGCGCGCGGGCGCGGCAGTACGGAGCGCCGGCGGGCGGCCTGGTCATGATCCACGGCCAGCCGAACCAGCGCCGCCGTAATCATGACGCCGCCAGCGACTGGACCGATGGATGCATCGCCGTCAGCAACCACGAGATGGACGAGATCTGGGCCGCGGTTGACATCGGCACGCCGATCGAAATCGAGCCGTGACCCATTTTTGGGGCATGACTGATCGCCGGCGGCGTCAACCCTCTTGATTTCGATTACCGCAGTTGGCTAAAAATAGCTTTGGCCGCGGCGCCCAGCCGTACTTTCCTCTCATTTGATCCACGTCGTGCTCGTGGAGGGATTCAAACCGATGACCATGGTTTCTCGCAAGATGCTTCCGGCCGTAATGGTGGCCGCTACTCTCGCCGTTGCCGGCTGTGCCAGCTCGAGCGATGTTGATAAGCTTCAGTCCGACGTCCGCACCCTGCAGTCCGATGTCGCTTCGCTCAAGGAAGAGTCGCGCGCGACCCGCGCCGAGTCGGCCAAGGCAGCCCAGGCGGCGAATGCAGCCGCGGCGAAGGCCGAGCAGGCGGCGAATGCGGCGAACGCCGCCGCCGAGCGCTCGCAGCGGATGTTCGACAAGTCGCTGCGCAAGTAAGCTGTCCCGATCGGCGGCAGCCGGCCTGTCCGGCTGCCTGCCCGAAAAGGGGGGCCTTCTATCAACCGCGGCGCCCGGCCCGAGCAATCGGCCAGGCGCCGCGGTTTTGTTTATGGGGGGAAGGCGGAACGACAGCAAAGCATGACCCGCCGCATGCGGTAGCCTACGGGTGATCTGGCTCCGCGCGATGCTTTGTCGCTGGGTTGGTTGACCCTAAGTAACTACCGCGCAATACATGGCGCATGTCTACGCCCTTTGACGCCTATCTGCGCCGCCTCGGCGAAACGCCGCTCGACCAGCACACCGAGCACACCGGCCGTGCCGCGCTCGAAGACCTGCTCCGTGGCTTCGCACCAACGGGCGTCGAAGTTCAGCACGAACCAAAGCGCGAGCACGGCAAGGGCGCACCCGACTTCAAAATCAAGCGCCGCGGGTCGATCCTCGGCTACGTTGAAGTGAAGGGAATGGGAACGCCCCTCGACCCAGTGCTGAAGTCGGATCAGATCGCGCGGTACCGTCAGCTTTCCGGCAACATCGTCCTCACCGACTACCTGCAATGGGTCTGGCTCGACGCGAACGGCGTGCGCGACCGCGCCATGTTAGCGTACCTGACCGATCTTGAAGGCCGGACAATTCGCGTCCGCGCCGAGGCCGCCGACGCCGTCACCCGACTGATCAACGGCTTCCTCTCGGAGGCGCCGCAGGGCATCGGCCGTGCTCAGGAGCTTGCACTGGCGCTCGCCGCACGCTGCGCCCTTCTCCGCGACTCACTCACCCTGGAACTCATGCATCAGGAACAGGACCACCGAGGCGGACGGTTGTTTGGATTGCTCGACGTGTTCCGCAAGCAGGTCTTCCACGAGCTTTCGATCAGAGAGTTTGCCGATGCCTTCGCGCAGATGCTGGCGTATGGAGTGTTTCTCGCCCGGCTCAACGCGCCCGCCGCCGAGGCGGTCACGCTGCACAACGTCGACCGCTTCATCCCCGGCTCGTTCCGCCTGATTCGCGAGCTGGTGGAATTCCTGAGACAGCTCGATGCCCCCGAATACGACGATGCCCGCTGGATCGTCGATGAGGTACTGTCGATCGTGAATGGGCTGGATCTCACTGCAATTCACGAGGACCTGTCCTTCCGCCAACGCAACGCGATCAGCCGCCGCGTTCGCGCGAGGAACGAGGAGGAGCATCGTCTCTTTGAGCGCGACCCCTTCATCTACTTTTACGAGGACTTCCTCAAAGCCTACGACCCGGCGATGCGTAAGGGCCGTGGCGTCTATTACACGCCGCCGCCGGTGGTCAACTTCATCGTCCGGGCCGTGGACGACATTCTGAAGGACCGTTTCGGCATCGCCCAGGGACTCGCCGACCATCGGCGCGTGACCGTTCTCGACTTCGCCTGCGGCACCGGCACCTTCCTGCTCGACGTGATCCGGCGCATCTTCGAGACGATCGGCGGTCCCGACGCGGGCACCGCGGACCTTGTTGTACGCGAGCACATCACCCGGAACCTTTACGGGTTTGAGTACCTTATCGCGCCCTACACGATCGCGCACCTCAAGCTGTCCCAGTACCTCGCCGAGCAAGGCCGGCCGCTGCAGGGTGAGGAGCGCTTGCAGGTTTTCCTCACCAACACGCTGGAGCCGGTCGAACCGCAGCGCAACCTGTTGCTGCCCGCCATTTCCGACGAAGTTGAAGCGGCACAGGCCGTGAAAGACAGGCCGATCCTGGTGATCCTCGGCAACCCACCCTATTCCGGGCACTCCAAGAACAAAGGCGCGTGGATCACGCGCGCCATCGACGGATACAAGGCGACTATCGAAACCGACGAGGCCGGACGGGAGGTGCGCAAGCCACTCGGCGAGCGCAATCCGAAGTGGCTGAACGACGACTACGTCAAGTTCATCCGTTTCGCCCAACTCAAGATGGAGACCATTGAGGAGGGTGTTGTCGGGATTATCACCAACCACTCCTGGCTCGACAACCCGACATTCCGCGGCATGCGCCAATCGCTCATGCGCACCTTCGATCAGATTTACGTCATTGATCTGCATGGCAGCACGAAGCGGCGCGAACGCGCCCCGGACGGCTCCGACGACGAGAACGTTTTTGATATTCAACAGGGCGTGGCGATCAGCCTGTTCGTGAAAAAGCGCGGGCTGGAGCGCGGCGTCTGGCGCGGCGATGTTTGGGGCAAGCGGCTCGAAAAGTATCGCGCGCTCGCCGATGCGAGTGTTGCCGATCTTGCCGCTCTGCCGCTTGCGCCGACAAGCGGCTTTTTTCTGTTTGCGCCGCAAGACGAAGCAACGCGCCAAATCTACGAGCGCGGTTGGCGGCTCCCTGACATCTTTCCCGTCAACGTTCTAGGCTTCCAGACCCATCGCGACGGCTTCGCCATCGCTTTCACCGAGGCGGAGATGCGCGCCAGGCTCGCGGCGTTCGCCGATCCCCAGCTCACCGAATCGGAGATCGCGTGGCGCTTCGACCTGCGCAGCAACCGGGACTGGTCATTGCCGGATGCGCGCGGTGCCGCCCGCGCGGGACGAGCGACGGCGCCGATCCGGGTGGCCTATCGTCCGTTCGATGACCGGTGGGCGGAATACAGTACCGTTACCATGGACTACCCGCGGCGCGAACTGTTGGACCACGTCGTGGGCCGGGCAAACCTCTGCCTGTTGGCTCCACGCAGCTTGAGCACAGATACGTGGCAACATGGCTTTCTTGTCGAACTTCCCGCGAATGATTGCGTAATCTCAAGCCAGAGCCGCGAGGCAAACCAAGTGTTTCCTCTGCGCAGGTTTGTTGACGGCGAGGTCTTGGAAAATATTTCTGCAATATTCCGCGTATTTCTTGATGATTCCTTCGAGCACCACTACTCACCAGAGGAAATACTCGGCTACATCTATGCCGTCTTGCATGCGCCAACCTATCGGGCGTGCTTCGCGGAGTTCCTGCGCATCGATTTCCCGCGCATTCCGTTCCCGGAAGCGGCGGCGGATTTCGAAACCCTGTCCGTCCTTGGCTGGGCGCTCGTCCAGGCGCATCTGCTCTGCGAGTTACCCCGCCGCGTTCTGGCGCGGTACCACGGCGCGGGCGATCACCGGATCGAAACGCTGCGCTATGTTCCGGCTGAGCAGGCGGTCTGGATCAACGGCAGCCAGCGCTTCGCGCCGGTCCCGGCCGATGTCTGGTCGTTCCGCATCGGCGGCTATAAGGTGCTGGACAAGTATCTCAAGTCCCGCAAAGGCCGCATACTTTCCCTCGACGAGGTGACCCACATCGCCGCCGTCGCCGAATCGCTCTCCTTCACCATCGAGCAGATGGCGCGGATCGACGAGGCCTACCGCGCATCGTTTCCCAGCCATGCCTGATTACGTCCGCGCTTGCAAGATAACGCTATGCTCTGGAGCATATTCGCTATATGTGGTGGTTCTGAAATGATCTGCGCCGAGGGTGGGCCACCTCATGAACCAGCATGATCTGTTTGCCGAAGCAACCGAACCCGCGTGGCGGCCGGACCCCGAGAAAGTCCGCAGTCGCCTTCGCCGCATTCTTTCAGAGGCCCGGACCTCCGAGACCCTGCCGTGGGATGCGGCCCGCCTCAGCCTCTACCGGACGATTTTCCCCGATATGACCCGCTGGCTGCCGACCGATGAAGCCGAGGCCTTGCAGAGCGCGTTTAACGCTGAACTCGCTCGCCTCTGTGTGAAGTGAGGCCGTGCTGGCCGTGGCCAGCAACCCGCGTGTCCGCCCTCCGCGCGAACGGCCGCAGGGCCGCGCACCCTCCCCTTCCCCGTCGTGGCCGGCCAACCACTCTTGGGAACGGCCGTGAACGGCCCGGCGGGGCGAAGACGGCGCGTGTCGGCGGCAGGGTTACCGCCGCTGCGGATTAGTACGCGAAGATGTCTTCCGCGGCCCAGCCGTCGACGTCGAGGCGCGCGCGCGCGGGGAGGAAGCGGAAGCACGCTTCGGCCAAGTCCACCCGCCCCTCGCGCTCCAGCATGATGTCCAGCTTCTGCCGCAAGTGATGCAGGTGCAACACATCACCGGCAGCGTAGCGAAGCTGCTCCGGCGTCAGGTTCGGCGCCCCCCAGTCGGAGCTCTGCTGCTCCTTGGAGATTTCGACCCCCAACAGCTCACGGCACAAATCCTTGAGGCCGTGGCGGTCGGTGTACGTGCGCACCAGTTTGGAGGCGATCTTGGTGCAGTACACCGGCGCCGGCAGCACGCCCAAGTGCCGGTACAGCATGCCGATATCGAAGCGGGCGAAGTGGAACAGCTTCACCACCCGCTCATCGCTCAGCAACTGGCGCAGGTTCGCCGCCGCCGCGCCGCCGTCGGCGCCCGTCTGCGGCGGAATCTGGACCAGATGGCAGATGCCGTTGCCGGCCGAAAGCTGCACCAGGCACAGCCGGTCGCGGAGCGGATTGAGGCCCATCGTCTCGGTGTCGATGGCAACGCTGGGACCGAGATCGAGACCGTCAGGGAGATCGCCGCGGTGAAGCTGGAAGGTTTCCGTCACCACCTGTCGTCATCCTTCCCCGATCGAGGAGCGCAAGCCGGCCGGTGCCGCGCGTTTCGCGCACGGGACTGATGGTGCCCAGGAGAAGACTCGAACTTCCACGGCCTTGCGGCCACAGGTACCTGAAACCTGCGCGTCTGCCAATTCCGCCACCTGGGCACGCGGCGCGAGCGCCCGCGGCTTGGAGCTCGGCGCCCTCTCCACTGGTAGGAAGGTTGCGCCCGCATGTCAACCCGGACAAGGGAGCCGCGGCTGCTGTCTCGCGGGGCTTTGACGGCGGGCGAGAGCGGTTTACATCTCTAGGGTGCCGGCGTATTGCCGGCGTGGACAAGGGGGCTCTGCCGCAATCGGCTTTGTGCTCGTGGCACAGCCGGCGCGGTCAAGCGGTGTGGAGTTCGACGCATGGAAGAAAGTCGCATCGTCACGATCTTCGGCGGCTCAGGCTTCATCGGCCGCCACCTCGTGAAACGGCTCGCCCAGCGCGGCTGGGGCATTCGTGTCGCCGTGCGCGATCCGGAGGCGGCGCAGTTCCTGAAGCCCTTGGGCGGCACGGCGCAGATCGTCCCTTACAAGGTCAGCATCACCAATCCGGCCGAGGTCGCGGACGCCGTCGCCGGCGCGAGCGCGGTCGTCAATCTGGTCGGGATCCTCTACCAGCGCGGCGCACGCACGTTCCAGCGCGTCCACGTCGAGGGCGCGGCCACGGTCGCTGAGGCCGCGGCAGCCGCCGGTGCCGAACGCTTCGTGCAGATGTCCGCCATCGGCGCTGACCCGGATTCGCCAGCCGAATACGGCCGCACCAAGGCCGCCGGCGAGGAGGCCGTGCGGGCCGCGTTCCCACGTGCCAGCATCGTGCGCCCCAGCGTCGTGTTCGGACCCGAAGATGATTTTTTCAACCGGTTCGCCGTCCTCGCGCGGTTCTTGCCGGTGCTGCCGGTCTTCGACGTGTCGTTCCAACCGGTTTACGTCGGCGACGTGGCGGACGCGGTCGACGCCATTCTCGAAGATCCGGCAACCGCGGCGAAGACCTTCGAGTTGGGCGGGCCGCGGGTCATCACCTTCCGCGAACTGATGCAGATCGTTCTGCGCGAAACCGGGCGCAAGCGCTGGCTGTTGCCGATTCCCTTGGCGATCGCCGAGATTGAAGCCCTGTTTCTCGAACTGCTGCCGGTGCCGCCGCTGACTCGCGATCAGGTCAAGCTCCTCGGCCGGGATAACGTTGTCGATCCGGGAGCGCTGACGCTCAAAGACCTCGGCATCGCCGCAACCGCATTGGAGGCGATCGTGCCGACTTATCTGCAGCGGTTCCGGCCGCCGGCAAGCCAGCGGCGACGGCTATAGGAGCAAAAAAAAGCGGGCCGGTAGGAACCGGCCCGAGGTTTTTTGGGGAGGGAACGTCGGCGAGGAGCGAAGACGCTCTCTCTGCCGCCAGGCAGCCGTGCAAATTAACCAGCACGAACATTCCGGCGAAAGAGCGAGGATAAGCTCCACACTGCAACGACTACGATACGGGCACGCAATCGGATCACCGGCCTCGGCTGCAGCCGGTCTGGGGCCGATCGCTCCGTTGCTGAGCGGCGGCGGTCAAGACCGAAATCGTTGCTCGACAAGAGCAGCGAGGGCCAACAAGCCCATCGCCTCGCCGCCTTCCGGCCGGCCGGGTTGCGCCGCCGTGTTCCAGGCCATCACGTCGAGGTGAATCCAGGGCTGCGCGGCAGGGACGAACTCGGCCAGAAACAGCGCCGCCGTGATGGCGCCGGCAAAGGCCAGGTCGGGGGCGTTGGTCAAATCGGCGATCTTGCCGCGCAGGTGGCGGCGGTAGGGCTGCCACAGCGGCAGCCGCCACAAGGAGTCGCCCACGCGCTCGCCGCAGGCAAGGAGGTCGGCGGCAAGAGCGTCGTCGTTGCAGAAAAGCGCCGGCAACTCGGTGCCGAGTGCGACCCGGGCAGCGCCGGTGAGCGTGGCGCAATCGATCACGAGCGCCGGCGCCTCGCTCGCAGCCTCAGTGAGCGCATCGGCCAGGACCAGGCGGCCCTCGGCATCGGTGTTGCCGATCTCGACCGTCGTTCCCTTCCGGCTTCGGATGACATCAAGAGGGCGCAGCGCGTTGCCGGACACGCTGTTCTCGACCGCCGGGATCAACAGCCGCAGGCGGATGGGCAGCGCCGCCGCCATGACCATCTGCGCCAGGCCAAGCAGGATCGCCGCCCCGCCCATGTCCTTCTTCATCAACTTCATGGCCGACGAAGGTTTGATGTCGAGGCCGCCGGAATCGAAGCAGACCCCTTTGCCGACAAGCGTGAGCCTGGGTGCATCGGGAGCACCCCAGCGCAGATCGATAAGGCACGGCAGCCGCGTACTGGCCCGGCCGACCGCGTGCACGAGCGGGTAGCTGCGGGCGGCGAGATCCTCGCCCTCGATCACGGTTACGGTCGCGCCAAAGCGGCTGCCGATGTCCCTCACGGCCGCCGCAAGCTCGGGCGGGCCCATGTCGGCCGCCGGCGTGTTGATCAGATCGCGCGCCAGAAACACCGCCGCGACTGCGCGCGAAATGGCGGCCGCATCGACCGCAGGCGGCAGGGCCAGCGTCGCGCACGCGCCTGTTGCCGCCCGATAGCGATCGAATCGGTAGCAGGCGAGCGCCCAGGCACGCGCTGCCGCCGCGCCCGCCTCGGCATCGAGCGGCGCGTCGATCCGGAAAACGCGCGCCGGCAGGGCGGTCGGCAGGATGCTCCAATCCCAAGCCGAGGGGGCATCGCCGCGGCCGAGAAGGACGCGATCGAGGCCGCCGGACCGGTCCGGGATCAGGCACATTTCGCCAGTGTCGGCGGCAAACCGGCTGCCGTGCACCCAGCGCGCCGTTGTCTCTGGCTGGCTCGCCAGCCAGTCCTTGAGCGCGTCTTTGCGCAGTGGCGTGATCGGTACGGCAGGCGCCGTGTCGGCGGAACAGAGGAAGTGCTGCGGGTTCATGGAGGTGGCGCACTTCCTGTTCGACCCTGTTGCTCGTAATAGCGAGCGGCGCCGGGGTGCAGGGGAATGGCCAAGCCGTCGAGCGCCGTGTCGCGCCGGATCAGCTTGCCGAGCGGGTGCCCGCCATCGAGAATTGGACGGTTGCGCGGATCCCACAGCGCCTGCGTGATGGCGTTAACGAAGCGTTCGTCCATGACCGCCGTCCCGATCAGCTGGGCGCCAACGGCGAGCGTCTCGACCGCGCCGACGCCGGGGTAGGTCCCGTCCGGGATGACGCTGCGGGCAAAGAAGCGATGCTGCTGGATGAGCTGTGCGGCGATGGCCTCACCCACCGACAGGATCGCGATCGGCAGCGACTCGGCGATATCCGTTACCGCCGTCAACGGCGTGCCGCCGATCATGAAGAACCCGTCGAGCTTGCCCTCGACCAGCAATGAACTGGCGCGGTTGAGTGTGAGGAAGGAAGCCGTGAGCGTGCTTGGCGGCACATTGTGGGCACGCAACACCCAGCGCGCAACCGACAGCGTGCCCGAGTTTTGCTCGCCAAGGTTGATTCGCTTGCCACGCATCTGCGCGATCGAGCTGAGCCTTGAGTCGCGGCGCACCACTGCGTGCAGGTGTTCGGGATAGAGGTTGGCGATGACACGCAGGTTCTTAAGCGGCGGCTTCGGCGCCCAGGGGCCGGTGCCGGTGTAAGCGAAAAAGGCGACGTCTGCCTGGCAGAGGGCGAGATCGAGCTTTCCTTCGGCCACGGCCTGCGCATTTTCAACCGAACCTTGGGTCGACACGGCCGCGGCGACCAGGCCCGGGACGCCGCAACTGCCGCTCAGCTCGCACGGCGCCGAGCCGGGAGGACTGCTGATCACATTGGCGATGAGACCCCCGACGGGGAAGTAGCTGCCGCCGGTGGCGCCGGTGCCGATGCGAATGAACCGCAACTCCTGCGCCGTCGCTGCTGCCGCCGGGACCGGCGCGGCCGCGAAGGCGAGAGCGACCAACAGCAGGAGTGCCCGTCCGAGAATGGCTCGCATCACGCCTCGGCGTTGTAACAGGCCGAAAAGAAAGACCTTGACTGGGCGTCGACAATACCTGCTCGCCGGCGCGGCGCCAAGAACGGCTGGCGGGATATGTGCGGCTTCAGCGCTGCGAGGGCGCCGCCCGCGGGCCCGCCTCGGGCGGCGCTTCGGGCAGCCGCAAAACCTGGCCGGGATAGATGCGGTCCGGGTCTTGGATCTGCTGCCGGTTGATCTCAAAGATCACCGTGTAGGCCGGGCCGCTGCCGTACGTCTCGCGTGCAATCCGCCACAGGCTCTGCCCGCGTTCGACGACGATCTGGCTCGTCCCCGGCGGCGGCACGGCGGCTGCCATGAACATGATGGCATCGCGTGCGGTGACACGACCGCCTTCACCCACCTGTTCGACACGAAAACCGTAGCGGCCAGCCGGCAGCCGATCGGTTGCGGCGAACCGCCAGCTGCCGTCCTTGCCGACGCTGGTTTCGCCGAGAGGCCGGTCGTCGGCATAGAGCTTGAGCGCCGCACCTGGGGCGCCGCGGCCGAACAGCAGTGTTTTCCCACCAGCGTCATAGTCGACGGCATCGATGCTAAGGCCTGCCTCCGTCCCGCCATCGGCGGGGCGCTGCATAATCCCGATGAGCCCGCCGGTCGCGCGCGACATCCGCATTGCCAGCGGCTGTTCACCGCCTTCGCTTGGCCGACCGGAGATGTCTTCGCCCGGGCGCGGGACGATGATCAGGACCTCGTCGTCGGCAATCAGCGAGGGCTCGCCTGGGGTCTGGATTTCGAGGCGCAAACGGTGTGATCCGGCCGCAAGCGGCGAATCCGGAAGGAAAACCCACTCGCCGTGGCCGTCGGCGGCGACCTCGCCCAAGCGCGTCTCGCCGTCCCAGATCACCACCGTGCTGCCGGGAGACGCGCGGCCGGCCATGACTGCATCGCCGGTGGGATGGACGCGCACCACATCGAAGCCCGGCACCGGCTCACTCTCGGTGGCAGCGCCAAGGCGCGCCTCGGGCGCGATCGCGGCCGTTGGCGGCGCCGAGCGCACCGTCCGCTCGTCACTCGGCGCAGCGACGAAAAAATTGAGGACGATCGCCAGCCCTGCGGCGACCACGCCCAGGCCAATGAGAATAAGCGAACGGCCGTGGCCGCTTTCCTGTCCGAGCGTCGGCACCGGTTCCTCTGCGTCCCTTGCGGCAGAAGGTAGTATGCCCCGTGCTGAGCAGCAACACCGATACCGCCGCCGCGTCAGCGGCGCGACGATGGCCGGTGGCTCAGGATCGAAAGCGCAATGACCGAAGCCGTCACCAGCCAAGCGAGCGCTTGCACGTTGCGCGGTCCCTCGACCAGCGCTACGACGGCGCCTGCCGCCGCCAGCAGCCAGGCGAGCAGCCGCTCCTCCCGCCGATCGGCGCCGACCGGGAAACCCGTCCCCCACGCGGTGAGGCTTGCGAGAGCCAGCGCCGGGCCGGCGTAAAGCGCGACCGGAAAGTCCCGGTAGCGGGGATCCGCGATCAGCGCGAGGCTGTGTGCCGCCGCTGCCACCAGCACGGCGAGCCGCAGCGCGCTCAAGGCGATCGCCAGCGGTGCAGCATCCGGCAACCGCCGCACCTGCAGCGCTGCCAGCAGCGTGTGCGCCGGAACGAACGTGCCGCCGCCGGCGGCGATCGCCAAAGCTGCCAGCGCCGGCACTGCCGCGGCGAGGGCGAGCTGGGCCAGCCCCAGCGCCCATTCGGCGAGTGTCCGGCTCTGCGCTTCGATATCGCCCCATGCGATCACCAGTGCCGCAGCAGCGGCATGGGCACTCAGCGCAAGGCCAAGCCAGGCAAGTGGCCGCAGCCGCGCCACGCGCGCAATCGCGAGCATGCCAAGGCCGGCCAGCGCAGCCGCCACGGCAAAGCGCTTGGGCCAGCCGGGGTGCGGCTCCACCGGCCCCTTGAGCGTGACCTTGGCGCGCCGGTCGGCATCCACGAGGCCCCAGTGGCCGCCGACGGTCCCCTCGAACTTGCGCTTCCACGGCTGATCGAACGCTTCGACCAGGTTGACGCCGAAGCCCTTTTCGGCCGCCAGCCGCAAAATCTCGCGGGTGAAGCGGGTCTGGTTAAGGAGCGACGGCAGGGCGTCTTCGCGCATGCGGCCGGCGCTGGGCCAGCCGGCCTCGCCGATGAACACCGGCTTTTCCGGAAACAGGGCCTGCACGCGCGCCCATGTCGCGCCGACGTGCGGCACCGCGTCCGCTATCGCGACCGGATCGTCCTCCCAGTACGGCAGGGTGTGGATGGTGACGAAATCAACCGCAGGCGCGACCTGCGGATTGCGCTCCCAGAACTCCCAGACGTCCGCGTAAGTAACGGGGACCGGGACAGCCGCCTTGACCCGTTGGATCATCGCGATCAAGGCCGCGGCCGGCTGTTCCTGGCGCAGCAGCACCTCGTTGCCAACGACGAGTGCCTTCACCGTGTCGGGGTAATGCCGGGCAAGGGCGATCGCGGTTTCGATCTCGCGGTAGTTGCGCGCGGCTTCGGCGCCGATCCACACGCCCTGCAGCACCGTCATGCCGAGACCTTGAGCGATGCGCGGCACTTCCGCGAGACCCTGATTGACCGCGTAGGTGCGCACGCACGCCGTAACCGGCTTAAGCGCGCGCAAGTCCTCCTCGATCTGCTGCCGCGGGATGATGAGGTCCCTGTCGAATGGCGCCTGCCGGCCGCGAAAGGGCGCATACGACAGGCACGGCACACGTTCGAGCGCGACGTCAGCCATCGGCACTGGCTGTCCCAGCCACCACCAGACGGCAAGCGCCGCAAGCGCAGCGAGAAGCCAAGCGGGGAAGGCGAACCAGTGCGACATTGACCTGAGCGGTGGCTGGAGCGGCAAGCGGCGGACGACCATGGCGAGCCCGCCCTCTATGGGGGCGAGGCCCTCTTGTCAACTCCGCTGGGAGCAGCGTCGGCCGGTTAGGGAGTGCGCTTAACGCCGGGTTAAGACCGACGGTGGCAAGCTGCCGTCGAAACTGGGTTTTCTGCAGATGGAGGGCCAGATGGCTATTCAATCGAGTGTCGCGGCCAGCCGGCCCGATGCCGTCGCGTCGATTCTGGCGACGGGAAGCATCAGCAGGGACGACGTCGCCCGGCTGCGCGCCGAGGTGTTTCACGACGGCATCGTCAGCCGCACCGAGGCCGAACGGATGTTCGATCTCAATGACCGCTGCACGCACAACGATCCGGCCTGGATCTCGTTTTTTGTCGAGGGCCTGACCGATCATCTCGTTTGGCAGACCGAGCCGCGCGGTCACGTGAGTACTGACGATGCCCGGTTCCTGATCGAGCGCATCCGCAAGGACGGCCGGATCGATTCGCGCGCTGAATTCGAGCTGTTGGTAAACGTCATCGATCGTGCCGAGAGCTGTCCGCAGGAGCTGGTCGCGCTCGCCCTCGGAGCAGTGCGCGATGTCGTCTTGCAGGGCAGCGGGCTCCTGTTCGGGCCCAAGCGCCGGCGGGCGGGCGTCGTCGATACCGCCGATGTTGAGGCGCTGCGGACGATCCTTTACGCCCAGGCCGGCGACGGCAGCCTGCGGATCAGCCGGCAGGAGGCTGATCTGTTGTTCGACGTGAATGACGCGACCCGAGGCGCCGACAACGCGCCCGCGTGGCAGGGCCTGTTCGTGCAAGCGGTCGCCAGTCACCTGACCAATCCGCTCGGTGCGCCGCGGCTGCCGACGCACGCAGAAGCGCTTGAGCGCCAGCGCTGGCTCGAAGCGCGCCCGGGCGGGGCCGGCGGCATCCTGGCCGGCATGGCGGGTGAAATCGTCCGCGGCCGTTTCGGCGAGGTGTGGGCCGCCCTCGATCCGTTCGGCACCCGTGAGCGGCAGGCGGAGACGGCCGAAGCGGCAGCCGAGGCGGCCGCACAGGCTGAGCGCGCGGCGATCGATGATCATGAGGCTGCCTGGCTCAGCACGCGTATTCCGGACACCCGCCCCATCGACGACAACGAGCGCGCGCTCCTCACCTTCATCAAGGCCGAAGCGTTTGCGACGCCCGCCGCACTGGAACCGCTGTTCGAGCGTGCCGGACTGTAAACGGGGCGGCGCGTTCGGTGTCGGCAAGATGTGCCGCGGTGGGCAGATCCTGCCCGCTCCGCCTGCGCAAATGCCGCCGTCGCCGGTGCGTTACGGTGGCACGGCTTTGGCATCGGGCAAGGACTGCACACGTCCCGCCGTGTGCGCGTGAAGGGTAAGCCGATGCGCGCCACGAATGCCACAAGAGCCCTGATCAGCCATCGCGGTACTCCCTGCGGCCGGCTGGCGGCGGGGGCTGCCGTCGTCTTCCTGCTCGCGGCGCTGATCATCTCCGCTCCGGCCGGCGCCAGCTCGCGCATCAAGGATCTGGTCGACTTCCAGGGTGTGCGCGACAACCAACTGGTCGGCTACGGCCTTGTCGTCGGTCTCAACAACACCGGCGATACGCTCAAGGACGGCAGCTTTACCAAGCAGAGCCTGCAGTCGATGCTGAATCGGCTTGGCGTCAAGCCGACCGAGAAGGGACTCACGTCGAAGAACGTCGCCGCGGTGATGGTCACCGCCTCGCTGCCGCCGTTCGCCCGCCAGGGCACCCGCGTCGACGTCGCCGTCTCGGCCCTTGGCGATGCCGACAGCCTTCAGGGCGGCACCTTGCTCGTCACACCGCTCTTGGGCGCCGACGGCGAAGTCTACGCCGTCGCGCAGGGCCAGGTTGCCGTCGGCGGCTTCGCCGCGAAGGGGACGGCAACCACGGTCACCAAGGGTGTGCCCACCAGCGGCAGGATCGCCAACGGCGGCATCGTCGAACGCGAGGTCGGCTTCGAATTTGCCGACATGAACGAGGTCAAGCTGGCCCTGCGCAGCCCCGATCTGACGACGGCACGCCGCATCGCCCAGGCCATCAATACACATCTCGGCAAGCCGGCGGCGCGGCCAAGCGATCCCGGCACCATCAGCCTGCTCGTACCGGACAGCTACCGCGGCAACGCCGTCAACCTCTTGACCGACATCGAGCAGCTACGAGTTGACCCGGATCTGGTCGCCCGCATCGTCATCGACGAAAGCTCCGGCATCATCGTCATGGGCGAAAACGTGCGTGTGAGTACGGTCGCCATCGCCCAGGGCAACCTCACCATCCGCATCACCGAGACACCGCAGGTCTCGCAACCGCAGCCGTTCAACAACTCCGGCTCGACCGTCGTCGTACCGCGCACCGGCGTCGACGTCGACGAGCAGAAGGACCGCCAGCTCGGCTTGCTCGCAACCGGGGTCACGCTGCAGGAGCTGATCAACGGCTTGAACGCGCTGGGCGTCGGTCCCCGCGACCTGATCGCCATCTTACAAGCGATCAAGGCAGCGGGCGCGCTGCACGCCGAGATCCAGGTGATGTGATGACCGACCCGTTGGCCGAACCGGCATTACCGGTCACGACCCTCACCGCGCCGCGGCTGCCGCGCGTTTCGTTAGCCACCGCTGCGGGGGCCACCGATGCGGCGGCTATGCGGCGGGTAGCGCAGGAGTTTGAAGCGGTCTTTCTCGCCCAGATGCTGAAACCGATGTTCGCCGACGCCGAGGCCGAAGCGCCGTTCGGCGGCGGGCCGGCGGAGGAGATCTGGCGCTCCGTACAATTAGACGAAATTGGCAAGTCGATCGCACGCTCAGGTGGCATCGGTCTTGCATCCGCGGTCGAGCGCGAACTCTTGCGCTTGCAGGCTGAGACGGAGGACGCCGACCGATGAGCGAAACGGCAGCACGAGCGGAGACAACGCCGAGGCCCGAGGCGGCATCGCCAGCAGACGCGGCGACCCAGCTGCTGGGGACGCTGGAGAGGCTGGCGCGGATCCTCAGCGAGGAGAATGCGGCGCTGAAGGCGCGCCAGGGCGAACGGGTTCGCGCCGGGCTGGCCGACAAGGTCGCGGCGGCGACCACCTATGCGCAGGCCGTGAAGGCGTTTCAGCAGCTGGGCCCGCGCCGCAGCGAGCTGGCCGCAGCGCTGCGGGGCAGCCTCGAGGCCGGGGTGCGCCGGCTGCACGAGCTCGTGGCTGAAAACAGCTTCCACCTCGATGTCAGCCGAACAGCGCAGCGGCGCCTGATCGACCACATCGTCGAGGCGGCGAAGGGACTCTCCGAGGGTCCGGGCACCTACAGCCGCGCCGGCCGGGTGACGCGCAACGCCGGCGGCAAGGCCGCACCGCCGCCCGCGCTGAGCCTCAACCAGGCGTTCTGATGCGGGCGAGAGGGAGCGCAAGCTGATGTTGGGCGACCTGTTTGCGGCGCTTCGGACCTCGCAGAGCGGCCTGATCGCGAACCAGCGGGCGCTCAGCACCGTTGCCCAGAATGTCGCCAACGTCAACACGCCCGGCTACACGCGCAAGGAGCCGACGCTTGAGCAGCGGGTGGTGGATGGCAGCGGCGCCGGCGTCGACCTGACCCAGCTCAAGCGCACGGTTGACGAGGGCCTTTTGAAGACGATCCGGCTCGAAAGCGCGACCCTGCAGCAAGCGAGTGTGCGTCAGGACTATCTCGGCCGGGTCCAGACCCTGTTCGGCAGCCCGGAGAGCGACACCTCGTTCTCGCATGCGATCACCGAATTTCAGGGCTCCCTTGAAAGCCTCGCTCAGGAGCCGAACAGCGCACTCAACCAGCGCGCCGTCGTCCGCAGCGCCGACGATCTTGCGATCCGCTTCCGCGAACTCACCAGCGCGCTGCAGACGCTGCGCCAGGAGGCAGACCAGGAGATCGGCACCGCCGTACGCGACGTGAACAGCCTTCTGACGACGATCGCGGACCTGAACGACAAGATTGCCCGCAACGGCTATGCGGGCCAGGATACGAGCAGCCTTCAGGACCAGCGCGACCAGAGCCTCGATCAGCTCGCTGGCCTGATGGATATCCGCGTGTTCCGTCGTGCGAGTGGCGAGGCGGTCGTCTTCACCGCCAGCGGGCGCACCCTCGTTGACGGCACCGCCCGCGGTTTGAGCCACGGCATCGCCAACCAGCTCTCGGCCGGCACGACCACGACCGGCGGCGGCCTCGATGGCATCTACATCGGCGAGGCGACGGTCGAGAACGACATCTCCAGCGAGATCCGCGCCGGCCGCCTGGCTGGCCTGATCGGTCTGCGCGATACGACGCTGCCGGCGTTGGCCGCCAACCTCGACGCGCTCGCGGGCGGCCTTGCCCGCACCGTCAATCAGGCGCACAACCGCGGCTTGGCGTTCCCGGGCCTCGATGCGGTCACCGGCAGCCGCACGTTTGCCGATCCGGCCAGCCAGGCGATCACCTTTCAGGGCACTTCGGATACCCGCCTTGTCGTGTTCGACGGCAACGGCAACCAGGTCGGCACGACCACCGTGCGCACGCTCCTGGGCGGCGCCTCCGGCACCATCGCTGACGTGCAGACGGGCCTCGCTGCGTGGCTTGGTGGCCAGGGCCACGGTTCGGCCGCCCTCGATGCCGATGGCCGGCTTGGGATCACGCTCGCCGACGGCCGGACGATCGGTTTTCGCGATGAGGCCCAAGTTAACACGCCGGGCGCCGCCGCGGCTGACGCGGCGCTCGGCTACGACAGCGACGGCGATGCGGACGTGGACGAAAACCACAGCGGCTTTGCCGCCTTTCTCGGACTGAACGATCTGTTCTCGGCGGCGGTCGTGCCGGGCAGTGCGGGAACGGCAGAGTCCTTGAGTGTTCGCGCCGATCTCCTCACCCAACCGGAAAACGTGAGCCGCGGTACGGTCCAGTGGGACGCCAATCGCAGTCTGACCGGCGCCTATCTGGTGTCGAGCGGCGACGGCAGCGGCGTCCGTGCGCTCGCAACCGCGGTCGGCGAAGGAACCGCATTCGCGGCCAGCGGCGACCTGCCACAGGTTACGACCGGCTTCGCCGACTACGCCGGCATGGTCATCGCCCACACGGCTGCGGAAACGGCTTCCAGCCGCTCCGATACCGCCCGCCAGGAGGAGCTGGTCGAGACCCTGAAGCACAAGTCGGACTCGTTGCGCGGCGTCAATCTCGATCAGGAACTGGCCGATCTCATGCTCTACGAACAGGCCTATTCGGCGGCCGCGCGCGTGATGTCGGTCATGCAGGAGATGTTCGATGCGCTTGAGCGGTCCGCACCTTAGGCTTTGGTAGCGCACCATGGACCGGATCTCGGCATTCGCGAGCGCCAACCAGCTGTCGCAGCTGATCGGCAAGACGCAGGCGCGGATCAGCGAGGGGCAGACCCAGCTCGCATCGGAGAAGGTTGCGCAGGATTACGCCGGCATCGCCGGCGATGCGCGCCGGCTGCTGTCGGCGGAGAATGCGCGCACGATGGCGGTGCGCTTTCAGCAGAACAACACGCTGATGAAGGTCGAGCTTGGCGCCGCCGATCTGGCGGTGCAGTCGATCGATACGACCGCACGCGAGTTCCGCGCCGCGTTGATTGAGCAAGGCAACAGCCAGCCGCTCGATGCGGCGCAGGTGGCGACCCTGCAGGCGTCCGCCTTCCGCGCGCTCGGCGAGATGGAGCACGCGCTCAACACCAAGGTCGACGGCCGCTATCTGTTCGCCGGCGGCAGCACCACGACCCGGCCGGTCGACCTTGGGCTGTCCAGCCTCGAGGACTTCCAGACTCGCTATGATGGCCGCGCCAACCGCTATCCGGAGAGCCGGGATGCCAGCCTCGCCACCTTTTCGCTGGCACCCGGCGGCAACTGGCTGAGCTTCGAGCGCGATGCCGCCGCGCCGAGCCGGATCCGGGTTTCCGCCGCCACGGCCGAGGTTCAGGCCATCGCCGCCGGCACGCAGATTGCCATCGCCGGCACGCCCGCAGGAGGCTATGACGGCTCGTTCGTGGTCCGAAGCGTCGGCCAGGATGCGCAAGGCACCTACATCGAGGTCGACGAGGAACGCTTCTACGATGAAGCGGCGGCCGCCGGCACGCTCAGCGTCGCCAACGGCGCCCAACTGACGCCGGCTGCGACCGGCTCGCTCACTTTCGATGGCGCCGCCAACACGGTCACCGCCGCCACGGCCGATGCGTTCGCCGGCATCGCCGTCGGCAGCCTGTTCACGGTCTCTGGGACGGGCAGTAACGACGGCGTGTTCGCGGTCGCCGCCAACACCGACACGACGATCAGCATCGTCGCCCACACACTGCCCGACAGCGCCGGTGCCGCGGTCGCCGGCACGCTCGCAGCCGGCGGTTACTATGCCGGTGACACGATCGGCCGTGTTCACGGCGCCGATGCCGAGCGGGCGGTCAATCTCACCCTCAATGGCGCCGATCCCGCATTCGAGAAGGCGCTGAGGGCGATGGCGCTGATCGCCGAGGGGGCGCCGGGAACGGCGGGCGATCTCACCTTGCATCCGGAACGCATTCGCACCGCGATCGATCTGTTGAACAGCGCGATCGATCCAGCCGCGGTACCTGTGGCCGGTGAGCGCTCCGGCAATCTCGCCGAAGTCCAGATGGACATCGGCTTTCAGCAGGTCGTCGTCGATGAGGCGATGAATCGGCAGCGGGACCTGATCGCGTCGCTGGAGACACAGATCGCGGCCGTCGAGAACATCGATCCGTTCGAAACCATTACCCGGCTGCTCGACGACTCGCGTGCGCTTGAGGCCTCTTATCAGGCCGTTGCCCGCATCCGCCAGTTGAGCCTCGTCAATTACCTGTAGGCCGCCTCCGCCTGAATGAAAGCGGGGAACCCGAAGGTTCCCCGTCTTGGAGTTCGCCGACGCGCAAGCGGTCGCGAATGTCGTGTTCGCGGTCGCGGCCTACTGAAAGTAGGCGCCAAATGTCATCAGCGTTATGAGGAAGGCGATCGCGACGGCAGCGTATGGGGCCGTCCTCGAAATCCTCTCATCCCACGTCATTGTTCGTTCCTCGCACAAATCTGGCCGAAACAAGAGCGGCTGCTCGAAAAAAGGCGCGAGCACCGCCGATACCACCGGAGCGGAAAGCGCTCTGCACTAACGCTCGGGGGAAAGGTAGTGCCAGAGGCATGATAATGTAAGCGCGATTTTCGCATTGCAACATTGCACGTCTTGCATAGCAGCCGCCTTGGGTCGGCACGGTGCGTTCACGCTGCCGCTTCGGCCTCCATTTTGGTGATCGCCTCAGCCATCGCGACAAGGCGTTGTGCGCTCTCCACGTGAAGGTTTTCGATCAAGCGGCCATCGACGACGCAGACGCCGGCACCCCGCTCCGCTGCTTCCGCGTGCGCAACGATGATTTTGCGCGACCAGGCGACGTCGGATTCCTTCGGCGTGAATACCTTGTTGCAGGGGCCGACCTGCTTCGGATGGATGAGTGTTTTGCCGTCGAAGCCGAGTTCGGCGCCTTGTCGGCAGGAAAAGGCGAACCCGTCCTCGTCGGCCAAGTCGAGATAGACGCCGTCCAGGATCGCGAGGCCAGAGGCCCTGGCCGCCAGCAGGCACAAGCCCAACGACGTAATCATCGGCAGGCGTTCGTGCGTGTGCGCACAATCGAGCTCCTTGGCGAGATCTGAAGTGCCCATGACGAGGCCGCCCATACGCGGCGTCGCCTCGGAAATCCGCTGCGATTCAAGAATGCTGCGGGGCGTCTCCATCATCGCCCAGATGGCCATTTTGTCCGGCGCGCCGTTTGCCCGCATGATCGCTTCCATCTGCCGGATCGCGTCGGCGCTCTCGACCTTCGGCAGCAACAGCGCGTCGGCGCCGCACTTCGATGCCAGCGCGATGTCATCGAAGCCCCAGCGAGTCGCGAGGCCGTTGACGCGCACCAGGATCTCCCGCATTCCGTAGCCGCCGGCCTTGACCGCCTCGCAGACGTTGACGCGCGCGGTCTCCTTCTGGTCCGGCGCAACGGAGTCCTCGAGATCGAGGATGAGCGCATCCGCGGGCAGGCTGCGAGCCTTGTCGAGCGCGCGCACGTTGGATCCCGGCATATACAGCATGCTGCGGCGCGGCCGGGCTGTCTTGGGCATGGTTCTTTCCCTCCTCTCTTCCGGTTTTTGCACTGCGATACCGTAATCCCGCGTTGATGCCGTGACAAGTTAGGGCTGCGCGCTCGAACGGGCGTTTTCGACGTCAAGCCACCGGACGTACCGTTAACCGACGCGATACCCTTTGCCGATACGATGGTCGGGCGCACCCGATAAGTGTAAACGGGCCATTCATGCTCGACCGTCGGGAGCCTCACTGCAGCGAGAGTGACTGCCCATGATGGCGCAGTCGCACACCATGCCATGACCCATAGCGCCGCCGGCGAGGCCGAGCGTCACCGTCAATGCCTCGGCTGAGGTCGCGTCGGTCGCTTCGTCCACGAGGTCCGCGCGGCGTAAGGGCTGGGTCGCGAAGTCGGGGACCGGAGGGGCATGCGCCCCATCAGGCCCCGACGCGACCGCCGTCACGCCACCTTGAGCATGTTGGCGCGGACCAGCTCTTCGGCAATCTGCACGGCGTTGAGCGCCGCCCCCTTGCGCAGGTTGTCGGAGACGCACCAGAAGCTCAGGCCGCTCTCGACCGTCGGGTCCTTGCGCAGGCGACTGACGTAGACCGCATCCTCGCCCACGCATTCGACCGGCGTGACGTAGCCCTCGTCGGCGCGATAGTCGATCACGCTCACTCCCGGCGCCGCGCGCAGCGCGGCTTGCGCCGCTTCCACCGTAATCGGCCGCTCGAACTCGACCGTCACCGCCTCGGCATGGCCGATGAACACCGGCACCCGCACACACGTCGCGATGACCTTGATATCGGGGTCGAGGATCTTGCGCGTCTCGGCCGCCATCTTCCACTCTTCCTTGGTCGAGCCGTCCTCCATGAAGACGTCGATGTGCGGGATGACGTTGAACGCGATCTGCTTGGTGAACTTCTTCTGGTGCCGGTGCGCCGGTTCGTTGACGAAAATGCCTCGGGTCTGGTTGAACAGCTCGTCCATCGCATCCTTGCCGGCGCCGGAGACCGACTGGTACGTCGCAACGACGACACGGCGGATGCGGCTCAAGTCGTGCAGCGGCTTGAGCGCGACCACCATCTGGATGGTCGAGCAGTTCGGGTTGGCGATGATGCCGCGCTTGCGGTAGCCGGCGAGTGCGTCCCGGTTCACCTCCGGCACCACCAAGGGCACGTCTGGATCCATGCGGAAGAAGGAGGTGTTGTCGATGACGACGGCACCGGCTGCCGCTGCCTTCGGGCTGAATACCTGCGAGACCTTGGCACCCGGCGAGGACAACACGATGTCGATGCCGCGGAAGTCGAAGTCCGCCAGGTTTTGGACCTTGAGTGTCGCGGCCTCACCGAAGGAGACTTCGGCTCCGACCGAACGCTCGGACGCGAGCGCCACCACCTCGCGCGCGGGGAAATCGCGCTCAGCCAGAGTCGTCAACATTTCGCGGCCGACGTTGCCCGTAGCACCGACCACCGCAACCCTGTATCCCATCACCGCACCTCCATCCAATCGTGCCGCAACAAGGCCCCATTGAAACCCCTCCCGCAAGGGGAGGGGGGCAGAAGAAGCGGCCCTTCCGGCATCACCCCCTGTCCTTAATGGGAGGGGACAGAAGAGAGGGCGCCCTTGTTCCCCCCTCCCCTTGCGGGAGGGGGTTGGGGGAGGGGGAAAAAGGGCCGGATTGACGTCCCCGCCAGCGCGTCACGCCGCGATCTTGTCGAGCTCGCGGATGATCGCCTCGCCCATCACTCGGGTCGAGATCCGCGCCTTGGCCGCCTGCATGATATCCGCCGTGCGCAGGCCGCCATCGAGCACGCGCTCAACGGCCGCCTCGATCAGGTGCGCATCGGCGGCGCGGTCGAGCGACAGGCGCAGGCACATCGCGAAGCTCAAGATGACCGCAAGCGGATTGGCGATCCCCTTGCCCGCAATATCGGGAGCACTGCCGTGCACCGGCTCGTAGAGGGCGCGGCGGCGGCCGTGCGCATCAGCGGCGCCCAGCGAGGCCGAGGGCAGCATGCCGAGCGAGCCGGTCAGCATCGCCGCTTCGTCCGACAAGATGTCGCCAAACAGGTTGTCGGTGACGACGACGTCGAACTGCGACGGATTGCGCACAAGCTGCATGGCGCAATTGTCGGCGTACATATGCGTGAGCTCGATGTCGGGGAATGCTTCGTCATGCAGGCGCTGTACCTCCTCGCGCCACAGCACGCCCGACTCCATCACGTTCGCCTTGTCGGCAGAACAAACTCGGCGGCGGCGGCGGGCGGCGATCTCGAAGGCGACGCGGGCGACGCGGCGGATTTCCTCAGTCGTATAGACTTGCGTGTTGACGCCGCGGCGGCTGCCGTCGGCGAGCGTCTCGATACCGCGTGGCTCGCCAAAATAGATCCCGCCGGTAAGCTCGCGCACGATCATGATGTCGAGGCCGCGCACCAGCTCCGGCTTCAAGGGAGAGGCGTCAACGAGTGCGTTGAACACCACCGCCGGGCGCAGATTTGCGAACAGCTCCAGATCCTTGCGCAGCCGCAGCAGGCCCCGCTCCGGCTTGCGCTCGAACGGCAGGTCATCCCACTTCGGCCCGCCGACCGCGCCCAACAGAACCGCATCGGCAGCCAGGGCATCTGCCATCGTCGCCTCGTCAATTGGCACGCCGTGGGCATCGATCGCACAGCCGCCGACAAGACCTTCGATGACACAGAAGCCGACGGCCCGCTTGCGCTCCAGCCATTCGATGAGACGCCGGACCTCGGCCATGACCTCCGGGCCGATCCCGTCGCCGGCGAGAATCAGAAGCGTCTTGCCGCTGTCCATCTGGATTCCTCCGGCCGCCGCAATTAAACGGGAGAAGCGATGCGGCCGTTCGTCAGCGGAAAAGCCAAGGACACTGCGCCCGTTGGCGACCCTCGAACGAATCGATCGCTGCGGCTTTCTGCATCGTCAGGCCGATATCGTCAAGCCCGTGCAACAGGCAGTGCTTGCGGAAAGGGTCGATTTCGAAACGCATGAGCGCAAGGCCCGGCGCCTGAACCGTTTGTACTGGCAAATCGATGCTGATCACGACCTCCGGTTGTTCGGAGACGAGCGCGGTCAAGGCATCGACATCCGCCTTCGCAAGCACCACCGGCAGGATGCCATTCTTGAAGCAGTTGTTGTAAAAGATATCGGCGAACGAGGGCGCGATAATGCAGCGGATGCCGAAGTCCAACAGCGCCCACGGCGCGTGTTCACGCGATGAGCCGCAGCCGAAGTTCTCGCCCGCGATCAGAATGGCGGCGTGCCGATAGGGGGGACGGTTAAGCACGAAGTCGCCGATTTCGTGGCCGGCATCATTGAAGCGCAGTTCGAAGAACAGCCCCGCGCCCAGGCCTGAGCGCTTGATCGTTTTCAAAAACTGCTTGGGGATGATCATGTCGGTATCGACATTCATCATCGGCAGCGGGGCGGCGATACTGGTGAGTGTCGTGAAAGGAGTCATGGCGGTGGCCAGCCTGTGGCTCAGGATTTAATAACGCTCGTGAAATCGGACCAGTGTTCGACCTTGAAGGCCCTGATGTCACGGACTGAAGCGGGAAACCACGGGAGCGCCTTTAGGGCCATGATCGCCCTGAACAAGTTTGCCAGATCGTCACTCTGGGTAATGTAGACGCTCCCCTGGACCCGACTAAAGGCAAACTGACCGAGCTCATTGGCGATATCCTGATAGGCCTGCGCGACCCCACGCGGATGGCTCGCCTCCGTTTGCTTGACCACCAAGTCGAACGCGATCGCAAACATCAATCCGCCTCGGGATCTTCGAGCGCGTGCGAGCGAAGATAATCCACTTCCTCTCCCGACTCGAGAACACGAACGCGCAACAGCGCGTCGCCATTTTCGAGTTCTTTCGCGACGCGAAGAATCTCGTAAGCGGGTCCGACAGCGCCAAAGCGGCGGAACTTACCAAGGGGTGGCACTATCGCATTTACGCCCATGGTATCACCCTGCGATCAGCCGTACACCTCAGCGCAGCAACTCCCGCACATCGGTGAGCCGGCCGGTCACGGCCGCCGCGGCGGCCATCGCCGGTCCCATCAGGTGCGTGCGACCGCCGCGCCCTTGCCGGCCCTCGAAGTTGCGGTTCGAGGTCGATGCGCAGCGCTCGCCGGGCTCAAGCCGGTCGGCGTTCATGGCGAGACACATCGAGCAGCCGGGCTCCCGCCACTCGAAGCCGGCAGCGCGGAAGACGCGATCGAGGCCTTCCGCTTCCGCCTGCCGCTTCACCAAGCCCGACCCCGGCACCACCATGGCGCCGACACCGTCCGCCACCCGGCGGCCGTTGACGACTTTTGCCGCCTCGCGCAGGTCCTCGATCCGGCCGTTCGTGCAAGAGCCGATGAAGACGCGATCGATACGGATGTCCTGCACCGGCGTTCCGGCGTCTAGGCCCATGTAGGCGAGCGCGCGCTCCATCGCCTGGCGCTTGCCGGCCGAGGCGGCAGCGCGCGGATCGGGCACCCGGCCAGTGACCGCCACGACATCTTCCGGGCTGGTGCCCCAGGTAACGAGCGGCGCGATCGCGGCAGCGTCGATCGCCACCTCTTTGTCGTAGGCCGCGTTGGGATCGGACGGCAGGGTCCTCCAGTAGGCGACCGCCTGCTCCAAGGCCTCGCCCTTCGGGGCCATCGGCCGGCCGGCAAGAAAGCGGAAGGTTGTCTCGTCGGGCGCGATCAGGCCGGCGCGTGCGCCCGCTTCGATCGACATGTTGCAAACCGTCATCCGGCCTTCCATGCTCAAGCCCGTGATCGCGTCGCCGGCATACTCGATGACGTAACCGGTGCCGCCGGCGGTGCCGATGGTGCCGATGATGGCGAGGATGAGATCCTTCGCCGTCACCCCGAACGCCAAGCCACCGGTGACGCTGACACGCATGTTCTTGGCCGGCTTCTGCAAAAGAGTCTGGGTCGCCAGCACGTGCTCGACCTCGGAGGTGCCGATGCCGAACGCGAGTGCGCCGAACGCGCCGTGCGTCGAGGTATGCGAATCTCCGCAGACGATCGTCATCCCTGGCAGCGTAAAGCCCTGCTCCGGGCCGATGATATGGACGATGCCCTGGCGCATGTCGGTCATCGGCAGGTATTCGATGCCGAACGCCTCGCAGTTGCGCGCCAGCGTGTCGATCTGGATGCGCGACTCCTCATCGGCGATGCGTTGCGCGCGGTCGGTGGTCGGCACGTTGTGATCGGCAACGGCCAGCGTGGCATCCGGCCTTCGCACCGTCCGGCCCGCCGCGCGCAGGCCTTCGAAGGCCTGCGGGCTGGTCACCTCATGCACCAGATGACGATCGATATAGATGAGGCAGGTGCCGTCCGGTTGCCGGTCGACCAGGTGCGCATCCCAGATCTTGTCAAACACCGTGCGCGGCTTGCTCATCGTCCTGTGTGATGCCTCACTCGGTCGCGGCTGGTTCTGGTTCCGGCGCCGCCGCTGCCTGACCGGCCTTCGCCTGGGCCGCTGCCGTGCGCTCGGCCGCATCAAGCTTGGCGACGAAGCCGTCCGTCTTTTCGGAGATGCGCGCCTTCTTGCCGCGAAGGTTGCGCAGGTAATAAAGCTTGGCGCGGCGGACGTCGCCGCGGCGCACGACCTCGATGCCGGCGACGTTCGGCGAGTACAGCGGGAACACCCGTTCCACCCCCTCACCGTAGGAGATCTTGCGCACCGTGAACGAGGAATTGAGGCCGCGGTTGCGGCGCGCAATGCACACGCCCTCGAAGGCCTGGACGCGCTCACGCGTTCCCTCGACGACCTTGACCTTGATGCGAACGGTATCGCCCGGCGCAAACCACGGGATCGCCCGCTCCGCGCTGAGCTTCTCGATCTGCTCTTTTTCCAGCTCTTCAATCATGTTCATTGCCGTTCGCCTTGCTCATTCACTCATCGACTGTCGGGGCGGCCAACGCATCTGCCGCGCATCGGGGGCGCCGCAGATACTCTGACCATAGATCCGGGCGGCGCGCCCGCGTCATCGCCTCCGCCTCGGCCCGGCGCCATGCCTCGATCCAGGCGTGATGGCCGGACAAAAGGATCGCCGGCACTTCCCGGTCCTGCCACACCCGCGGACGCGTGTACTGCGGATACTCAAGCAGGCCGTTCTCGAAGCTCTCCTCGTGCAACGACTGCGCGGCACCAACCACACCGGGAAGGAGCCGGACGCAGGCGTCGATCATCGCGGTCGCCGCTGGTTCGCCGCCGGAAAGCACAAAATCGCCAAGGCTGATCTCGTCCGGCTGCCACGCTTCGAGCACCCGCTCGTCAATGCCCTCATAGCGGCCGCACAGGAGGATCACGCCCGGCCCGGAAGCAAGCGCCTGCACGTGGCCCTGATCGAGCCTGCGCCCGCGCGGCGTCAGATGGACAAGGGGCAGCTCAGGTGCCAACGCGCGCACCTCGCCAATCGCTGCGTTGACGACGTCTGGCCGCAACACCATGCCCGGCCCGCCGCCGTAGGGCGCATCGTCGACCGAGAGGTGCTTATCGCGTGCAAAGGCGCGGATGTCCACCGTTTCCAGCGCCCAGATGCCGGTCCTGAGCGCCTGGCCGGCAAGGGACAGCCCAAGCGGGCCGGGAAACATCTCCGGGAACAATGTCAGCACAACAGCCTGCCATGGGCGCGCGGTCAGGGCCGTCACCTACGCCTCCACGCTCTCGGCATCCGCAACCGGTGCGAACAAGCCTGGCAACGGCGCGATCAGCACCCGGCCGTGCGCGAGATCGACCGACGGGACGGCTTCGCGCGTAAACGGCACCATCGCCGCGCCCCCTTGTGCCAACGTGACCTCCAGAACGGCGCCGGCGCCGAAATCGTGCACGTCATCCACCCGACCGATCAGGCGCGCCGTTTCGTCGTTCGCGTCCGCGCGCTCGGCCGTGAGCCCGATCAGGTCGGCAAAGTAGAACTCGTCCTCGGCAGGAACAGGCAGAGCCGCGCGGTCGACGAACAGCTCGGTGCCCTTCACAGCCTCGGCCGCCGTCCGGTCGGCGATGCCCTCGATCCGGGCGATGACGCCGCCGGACCCATGGCCGACGACCGTGAGCGTGAAACGACGCGCACCCGCCGCGTCGCTGACCGGCCCATAAGCTGCAACGTCCTCCGGCACGGCCGTGAAGCTGCGCACCCAAACTTCACCGTTCAGGCCGCGCGCACCCGCGATCGCGCCGACGCACACCCGCGGCGGGCCCGCTGGTTGCCGCTCCGTCTGTTCCCCGGCCATCGCGCGATCTGCTCCGTCGGTCCGATGCTTCAGCGGTTAGCCCGCGGGCGCTGCTGCCGCGGCCTGCAGGCGCGCCTGCGCCTTCTTCTTCGGCTGCGGTTTCAGCGTCTGTTCGGGGCGCTCCGGCAGGGTCATCAGGCCCGCCCGCGCGCAGAAGACCGCCACCCGTTCGCTCGGTTGGGCACCGACGCCAAGCCAGTACTCGACCCGCTCCGTCTTCAATACGACGCGATCCGGACGGTCTGAGGGCAGCATCGGATCATAGGTGCCCAGCACCTCAATGAACCGGCCGTCGCGCGGGCTGCGCGAGTCGGCGACAATAATGCGATAGAACGGGCGCTTCTTCGCGCCACCCCGTGCCAAACGAATTCTCAGTGCCATACCGTCGATCCATTCCTCATCTCAAGCCTCGCCAAAAACCGCGCATTACCGGAACGATGCGGGCGGCAGCAGCCCCGGCGGCAGCTTGCCACCGGGCAGCAGGCCGCGCCGGCCCATCTTGCCAACCTTCTTCATCATTTCGCTCATCTGCTGGTGCTGTTTCAAGAGCCGGTTGACGTCCTGCACCGTGGTGCCCGATCCCGCCGCGATCCGGCGCCGCCGCGAGGCATTGAGCACCTTCGGATTGCGCCGTTCCTGAACCGTCATCGACAAGATGATCGCTTCCTGGCGCGCCAGCAGCCCGTCGTCGATCTTCGCATCGTCGATCTGCTTTTTCATCTTGGCGATGCCGGGCAGCATGCCCAAAAGCCCCTTGACGTCACCGATCTTGCGCAGCTGGCGGAACTGTTGCGACATGTCCTCCAGCGTGAACTCGCCTTTGACGAGCTTCTTCGCGAGCTTCTCGGCGTCCTCGCGCTCGATCACTTCCGCCGCCCGCTCGACGAGGCCGACAACGTCGCCCATGCCGAGGATGCGACCGGCGATCCGGTCGGGCTGGAAAGTCTCCAGCGCATCGAGCTTCTCGCCGACGCCGACGAGACGGATCGGGCAGCCGGTGACCGCGCGCATGGAAAGCGCGGCGCCACCGCGGGCATCGCCGTCGACGCGGGTCAGGATGATGCCCGTGACGCCCACCTTTTCGTTGAAGGACCGCGCGACCGTGATCGCGTCCTGACCGGTCAGGGCATCGGCGACGAGGATGGTCTCGACCGGGCGCGCGGTGGCCTTGACCGCCGCCGCCTCCGCCATCATCGCCTCGTCAACCGCGAGCCGGCCGGCGGTATCGAGAATCACGACATCGAAGCCCTGGCGGCGGGCCGTATCAAGTGCGCGCTCGACGATCGCCACCGGAGCCTGGCCGGCCACCACCGGCAGGACCGGAATGTCCGTCTGTTCGCCAAGTACGGCAAGCTGTTGCTGCGCCGCCGGCCGGTAGACGTCAAGCGAGGCCATGAGGACGCGCTTGCGCTCGCGTTTCTTCAGACGCAGCGCGAGCTTGGCGGCGGTTGTCGTCTTGCCCGAGCCCTGCAGGCCGACCAGCATTACGCTCACTGGCGGCGCGCCTGCGGTGTTGATGCCTGCGCCCTCGCCGACGCGCAGCTTCTCGTCCTCGGCTGCGCCGCGGAGCATGTCGATCAGGCCGTCGTGGACGATCTTGACCACCATCTGCGCCGGCGTAACACTGCGCAGCACCTCCTGGCCGACGGCGCGGGCGCGGATGCTGGCAATGAAGTCCTTGACCACCGGCAGCGCTGCGTCCGCCTCAAGGAGGGCGATGCGCACCTCCCGCAGCGCGTCGGTGACGTCCGACTCCGTGAGCGCGCCCCGCTTGCGCAGGCGATCGAAGATTCCGCCCAGTCGTTCGCTCAACCCCTCGAACACGCGCGTACCCGCTCCGTTCATCGATAAACAAAAAGCCGGGCACACGGCAGCACCCGATCTGCCATGCCGCTGCACCCGGTCGGAAAGACCGGGGACAATATGGAGGGCGCCGCCGCAAGTCAAGAACAGGAGCGACGGCATTGCAGATCGGGCGCGGCGGCAAAGCGCGTGGACTTCACGTCGGCCGGTGCCTATTAGAAGGGGCATGGATGCGCTCGCCTTCACCAAGATGCATGGGCTCGGCAACGATTTCGTCGTCATCGACGCCCGCGGGCGGCCGACCGCGATAGCGCCGAGGCTGGCGCGGGCGATCGCCGATCGACGGCAAGGGGTCGGCTGCGATCAGCTGATCGTGATCGAGCGGCCGACGGTGACGGAAGCGGACGCCTTTATGCGCATCTTCAACGCCGACGGCGGCGAGGCCAGAGCCTGCGGCAATGCCGCCCGCTGCGTCGCCGCGCTGTTGATGCAACAAGGCGCCGCAGCCGGGATCGGCCTGGAGACGGCGGCCGGGCTCATTCACGCGCACCCGGCTGCAGGCGGCAACATCAGCGTCGATTTGGGCCTGGTCAGGACCGACTGGCAAGCCATCCCCTTGGCCGAAGCCCACGACACCCTGCACCTCGACATCACCGCGGGGGTGTTGCGCGACGGCGTTGCGGTTTCAGTCGGCAACCCGCACGTTGTGTTCTTCGTTGCCGACGCGGACGCGGTGCCGCTGGCCGAGCTCGGTCCCTTGATCGAGCATCACCCGCTGTTTCCCGAGCGCACCAATGTCGAGGTCGTGCAGGTGTTGAGACGTGGCACCTTGCGGGTACGTGTCTGGGAGCGCGGCGCCGGCATTACGCGCGCCTGCGGCACCGGTGCCTGCGCCGCCGCCGTTGCCACCGCGCGGCGGAGTTTGAGCGAGCGCACGGTCGAAATCGTGATGGATGGCGGCTCCCTGCAGGTGGACTGGCGGGCCGACGGGACCGTCTGTTTGACCGGTCCGGTGGCAACGACTTTCAGCGGCAGCCTGCCGTCCGCCTGGCTGTGCGCAGCGGAACAGCCGTGACGGCCAGCCCGCCGCCCGAGGTCATCACCTTCGGCTGCCGGCTGAACGCGCTGGAGTCCGAAGTCATCCGCCACGCCGGCGCCGCCGCCGGGCTCGGCGACGCGCTCGTCGTCAACACCTGCGCCGTGACGGCTGAGGCAGTCCGCCAGGCGCGCCAGGCGATCCGCCGGCTGCGCCGGCAGCACCCAGAGCGACCGATCATCGTCACCGGCTGCGCGGCCCAGCTCACGCCGGAGGCGTTCGCCCGCATGCCGGAGGTGGACCGGGTGCTCGGAAACCGGGAGAAGCTGGACGCGGCGGTGCTGGCGCGCCGTGATCAGGCGCTGGCGGTGGGCGACGTGGGTGCGGCGCCGAAGGTCGATCAGCCGCTGGTCTACGGCCTCGACGGCCGCAGCCGCGCCTTCGCCCAGGTGCAGACCGGCTGCGACCATCACTGCACCTTTTGCATCGTGCCGACAACGCGCGGGCCCTGCCGCAGCATCGCGCCTACGCAGGTGGTGCACCAGGTGCGGCTGCTGGTCGAGCGCGGCTATCGCGAAGTCGTGCTGACCGGCATCGATCTCTGCTCCTATGGTGCCGATCTCACCGGCGAACGGGTGACGCTGGGCCAACTCGTGCGTCAAATCCTCCGCGCCGTTCCGGATCTGCCGCGCTTGCGGCTCTCCACCCTCGATCCGGCGGCGATCGATCCGGATCTGTTCGCGGCACTCGCGGACGAGCCGCGCCTGCTGCCCTACTGGCACTTGAGCCTGCAGGCGATGGATGACCTGGTGCTGAAGCGCATGCGGCGCCGGCACATCCGCGGCGATGTCTTCGCGGTGGTCGAGCGGGCGCGCCGCCTGCGGCCCGAGATCGCCTTCGGCGCCGACCTGATCGCGGGCTTCCCGACCGAGACGGAGGCGATGTTCGCCGACACGCTTGCGGGCGCCGCTGCGCTTGGCCTCGCACGCCTGCATGTGTTTCCTTATTCCCCACGCGAAGGTACGCCGGCTGCGCGCATGCCGCAGGTCCCGCGTGCGGTCCGCGAGGAGCGGGCCAGGCGGCTGCGTGCGCTCGGCCGTGCGCTGTCGAAAGCGTTTCTCGCCAGCCGGGTCGGCGCCGTCGACCAAATCCTGGTCGAGACCGACGGCCGCGGCCGCTGCCCGCAGTTTGCGCCCGTGCGCCTGCGCTTTGAAGCTGCACCCGGCAGCATCGTTGCCGCACGGATGATCGGCACCGAGGATGACCACCTGATCGGCGAGCGAGCGGCATGACCGGACCGCAAGCTTCCGAAACCGAAGACGCCGGCTGGGCAGTCCGCCTGCGTCACGGCCTATCGAGATCGTCGGCCAAGCTCACGACCGGGATCGGCGAGCTGTTCGGCAAGCGCCGGCTCGATGACGAGGCGCTGGAGGAGCTGGAGGAGCTCCTGATCAGGGCCGATCTCGGCGTCAAGACGGCGGCCGTGGTCACCCAAAGGCTCGCCAAGGCGCGCTTCAATCAGGAAGTTGGCGCGGACGAGATCCGCGCCGTCTTGGCCGAAACGATCGCCGAGATCCTGGTGCCGGTCGCGCAAACGATTGCGCTCAGCGACGCGCACAAGCCGCACGTGATCTTGGTCTGCGGCGTCAACGGATCCGGCAAGACGACGACGATCGCCAAGTTCGGCCGGTTGTTTCACCGCCTTGGGCTGAAGGTGATTTTGGCCGCTTGCGACACCTTTCGTGCCGCCGCCATCGAGCAATTGCAGATTTGGGGCGACCGCATCGGCTGCCCGGTGCTGACCCGGCCGCCCGGCGCCGACTCCGCCAGCCTCGCCTTTGATGCGATGCTGTTGGCGCAGGCGGAGCGGGCGGATGTGCTGCTGATCGACACCGCCGGCCGGCTGCAGAACAAGGCGCACCTGATGGCGGAGCTGCAAAAGATCGTCCGCGTCCTGCAGAAGCATGATCCGAAGGCGCCGCACGACTGTATCCTGGTCATCGACTCAGCCGTCGGCCAGAACGCGCACAACCAAGTCGAGGTTTTCCGTGACATGGTGAACGTGACCGGCCTTGTCGTCACGAAGCTCGACGGGTCGGCGAAAGGAGGTGTGGTAGTGGCGCTGGCCGACCGATTCGGTTTGCCGGTCTACGCCGTCGGTGCCGGTGAGGGCATGGATGACATGCAGGCCTTCGATCCGCAGTCGTTCGCGCGTGGGCTTGTCGGGTTAGGAGCTTGACTGTCGGTCCGACGCGCGCTCGAGTCGTGAATCAACGAATGTACCGGCGCGGCCGGCGGCGCGGATCCGACAGAGGGCACTTTCGGGGAGGCGTAAGCTCGTGTCCGTGAACGTCGTGCGATACCTCCTGGGTAGTCCCGGCCAACACCTGCTGCCGGTGCGCATTCGCGCAGCCATTGCCGACCAGGAGCGTCAGGCGGAGGTCCTGATCGGCTGGTTTCAGCTCGGCTTGGTGGCCTTCTTCTTCGCCTTGTATACGCTTTCGCCGAAAACCTCGCTCGGCACTCCGTTTCGCCCGGTGCCGTATGTCCTCGGCGCCTTCCTTCTTGTCGGCGCGGTGCGGGTTGTCCTGACGCACCGCCGCCTGATGCCAGGCTGGGTCCTGATCGTCGGCGTCGTGATCGATATGGCGCTCCTGATGGGGCTGATCTGGAGCTTCCACATTCAGTACATGCAGCCGGCGCCGTTCTCCTTGAAGGCGCCGACGTTCCTCTATGCGTTCATCCTGATCGCGCTCAGGGCCCTGCGCTTCGATCCCATCTACGTGGTGGCCGCTGGCCTGTCGGCAGCCGTCGGTTGGACCGTGCTGGTCGGCTACGCGCTTACCAGTGCAGAACCGCCGCCAATCACGCGCGATTACGTCGCCTACCTGACCGGCAACTGGGTTCTGATCGGCGCCGAGGTCGACAAGATCATCGCAATCCTGCTGGTGACCTTTGTGCTGGCGGTCGCGCTTGTCCGGGCGCGGCGGATGTTGCGTCAGGCGGTTGCCGACGCGACGGTGGCGCGCGACCTGACCCGTTTCGTTGCGCCGGAGGTGGCCGACCGCGTCGCCACCGCCGATGTTGCCATCCGCCCGGGCGACGGCGAGGTGAAGACGGCGAGCGTGCTGTTCTGCGACATCGAGGGCTTCTCGACGATTTCCGAGCGGCTCGCGCCCGATGTGCTGATGGCGACGCTGAACGCCTATTTCGCCAAGGTGGCCGAAGTGATCGAGCGCAACGGCGGCGTCATCAACCAGTTCCTGGGCGATGCGATCATGATCACGTTCAACACCGCGCGGCCCTTGGCTGATCATGCGGCGGCCGCGGTGAAAACGGCGCTGGCGATCCAGGATCTGGTCGCGGCCGAGCGGTTCGGCCCCGATCTGCAGCTGAAAACCCGCTGCGGCATCAACACCGGCCGGCTCGTTTCCGGCGCCGTCGGCACCGAAACGCGGCTGATCTTCACCGTCTACGGCGACGAGGTGAACATCGCCGCCCGGCTGGAACAGCTCAACAAGAGCTACGGCACCTATGTGCTCGCCACCGAACAGACATTGACGGCCGCCGGCATGGAGGTGCGCAGCCGGCCGATCGGCGAAGTGACGGTGCGCGGCCGGCAGACGCCGGTCAACGTGTTCGCACTCGACACGGAGACACGTTCGCACGCGCGTTAGGCTTCGCTCTCGCTCCGCCCTGCGAAGGCTGGCAGAACGTCGACACGGCATCCAACGCCGCGCAAGCGATGCCGGCGCCCGCGGCTGCCTTCACGACCGGCCGTCACTTTCGCGCAATTTGCATTCAATTTCGGATCAATACAATTGACGCGCGTAACGGCTTTGCGCGACAATGCCAGAGAAAACATCACCACGCGGGCGCGGCTTCGAACGGGGCGAGGCGGCGGATCGCGGCATCGGGTAGGGTGGCATGGCCGAACAAGAGAGCTTCCGCGCGCTCGTTATCGCGCAGCAGGAAGGAAAAATCGTCGCCAACGTCGAAACCTTGCGCGCCGATGCGCTGCCCGCGGGCGATGTGCTGGTGCGGGTGCAGTTCTCCGACCTCAACTACAAGGACGGCCTGGTGCTGAAAGGCCTGGGCAAGCTCGTGCGCAGCTATCCGCACGTGCCGGGCATCGATTTTGTCGGCACCGTCGAGAAGTCCCAGTCGGCGCGCTTCAAGCCGGGCGATGCGGTGATCCTGACCGGCTGGCGCGTCGGCGAGATCCACTGGGGCGGCTATGCGACGCTGGCTCGGGTCAAGGCCGACTGGCTGGTGCCGTTGCCCCAGGGCCTGACGCCGCGCCAGGCGATGGCGATCGGCACCGCTGGCTTTACGGCCATGCTGGCGATCATGGCGCTCGAAGAACACGGCCTCAAGCCCGCGAACAAGGGCGAAGTGCTGATCACCGGTGCCGCCGGCGGCGTCGGCAGCATCGCGACCGCGGTCCTGGGCCGGCTCGGCTACCGTGTTGCCGCCGCCACGGGGCGCACCGAGACGCATGCGTACTTGCGCGAACTCGGCGCCACGACGATCGTCGACCGCAAGGAATTGGAAACGCCGCCCACGGGGCCGCTGGGACCCGAGCGCTGGTCCGGTGCGATCGACAACGTCGGCGGTCAGACACTCGGCAGCCTGCTCGGAAGCCTCGCCTACTGGGCGAGCTGCGCTTCGGTCGGCAATGCCGGCGGTATCGCGTTCAGTAGCACCGTTATCCCGTTCCTCCTGCGTGGCATCAACCTGTTGGGCATCGACTCCGCCACCTGCCCGTTGGAGCGGCGGTTGGCGGCGTGGTCCCGGCTTGCGACCGACCTGCCGTTCGAGAAACTCGATACGATGGTCAAGGTCGTGGGCTTGGGCGAGGTACCGGCAATGGCGGACCAGATCCTCAAGGGTCAGGTGCGTGGCCGCGTCGTCGTTGACGTCAACCAGTGAACACCGCCGCAGTGTTGCTGCGCTGGAGGGCACGGGCGCCGTGGCTTGGCAGAGGTGCCGTGCTGGCGGCGATCGCTGTGGCGCTCACCGCGTGTGGCGGCGACGAGACCGCGTACGAGCGAGGTGTTGCCGACTACGAGCCGGTTTACTGCTATGCCTCGCTTGCCGATGCCACCTGCTACCGGCGGCCCTATTTTCGTGACGACCGCCGGCTGATCAACCACTACGGTCCGACGCCGCGCAGCTACGACCGACCGAAGCCGCCGAAGCCGGCCCGCCTCGATCCGCCGCCGCCCGAGCGCAAGGCCACCGGGAAGGGGGACGCAAAAGGCCCGCCCCCACCCGCCATCTGAGCGCCGCGGACGGTGGTCTGCTGCTTGGCCTTCAGCGGATCGACGCAGAGGTTGTTGCAGCGGGTTAGAATGCCAACCAGCATCCACTCGTAGACCTCGGCGCGGTGGCCAATGAACAGCCGGCCGCGCTCCTGCTGGTACAAAGGGCAACGCCACATTAACATTCAGCAGTCGAACTGGTTCGAGACCACCCTTGTCGGAAGCGGGAACGATATCTTGCACCTCGGGTGGCAGCGCTCTGCTGTCATCGGTCCGACGCGGTCGAAACGGCTGATTTGAGGTATCACATGGCGATGCAAATCGAAGCGCTGGAGATCGAGAACTATCGCCTGTTTCGCCGGGCGAAGCTGATCGACCTGCCGCGCCTCACCGTCGTCATCGGTGCCAACGGCTCGGGCAAGTCGACGCTGTTCGACGTTTTTTCATTTCTGAAGGATGCGCTCGCTCAGAACGTCGTGCAGGCAGTCAACCGAAGGGGCGGATTCAAGGAACTGGTCAGCCGCGGCGAGAAGGGGCCGATCGTCATTACGGTCAAGTTTCGGGAGGCGGACGGCCCGCTTATTACCTATGCGTTGAGAATCGCCGCTGACGATGGGCGCCCCTGCGTAGACCGCGAACTCCTGAAGTACCGGCGGGGACGCCACGGTCAGCCTTGGCATTTCGTCGATTTTAAGCGTGGGCACGGCACCGCCATTACCAACGAGTCTGCGTATGGGCAGCGGGACGCCAAGGAAGAGCGCGCGGAGTACGATCTCGACGATCCATCGGTGCTCGCCATCAAGGGGCTCGGTCAGTTCAAGGAGTTCCGTGTCGTCGCCGAGTTCCGGAGCCTGATCGAAAACTGGCACATATCCGATTTCCACATCTCTGACGCCCGGCCGAGCGCCGAGTTCGGATATGCGGAGCACCTATCAACGCACGGCGAGAACGTCGCTCAAGTCGCCCAGTTCCTGTTCGAGCACCACAGAGACATTTTCGACCGCATCCTGGATAAGATGAAGGAACGGGTGCCCGGCGTGTCGCAGGTTGAGCCTAAGTCAACCGAGGATGGGCGCCTTGTCCTGCGATTTCAGGACGGAAGTTTCCGTGACCCCTTTATTGCGCGCTACGTCTCCGATGGCACGATCAAGATGTTTGCGTATCTCGTTCTTCTCTACGATCCGCGGCCGCATCCATTGCTCGCGGTGGAAGAGCCCGAAAACCAACTATTCCCGCAGCTGATGGACGAACTCGTCGAGGAGTTCCGGGATTACGCGCGACGGGGCGGCCAGGTGTTCGTTTCGACACATTCCCCGGATTTCCTGAATGCAACCCACCTCGAAGAGATCTACTGGCTGGTCAAGCAGGACGGCTTCACGAACGTCCATCGCGCATCCAAGAGAGAGCTGCTGCGGCGCCTCGTTGCGGAAGGTGATCAGCCCGGTGCGCTCTGGCGCCAAGGGCTTTTCGAAGAAGCGCAAATGGCATGAGCCGCCTTGTCTTTCTTGTCGAAGAGCGCTCAATGGCGGAGTTCCTTCAGATCTGGGTTCCGCGGGCGTTTCCGGGCCTGCTTTTCAAGTGCGTCCCGCACGCAGGCAAGAGCGACCTGATGAAAAGCATTCCGCGCAAGCTCAAAGCATGGCGCGAACCGGGGGCGCGTTTCGTCATCATCATCGATAATGACAATCGTGGTTGTGAGGAATTGAAGACCCAACTCCTTAAGTCGTGTCGAGATGGCGGGAGGGAAGACGCACTCATTCGCATTGCCTGCCAGGAACTGGAGGCTTGGTATCTCGGCGACCCGGAGGCGCTCGCCGCGGCCTTCGCTGACCCCACGTTACCCGACCGGCTCAAGAAGCCCCGGTTCCGCAACCCCGACACACTTCCCAAACCCAGCAAGGATCTCGCACGCTTGGCACCTGCGTTCCAAAAGGTGAGCGGTGCCCGGGCCGTTGCGCGTTACATCGATCGTGAGCGAAACATATCCGCGAGCTTCATGACTTTCGTCGCGGGTATTGACCGCATCGTCGGTTACTTACCGCCATTGCCGAACGCTCCCGATTGATCTGCTCCCACCTCACGCAGCGCGCGAGGCGCGCTTGCGGTCAAGTTCTTTCAGGAACTTCTTGCGGATGCGCACCGACTTGGGTGTCACCTCGACGAGCTCGTCGGCATTGATGAACTCGAGCGCGAACTCGAGCGTTGTCTCGATTTTCGGCACCAGGATGATGTTCTCGTCGCTGCCGGCGGCGCGGATGTTGGTGAGCTGCTTCGCCTTCAAAGGATTGACGCACAGGTCGTTGCCGCGTGTGTGGATGCCGACCAGCATCCCCTCGTAAACCTCGGCGCCGTGGCCGATGAACAGCCGGCCGCGCTCCTGCAGGTTGAACAGCGCGTACGCCAGCGCCTTGCCGGTCGCCATCGAGACCAGCGCGCCGTTGGTGCGTTTGCCGAGCTCGCCTACGACGAGCGGGCCATAGCATTCGAACGCGTGATCCATGACACCCGTGCCCGACGTCAGCGTGAGGAAGTCGGAGCGGAAGCCGATCAGGCCGCGGGTCGGGATCAGGTAGTCGAGCCGGACGCGGCCCTTGCCGTCGGGCACCATGTCCTTAAGCTCGGCGCGCCGTTCGCCCAGGGCCTGCATGAGCGCGCCCTGGTGCGCCTCCTCGACGTCGACAGTGAGCGTCTCCCACGGCTCGCGCGTGACGCCGTCGACGGTCTTTAGAATCACTTCGGGGCGCGAGATGGCGAGCTCGTACCCCTCGCGGCGCATGGTCTCGATGAGGATGGCGAGGTGCAGCTCGCCGCGGCCCGACACTTTGAACTTGTCCGGGCTGTCGGCCGGCTCGACGCGGAGCGCGACGTTGTGCAGCAGCTCCTCGTCCAAGCGCTCGCGCAACGTCCGGCTGGTGACGTACTTGCCCTCGCGGCCGGCGAAAGGGGAGTCGTTGACCTGAAACGTCATGCTCAGCGTCGGCTCGTCAATCGTAAGCGGCGGCAACGGCTCGACGACGTCCGCATCGCAGACGGTCTCGGAGATCTTCAAGTCCTCGATGCCAGTGAAGGCGATGATGTCACCGGCTGCCGCCTCCGGCAGCTCGACCCGCTCCAGGCCATGGAACCCCAGCACCTGCAGCAGCCGGCCGCGCCGTGGGCCTTCCGCACCGGACACGACGACGGCCGTGTTGCGGCGCACGCGGCCGCGGCGGATGCGGCCGATGCCGATCACGCCGACATAGCTCGAATAGTCGAGCGCGCTCACCTGCAGCTGCAGCGGTCCGGCGGCGTCGACGGCGGGCGGCGGCACCTTCTCGACGATGATCTGAAAAAGAGGCGTCATGTCGGTGCCGCGGTCACCCGAGCGCAGGCTCGCCCAGCCCTCCAGCGCGGACGCGTAGATGACCGGGAAATCCAGCTGCTCGTCGCTGGCGCCTAATCGATCGAACAACTCGAAGGTCTGCTCAACCACCCAGTCGGGGCGCGCGCTCGGCCGATCGACCTTGTTGACAACGACGATCGGCTTGAGGGCGCGGGCGAGCGCCTTACGGGTGACGAAGGTCGTCTGCGGCATCGGCCCGTCGACGGCATCGACCAAGAGCAGCACGGAGTCGACCATGGAGAGAGCACGCTCGACCTCGCCGCCGAAATCGGCGTGGCCCGGCGTGTCGACGATGTTGATGCGAAAGCCCTGCCAGGTGACGGCGGTGTTCTTCGAGAGGATGGTGATGCCACGCTCGCGCTCGAGATCGCTCGAGTCCATCACCCGGTCCGGCTCGGCCGCACGGGCGGACAGCGTGCCCGACTGTTTCAACAGCTTGTCGACAAGTGTTGTCTTGCCGTGATCGACGTGGGCGATGATGGCGATGTTGCGAAGGGCGCTGATCGCTGCGGTCATGATCCTGTTCGAGCAGAGGAGGAAAACAAGCGGCGTGGCGGGCGGACGTCAGCCGGCCGGGCCATGAGTCCCGTCAACCCGGGGTTCCCATCAAGGAGATGGGCTTGTGCGCTCCGTACCGCCATCCCTTTGCAGCGTAGTCATGGCTGCGCCGGCGCCGGAAACCATTCTGCCGACCGGCCGGACAGGCGGTAGGCGACCAAGCCAACATACTCCTTCACCGCCCAGTCGACGAGGATGAGGTTCGCGAACACGCTATAAAAGTTAAGCGGCGTGCGGAAATCGACCGGGTAGGGCACGACCGGCCAGTCAACAGCGCGGAAGACACCGACCGCGCGCGGCATGTGCCAGGCCGAGGTCACCAGCAGCCATGTCTCGCCAGCCTTTGGTTCAGCGAGGCGGGCACTGAACAGCGCATTTTCGTAGGTGGTCGCGGAGTCGCGCTCGAACACGACGCGGTCGACGGCAAGACCGAGACCTTCGAGCCAGGTGCGGACCAGATCCGCCTCGCGCACCGGCGGCAGGTTCACGGCTGCGGCGCCGCCGCTGAAAATGACGCGCGCATCCGGATAGCGCTGGGCCAGCGCCACCATCGTCGTCAACCGCTCGGCCGAGTCGTTCAGCGTGATCTGGCCGCGCGCCTCGGTGATGGTGGGCTCGATGCTGCCGCCGAGGACGACGATGCCATCGACGCGCGCGGGCAGGACCGCCGGGAAGCGCCCTTCGAGCGGTTGGATCAGCCACGTGCCGACCGGGAGAACGGCGGCGCTCACCAGCACCGCTGCGGTCCCCGCCAGCAGCCGGCCACCGAAGCGGCGGCGGTCGAAGGCGAGAGCGACCAGCGCGATCGCCAGCAGCAGGAGAAGCATATTGCCGGGCCGGGCGACCAGCCAGAGGGCCTTACCGACAATCATGAACACGAAAGACGCCCTCGCCGACAGCCGGACCGGAGGCGCCGCCCCCTCACGGGCGGCACTGGCCGTGGCCGCGGACGATGTACTTGAAGCTGGTCAGCTGTTCGACGCCGACGGGGCCGCGCGCGTGCAGCTTGCCGGTCGCAATGCCGATCTCCGCCCCCATGCCGAACTCACCGCCATCGGCGAACTGGGTCGAGGCGTTGACGAGCAGGATGGCGCTGTCGAGCCGGCTGACGAACGCTTCCGCCGCGCCCGCATCCGCGGTGATGATCGCCTCGGTGTGCTGCGAGGAATGGCGCTGGATGTGGGCGATCGCTGCCTCCAGGTCGTCGACGATGCGCACCGCCAGGATGGCGTCGAGATACTCCGTATCCCAGTCGGCATCGCTCGCCGGCCGCACGCGGGCATCGAGCGCTTGCGTTGCCGCATCGCCGCGGATCTCGCAGCCGGCCTGAATCAGATCGTCGAGGATGGGCGGAAGCACTTGGGGCGCAATGGCGCGGTCGACCAGCAGCGTTTCTGTCGCCCCGCAGATGCCGGGCCGGCGCATCTTGGCATTGAAGGTGACGCGGCGCGCGATCTCGGCATCGGCCTCGGCATGGATGTAGGTGTGGCAGATGCCCTCCAAATGCTTGAACAGCGGCACCCGGCTCTCCGCCGTCACCCGCTCGATCAAAGACTTGCCGCCGCGCGGGACGATGACATCGATCCACTCGGTCATCCGCAGCATGGCGCCGACGGCGGCGCGATCGGACGTCGGCACCAGTTGGATGGCGGCCTCTGGGAGGCCCGCCGCGGCCAAGCCTTCGCGCAAACTCGCCATGATCGCCGTCGAGGACGTGAGGCTTTCGGAGCCGCAGCGCAGGATCGCCGCATTGCCGGCCTTGAGGCAGAGCGCGCCCGCGTCCGCGGTCACGTTCGGGCGCGATTCGTAGATGACGCCGATCACGCCCAGGGGCGTGCGCACGCGCTCGATCGCAAGACCGTTCGGCCGCGTCCAGGCGGCGATCACCTGGCCGACCGGATCCGGCAGCAGCGCGATCTCGTCCAGGCCCTTGGCCATCGCCTCCACCCGCGCCTCATTGAGGACCAGCCGCTCGATCAGCGCCGCGCTCAGGCCGCGGGCGCGCGCGGCTTCAACATCGCGGGCATTCGCGGCGAGGATGGCTGGCGCGTGCGCGCGCATCGAGCGCGCGGCAGCGGTGAGGGCC
>JBATPX010000211.1:0-8930 GCA_049291695.1 Defluviicoccus sp.
CCGCCGGCATCACCGGCCTGGGCGGCATCGGCAAGTCCCAGCTCGCGATCGAGTATGCGTACCGCTACCGCGCCGACTATGACCTCGCCTGGTGGCTGCGCGCCGAGGAGCAGGCGACGCTGGTGGCCGATTTCGCCGCGCTCGCGAGCAAACTCGATCTGCCCGAGAAGGACGCGCAGGAGCAGGCGGTGGTGCTGGCAGCGGTGCACGCGTGGCTGGGGACGCACCCGCGCTGGCTGCTGATTTTTGACAACGCGGAAGCGCCCGGCTCACTCAAGGACCTGCTGCCGCGCGGCGATATGGGCGACGTCATCATCACCTCGCGCAACCCCAACTTCGGCTGCCTTGCCAAGGTGCTGCCGCTCGATCTGTGGCCGCGGGACGAATCGATCGCGTTCTTGCAGCAGCGGACCGGGGCTGAGAGCGCCGATGCCGATGCGCTGGCGGAAGCGCTGGGGGATCTGCCCTTGGCGCTCGAACAAGCGGCTGCCTATTGCCAGGCGACGGGGGAGAGCATGGCCGGTTACACAAGCATGCTGACGCAAGGCCATGCCGCCGAACTGTTCGCCGAGCCACGCGATGCCGAGCGCACGGTGGCGGCGGTGTGGGAACTCGCCTTCGCCCGCATCCAGCAGGAGTCGCCGCCAGGCGCCGCGCTCCTGCAGCTGATCAGCCTCCTGGCGCCCGATGCGATCCCCTTGGCGGTGATCAGCGGCGGTGCGGAGCACGTGCCGGAACCGTTGCGCGTGGCGGTCACCAGCCCGGTCCAGCGCAACGCGGCAGTGGCCGCACTCCTGCGCTACTCGCTGATCCGCCGGGAGGGCGACAGCCTCTCCGTGCACCGCCTGGTGCAGGCGGTCACCCGCCAGCGGCTGGCGGAGGCGGAGCACGAGACCTGGGCGGCGGCGGCCGTCACGCTGATGGATGATGCCGTCCCGGATTTCCCGCACTCGGCCTTCGATGCCGGCGTCGCCGCCGTTTATGACCGGCTGGGGGCGCACGCGCTGGCGGCGGCGGAGCATGCGGCGGCCGCCAACGTCGCCCTTGCGGCCGCCGGCAGCCTTTTCAACGAGATTGGCTTCTACCGCCAGATGCGGGCGGACTTTGCCGGCGCCAAGGCGGCATTCACGCGCGCGCTTGCGATCGCTGAGAAGGCGTTTGGGCCGGACCATCCGAACGTCGCAGCCTGCGTCAACAACTTAGGGGGCGTGCTACAGCAGGAGGGCGATCTCGCCGGCGCCAAGGCAGCTTACATGCGCGCGCGGTCGATCGATGAGAAGGCGTTCGGGCCGGACCATCCGAACGTCGCCACCCACGTCAACAATTTAGGGGACATGCTGCGGGAGGAGGGCGATCTCGCCGGCGCCAGGGCGGCATTTGAGCGCGCGCTTGCGATCGATGAGAAGGCGTTCGGGCCGGACCATCCGAACGTCGCCACCCACGTCAACAATTTAGGGGACGTGCTGCGGGAGGAGGGCGATCTCGCCGGCGCCAGGGCGGCATTTGAGCGCGCGCTGGCCATCGATGAGCAGGCGTTCGGGCCGGAGCATCCGAAGGTCGCCATCCGCGTCAACAACTTAGGCCGCGTGCTGCGGGAGGAGGGCGATCTTGCGGGCGCCAAGGCAGCATTCAAGCGCGCGCTTGCGATCTTTGAGAAATGCTTCGGCCCTGATCACCCGCGCACCACAATCGCCCGTGCCAATCTCGCCACGGTGAGCGGGGCCTGAGCCCGATCGGCGCCGCTGCGCGCCCATCCGTCAGACAGGCGTCATTCGCGAGCGGGGGCGAAGCAACCCAGCCCCCGCGACAGCGCTTGCGACGGTCCGGACTTCGGGATTGCTGCGTCGCTTAGCGCTCCTCGCAATGCCGACCCCTCCCCCTGCCCCCTCCCGCAAGGGGAGGGGGGAAGGAACGGGCGGCAACTGCTCCCCCTCCCCTCGCGGGAGGGGGTTGGGGGGAGGGGAAGGAACGGGCGGCAACTGCTCTCCCTGCCCTTGCGGCCGGGAGCGGGGCGCTCCTTACTCCCCCCACCCCCTTGTGTGTGCGAGCGGGCAGAGCGCTCCTTACTCCCCCCACCCCCGTGCCGGAGCGCGGCAGGGGCGCTCCTTACTCCCCCCTCCCCTCGCGGGAGGGGGCGGGGGGAGGGGCCGCCGCAAGCCGTTGCCGCACAACCGCGTCGATCACCGCAACCACGCCGTCGACGTCAGCCAGCACCTCGTGATTCCAGAACCGCAGCACACGGAAGCCCTGGGCCGCCAGCCAACCGTCGCGCTTGGCGTCATCGGCGAGGCTGGCGTCTGCAGCGTGCTGGCCGCCGTCAACCTCGATGATCAGCCGCGCCGCGAAACAGGCGAAATCGACAATGAAAGGGCCAAGCGGCACCTGGCGGCGGAAGCGGACGCCATCGGCGTTCTCGCCGTCGCCAGCGGCGATCTGCTTACGCCGCAGTCGGGCCCACAAGGCGTGCTCGGCCGCGGTCATCGCTGCCCGAAGCGCTGCTGCGTGACGATGCGTCACCGGACCCCCCTCCCCCTGCCCCCTCCCGCAAGGGGAGGGGTGAAACAGTTGCCGCCCGTTCTTCCATCCTCCCGCGAGGGGAGGGGGGAAGAACGAGCTGTGTCTGGTTACCAACCCCTCCGGCAACTTGGAGGGTCGAAGAAGGGGCGGTGTCTTCTCCCCCCTCCCCTCGCGGGAGCGGGCAGGGGGAGGGGGCGGCTCTACGCCGCGAGCGGCACCGTGCGTTCCAGCACTTCGAGCGCGTCGTGGCGGACGTGGTTGAGCCGCATCTCCTCGCGGATCATCGCCTCGGTGACGATGCCCTTGTCCAGGCACTCGCGCAGGAGGCCGAAGAAGAAACGCTCCTGGTTCGGGTCCGGGTGCTGGTGGTAGTGGCCCAAGAACGCGTAATCACCGAAGAAGCGCCGGCGCATCCGGTTGAGCCAGCCCAGGAGCGGGATGCTGGCCGGCTTCTCGGGCGGCATGAAATCCACCTTGAGCCCCGTCTTCCACGGTTGCGTCTTGCGCTTGGTGTTGTGGATCAGCTTCGTTTGCGGCGTTAAGCGGTCGAAGTCGTTCCACTCATGCTCGAACAGCGCGATCGAGTCCTTCGCCTCGTACTGCAGGCAGATCCACTTGGCATAGTCGCGCTTCATCGCGAACAGGTCGTTGAACTGCTGCTCGACCTTCCAGTGCTTCAGCTTGGCGCAATCCAGGAGCATCACGCTGGTGGCGAAGCAGCCCTTCTTCTCCTTCGCACCGGAGCGCATGCGGCACATGATCGCCGACCCGCCCATGTCGCGCGACAACAGCTCCCAGATATCGCCGACTGCAAAAACATCCGGATCGACCACGACCGCCCGGCCCTGATAGCCCATCAGTTCCGGCGGCATGAAGCGAAGCGTGGTGAAGGACTGCAGGTCCTCCATGTTCCAGCGGCGGGTGACGCCGTCGCGCAGGTACTCCTGGCCCTGGCGGGCGAGCAGGAAGGGATAGTCGGCGGTGTTGATCACCCGCACGTCGAACTCGTCGTTCGCCTTGGAGTTGCGCCGGATCGAATACTCGGAAACGATCGCGCCGACGATCTGTTTAGGATTTGTATGAATAAAAACGGTTGGCTTCTGCATTTCGGTCCGCTGGTCCTCTCCAGATCTTCCCTTCTCGTAGCAAATGCCCAAAATGCGTGCAAGCGCCACCAAAAGCTTGTTTCACATTGTTGCGTTATTGGAGGAGGGCGCGGATGCGGGCCGTCACTGCAGCGAGATCGTCGACCGCCGCCACCGCGCCTGCCGGCGGAAATGGCTCGCCCAGGAACACCGCCGCGCCGCGCTCGACCAGGCGCCGGTGCAGGGCGGAGAAGTCGCGCGCGTAGGAGACGAGGCCGAGCTCGTAGGCGAAATCGCCGAGCCGGGTGGCGAACGCACTCGTCCCGGCTGGCGCGGCCGCAGCACCCGGGGCCGGCTGAAACTTGGCCGCGAGCCGGCGGCGTACGCGATCCCAGGGTGAGGCGGTTTCGGGCAGGGGGAAGATGGCGAGCGGTTTGCCCTGGCGCGCGACCTCGACGATCATCGAGACGCTGTCACCGGTGACGACGAAGCGATCGGCAAGGCCCAACAGCGCCCGGTAGGGGTTCTCGGCCGCATCCGGCTGCCAGCGGAACAGGGTCGCAGACGCCGGCAGGGCGGCGGCGAGCGCGTCGACGACGGCCGCAGGCGTCCTGCGGCTGGTGCTGACGAACAGCGTGCCGGCGTCGCCCGCCGATTGCTGTAACCGCGCCACCATCTCGCGCGCGACGTCGGCTGTGAAGATGAACGGCTTGGTCGGCCCGCCGACCAGGACGCCGGTCAGGGGCCGCGGCAGGCCATTGAGCCGGTCCCGCCATTCGTTGGCGGCCTTCTCGATCGCGGCTTGCTCGACCCGCATCAGCGGCAGATCGAGATGCATGACGTTGGGCCGCGCCGGCAGGCGGTATTGCGGCGTCGCCAGCACGAGCGCAAACGCGCTCAGCATCCGGCGCGGCCTGCCGACGATGACGACCTTGGTCCGGCCGCCCGACTGCTCGCGCACCCACATCGCCGCCATCGACGGGCGGCGGCCGACGGTGAGGATGAGATCCGGCCACGGCGGCAAAAGCGAATCCGAGGCGGCCAGGTCGATGTGATAAAGCGCGGACTTGAAGCGCGGCTTGCCGGTCACGTAGGCAGTGCGAAATTTCAACCGCTTGGTGACGCACGGCCAGCCGAGCCGGTCGGCGATCACCTCGACCTGCGCGTTGTCGCCGAGCTTGTCGCCCAGCACCAGCCAGACCGCGGGCGTTGGCGTGGGCGCGGCCTCGCTTTGCGGCTCCGTCTTGACGTCCATCGCGCCGGTGCTCCCGAGACCCCGAAGGTGCGGTTGGTTCACGCGGGCGGTTTAGCCCGATCCGGCCGGCGCGCCAAGCGCCTGCCTCGGCCAGGGCTTGACTTGGCGGTCGGCAGCGGGTCTCTGTCGCCCTCGCATGTGTGTTCGAAAGGGGAGAGAACGCATGAAAGTCAGCCCGATGGACCTGCCGGACGTGCTGCTGATCGAGCTCGATCGCCATCCGGATGCGCGCGGCTCCCTGTTCGAGGCTTATCAGGCCGAACGCTACCGCGCCGCCGGCATCGACGTCCCGTTCTTCCAGGACAACGTCTCGATCTCGCGCCGGGGCGTGCTGCGCGGCCTGCATCTGCAGAACCCGGGCGCGCAGGCAAAGCTGATCACTGCGCTTCAAGGTGAGATCTTCGATGTCGCCGTCGATGTGCGGGTCGGCTCGCCGACCTTCGGCCGCTGGACCGCTGCCGTGCTGTCGCCCGACAACGGCCGGCAAATGTTCATCCCGGAAGGGTTCGCACACGGGCTCTACGCGTTGAGCGAGCAGATCGTCGCTCACTACAAGTGCGGCGCCCCCTTCCGGCCGCAAGCAGCACTCGCCATCGCCTGGGACGATCCCGATCTCGGCATCGCCTGGCCGGACCGGGCACCTCAGCTCTCCGACAAGGACGCGCGCAACCCGCGCTTGGCCGATGTGCCGCTTGACCGGCTGCCGGTCTACACGGCCGGCCGATGACCACCCGCGCACGCAAGGGCCGGCGGATCCTGCTGCTGGGCCGTCACGGCCAGCTCGGTTTCGAGCTCGAACGGACGCTGAGTCCCTTAGGCGACGTCATCGCCTGTGGCCGTGGCGCGTGCGATCTCGCCGATGCGGCGGCGCTTTCCAATGCCATCGAGGCCGCGCGGCCCGATCTGATCGTCAACGCCGCCGCGTATACGGCTGTCGATGCGGCGGAGGATGACGAGGCGGCGGCCTTCGCGGTCAATGCGACGGCGCCGGCCGCGCTCGCCGCAGCGGCTGAGCGGCGCGGCATCGCACTCGTGCATTTCTCGACCGATTATGTGTTTGACGGCACCCCGGCTGCCGGTGCCGACGGCATGCGAGCGCCCTACGACGAGACGCAACCCGTCGCGCCGCAGGGTGCCTACGGCCGCTCCAAGCTGGCCGGCGAGGAGGCAATCCGCGGCTCAGGCTGCGCCCACTTCATCTTCCGCACCGCGTGGGTTTATGCCAACCGTGGCCGCAACTTCCTCAACACGATGGAGCGCCTTGCGGCCGAGCGCGATCATTTAAGCATCGTCGACGACCAGATCGGCAACCCGACCTGGGCGCGTTCGCTGGCGGACGCGACGGCGCAGATCCTCGCCGCGAGCTGGGCCCAGGGCGGCGTGGAGGCGGTCGCGCGCACCGGCGGCACCTACCACCTGGCCTGCGCCGGCGCCGCCAGCTGGTTTCAATTCGCAGGCGGAATCTTCGCGCACTGGGCGAATGATGGCCGGCCGGTGCCCAGGCTGGTGCCGATCACCACGCCCGAGTACCCAACCCGCGCCAGGCGGCCGGCGTGGTCCGTGCTCGCGTGCGAGAAGGCTTACGCGACGTTCGGCGTCAAGCTGCCTGCGTGGCAGACCGCGCTTGCGCTTTGCCTGGCGGAGCGCGCCGGCTAGGCTTGGCGCTCCCGCGCAATGGCCCGCCAGCCGATATCGCGGCGATAGAAGCCCTCCGGCCAGTCGATGCAGGCGACGGCCTCGTAGGCGCGGCGCTGGGCTTCCTCAATCGTTGCCGCACGGGCGCCGACGCCCAGCACCCGGCCGCCGTTGGCGACGATCCGGCCGTCGAGCGCCTTGGTGCCGGCGTGGAAGACCTCGACGTTCTCGATCATTGCCGCCTTCTCGATGCCGCGGATGACCGAGCCGCCGGCGTAAGGGCCTGGGTAGCCGCGCGTCGCCAGCACCACCAGCAGCGCTGCCTCGTCATGCCAGTCGAGACGGATGTCGTCCATGCGGCCGTCGGCGCAGGCGAGGAGCGCCGGCAGCAGGTCGGACTTGAGGCGCATCAGCAGCGGCTGGCATTCGGGATCGCCGAAGCGGGCGTTGAATTCGAGCAGGAGCGGGCCGGCAGCGGTGATCATCAGGCCGGCGTAGAGAAGGCCGGTGAATGGCCGCTGATCGGCGGCAAGGCCCTCGATGGTGGGCTGGATGATCGTTTGCATGATTTCGGTGATCATCGCCTGCGTGATCACCGGTGCCGGCGAATAGGCGCCCATGCCGCCCGTATTCGGGCCGAGGTCGCCGTCGAAGGCGGGCTTGTAATCCTGCGCGGTGGCAAGCGGGACTGCGCGCGCGCCATGCACAAGGGCGAAGAAGCTCGCTTCCTCCCCCACCAGCAGATCCTCGATCACGACCTCGCGGCCGGCATCGCCGAAGGCGCCCTCAATCATCATGTGGTCGACGGCGGCAAACGCCTCGTTGACGTTGTGACAGAGGATCACGCCTTTGCCGGCGGCCAGGCCATCGGCCTTGACGACCAAGGGCGCGCCGTGGCGGTGGATGAATTCCTTCGCCGCGTCAGGCTCGTCGAAAAGGCCGTAGGCGGCGGTTGGCACGCCTTGCCGCGCGCACAGGTCCTTCATGAACCCCTTCGAGCCTTCGATCGCGGCGGCGCGCGCGCTGGGGCCGAAGGCGCGAATGCCGGCCGCCCGCAGGCGATCGACGAGGCCGGCATTCAAGGGGTCTTCCGGGCCGATGACGACGAGATCGATGCCCAGGTTGGCGGAAAACCGGGTCAGCCCTTCGAGATCCATCGTGGCGATCGGCAGGCATTCCGCAATCTCAGCGATGCCGGCATTGCCGGGCGCGCAATAGAGCCGCTCGCACAAAGGCGAACGCGCGATCGCCCAGCACAGGGCGTGCTCTCGTCCTCCCGACCCAACGACCAGAACCTGCATGAGCGACGTTCCCCGACTTGGCACAAGGACAGTGTTTTGCCGGCAGCACCGGCTTCGGTCATACTGGCGCCATGCCCGGAACCGCCCCTGTGAGCCTTGAAGCCAGCCTTCCCGTCTTTACCGTGACGGAGATTTCGCTCACGCTCAAGCGCTTCATCGAACAAACGTTCGATCGCGTCCGCGTCCGCGGCGAGATCAGCGGCTTCAAGCGCGCCGCATCGGGGCATCTTTACTTCGCACTCAAGGATCAAGACTCGGTGCTCGATGCCGTCTGCTGGCGCGGGGCCGCGCAGCGGTTCAAGGCCGCGCTTGACAACGGCCTGGAGGTGATCGTCACCGGCCGGCTCACCAGCTATCCCGCCCGCTCGCGCTATCAGATCCTGGTCGATGCGATCGAGCTCGCCGGTGCCGGCGCGCTGTTGAAGCTCCTGGAAGAGCGGCGGCGCAAGCTCGACGCGGAGGGCTTGTTTGCTGCCCAGCGCAAGCGGCCGATCCCGTACCTCCCGGACGTAATCGGTGTCATCACCTCGCCCACCGGTGCGGTGATCAAGGATATCCTGCATCGCTTGGCCGATCGCTTCCCGCGCCACGTGCTGCTGTGGCCGGTCGCCGTGCAGGGCCAGGGTGCGGCCGAGCAGATCGCAGCCGCCATCGAAGGATTCAATCGTTTGCCTGCGGGCGGCGAAGTGCCGCGGCCGGATGTGCTGATCGTCGCCCGCGGCGGCGGCAGCCTGGAGGACCTGTGGGCGTTCAACGAGGAGATCGTCGTTCGTGCCGCGGCCGCGTCTGCAATCCCGCTGATCGCCGCTGTCGGCCACGAGACCGACACCACGCTGATCGATTTCGCCGCCGATGTACGGGCGCCGACGCCGACGGCCGCGGCCGAGTTTGCGGTGCCGGTGCGCTCGGAACTGATCGCCCGCGTGCTGGGGCTTGCCAGCCGGCAGATCAGCGCCGCGGGCCGCATGCTGGAGGAGCGCCGCACCCGTCTGACGGCGGCCTCGCGCGGCCTGCCGCAACCGCTCCGCCTGCTGGCACTCGTTCGCCAGCGGCTGGACGACTGGTCGGAGCGGTTCGAAAACGCGCTCGCCGTCGGCCTGCAGGCGCGCCGCCAGCGGCTGCAGCAGGCTGCCGCCC
>JBATPX010000212.1:0-7108 GCA_049291695.1 Defluviicoccus sp.
GGCCGCAGCCGCGACGGAGCCTGCGGCAGGGCGACGAGCAGCGCCGCCTCGGCGGCCGTCAATTCGCGCGGCTCCTTGCCCAGCCAGGTGCGGGCGCCGGCGCGCACACCTTCCAGGTTGCTGCCGAACGGAGCCAGCGTCAGGTACATGGCGAGGATGGCATCTTTGTCATAGCGCCACTCAAGCTGCAGCGCGCGCGCCGCTTCAATCAGCTTCGCGCCAAGTGTCCTCGGCCTGGGGTCGAGCAGGCGGGCCACCTGCATGGTGAGCGTGGACGCGCCGGAGACGATGCGGCCGGCCGTGAGGTTCTGCCCCGCGGCACGGGCCACGGCGAGCGGATCGACGCCCACGTGCAAATAGAACCGGCGGTCCTCCCGCTGCAGCAGCAGCTCAATGTAGAGCGGCTCGACGTCTGCGACCGCGGCCGGCAGCCGCCACGCGCCGGCGCTGTTGGTGAAGACGCGCAGCGCCCGGCCATCCCGGTCGAGCACAACGGTCGAGACATCGGCCAAGCGGTCGAGCGGCGGCGGCAGGAGCCGGTCGGCAGCCCACAGGCCCGCGGCAGCGGCGCCGAAGCCGATGACGGTCGCGGCGATGGCAAGTCGAAGGCGCTGGTGCGCGCTCACCAAACACCCGATGTCCTTCAGTTCGCGGCCCGGATGGTGATCCGGCCGCCGGCCTGGCGGGCGAAGTAGCGCGGCCGGTACATGTCCTCCAGCACGGCGCCGGGCAGGTCGTAGGTGCCGGGCGTGACGGCGCGCACCACGTAGGCGAGGCGGAAGGCGGGCGTCTCGGGCGTCAGGTCGACGGCGGCGACGTAACGGTCATCGCGTGCCTCATAGGCCTTGGGCTCGCTGAGCGAGCCGAGCCACGGCAGCGTTTCGGCCGTCTCCGCGCCCAGCCGCGGGTTTTCGATCTCCCAGCCTGCCGGCAGCGGGTGCGTGAGGACCGCCTGATGAGTGAGCTTGGTCGCGGCCTCGCCCTCCAGCACGATGACCAGCACATCGTTCTGGCGCACGGCATCGAGATTGGCCGGCTCGCCGTTCCTGTGGAAGAACAACCGCTTGATCTTGAGGCCCTCGCGCGCCGCCGGTTGTGCCTCGAGGGGAACGCCGGCGACGGCGATACTGTGCCAGATTGCTTCTGCGCCGGTGTTCGTGATCCGGACGCCGTCTGCCAACTCCTTTGCTGTGGGTGACAGGAAGACCGGGTCGCCCGGGCGTGCCGGCATGCCGCTGATCGCAAGCTTGAGCGGTGCGGGACCAGCCATCAGAGTCCGCGCCGCCAGCACCATCCAGGCCTGCTCCTGGGTATTGGTGGCGCGCACGCTGAGCGCGTCCGCCGGCAGCCGGTCGATCAGCGCCGCGGCGCCGTCGCCAAGGCGCTCGACTTCGCCCAACAGGGTGATCAAAGCCGCCGCATCGCGCACGGTGGAGCCGTAGTCGGCGTTCCAGAAGTCGCGGCTGGGATTGCCAAGCGCGCGCTCGACGGCCGCCTGGGCGCGTGGGCCATCGCCCAGGCGCACCAAAGCCGACGCCATCTGGCCGCGGGCCAGGGGCGTCGGCAGGCGGTCGCGGAAGGTGTCGTTGAAATAGCGGATCGATCCCGGCGTTGCGACACCGGCGAGCGCCAGGACGTGCAGCGCGTAGGCGCGGCTGGCAAGGTCCTGGGGTTCGCTGTCGCCATCGACGGCGTGGCGGTGCAGCCAGCGCAAGCCCGCTTCGAACGGCGCGCTCGGCACCGGATGGCCTTCCGTGCGCGCGCGGGCGAGGAAATCGAGCGCATACGCGGATACCCAAGGCTCTTCCGGACCGCGTCCGCTCCAGAGGCCGAAGGCGCCGTCGTAGCGCTGCTTGTCCAGCACATCGGCGATCGCGGTGTCGACCCGGGCCGCCAGCGTCGTCGCTTCAGGGCGCTCGCGGCCCAAGGCCAGATCGACGTCATCGACGACGAGGAGCGGCAGCGCGCGGCTGACGGTCTGCTCCAGGCAGCCGTGCGGATAGCGTTGCAGCGCCGCCAGCAGTCCCGCAACATCGAACGGCGGCCTGGTGCTGAAACCGAGGCGGACCGAAGCGGCTCCGGGGACATAGCTTTCGGTCAACTGCGTCGTCGCCACGACTTCGGCAGCGGGATCGAGCTTTCTTGTTGTAAATGTCGTCATCGGTGCCTGCGCGGGCCGCACCGTGAGCGCCAATTCATGCGTCAAAGCGATGTCTGCAGGCCCAGTGACAGCGAGTTTGACGACGCCACGCCCCGCTTCGCTGCCCTTGATCGTGGACTGCAGGCTGATGCGCTCGCCGGGTGTGAGCGAAAGTGTGCGAACGTCGTCAGATGTCGTCACCGCGCCCTCGCCCTTCAGGACGACGCGGTAGGTGCCGGCCGGCGCCTCGACGGCGTGCAGCGACACGCTCACCCGGCTCTCATCGCCCGGCGCCAGGAACCGCGGCAGCACCATCGCGGCGACCAGGGGATCGCGCACCACCAATGGCGCCGACGCCGAGCCGACGCGGGTGTGGTCGAAGGCCACCGCCATCAGGCGCAGGGAACCATTGAAGTCCGGCAGAGTTAAGGCGATGCGGGCGACGCCGTCGGTGTTGGTTTTCACCGGTCCCTGGAACAAGGAGACGATGGTGATTGGGACGTCGGGCAGACTCACGCCCAAGCCGCCGGCATCGCCGCCCTGGCGCAGCGCACCCAGTGGCCCGGAGACGGCATCGATCAGCCGCTGGTAGTCGTCGCGGATATCGAGGCCGAGCCGGCGCTTGCCGAGGAAGTGCTGAACCGGGTCCGGCGCGCGATAATCGGTCAACTGGAGAATGCCCTCATCGACGGCGGCCAGCATGACGAAGGCGTCCAAGATCGGCTTGCCGTCACCATCGGTGAGCTTGAGCGGCAGGTCTATCGTCTGCCGCGGCTGGACCTTCTCGGGTGCGGACAGGGCCACGGTGAGCGATCGCGGTGCTGGATCGGTCGGCAGCCAGGCAAGACCGATGGCACGGACCGGCAGATGATCACGGTCGGCGAGCGGCGGCCGATACACACTCGCGATCACGTAGGCACCGGTGCCCCAAGCGGCGGTCACCGGCAGATCGACGGTGACGCCTTCGCTCGGCACGCTGACGGTGCGGCTGTCGAGGATGCGGTCGGTCGCCACCGTGACCAGGGCTTCGCCGGCAAAAGGCGAGGCGATCCGCACGTGCGCGGTCTCACCCGGCCGATAGGTCGCCTTGTCCGTGCTGACATCGAGCTTATCGGGCGTGTCGTCGGCAGCGGCTGAGGTGTGCCAGCCGACGGCGAAGCGCACCGATGAGGCGATCAGGCTGCCCGGGGCAGACACTTCGAAACGGTAGCGGCCAAACTCAAGCGGGCCGACAGCGACAGGGGTCGGCTGTGCCGCCGCCACTGTAATCGTGCCCTTGCGCAGGCTGCGGCTTCTAACCGACGTCCGATACTTGTACGCCCCATCTTGTATATACCACTGGTAGTTTATCTCCTCGGCAAACAGTTCGAACGACAGCCCCTGCCTGTCGATCGGTTTGCTGTCCGCATCGACGGCGAGCACGTCAAAGGCGGCGTCCGCGCCCTCGGCCACGCGGTCGCCAGCAAAGCGGGGGCGAATGCCAAGCGCGAACGGCTGGGTACGCAGCGGCAGCGTCAGCACTTGGCGCGACGGCCGGCCGCCAGGCTCGAACAGCGCGACCCGCATGTCCACCTTGAGCGGGCGCGTCGTATCGGGCACGGGTGGCAGCTTCAGCGTCGCCTTCGCCGTGCCGCTGGCATCGGTTGCGGGCAGGACGATCGATTCGGTGCGCGCCGTTACGCTCTCCTGGGCGAGACCGAAGCGAAAGCCCTTGTGCTGCGGGTAGGGTGCCGGATCGGCATCGACGACGACGTCGGCACTGCCGGTGAGGCCAGCCGCCAGTGGACCGTAGAGAAACCGGCTGCGCACCGTGAGTTCGAACGGCGTGCCGGGGGTCACGGCGGCGGCGGAGCCGCTGAGCTCGACGGCCAGACGTTCGGGGATGAACTCCTCGACCTGGAACTCCAGGCGGCCGACCGGCTGGGCTTGCGGATCGGTGAACGCGAGTGCGCTCCACGTGCCGAGCGGCGCTGAAGGGGTGAGCTGCAGTGTGAGGACGTGGGCGCCCGGCGCCGCTGCCGGCACGACGCCGGAGTGAAACGTTGTTCCGTTCGGGCGCAACACCTTGAGCGTCAACGGGACGCCCTCGATCGCCTCGCTGGCGCTGTCGCGCACCAGAGCCGTGATGTGGACCACCTCGGCCGGCCGGTAGACGCCGCGCTCACTGAACAGGTAGGCATCGACGGGTCCCGGCGGCATCCGGCCGCCGACGCCGCGGTCGCTCAAGTCGAACGCCGGTTCGGCGAGATTGAGGGTGGCGAAGTCCGCTTCCGCACCATAGGCCATGACCAGCGCCGGCTGGTTGCCACTGCGGTCGCCGGCTGCGAGGGCGGGAAAGCGGACCCGGCCGCCGGCATCGCTCGTAACCCGCGCCAGTTCGGCATTGTTGCGCGCCACCAGCGCCACCGTGACGCCGGGCAGCGGCTTCGCGGTGCTGAGCGAGCGGACGAACACGCTCAAGCCGTCCGCTCCTTGCATTGCCGTCAGCGCCAGATCGGAGATCATCAGCCAGCGGGTTGCAGCTGTGTAGGGAACTTCGGCGTCCGGGACATCCGCCGGCCGCGCGGTGACGACGTAAAGCCCAGGCTGCGGGTTGGCCACGAGGTCCTTGACCGGGATGGCGGTGACGACCGACCGGTTGCGGTCGTTGCCAACCTTCATCCGGCCCTGCCACACCAGTTCGCCCGCGGTGTCTGCGATCTCGCCCGCATCGTAGCGGCTCAGCGCCGCCATCAAGGAGTCTTGCGCCAGTTGCGGTGCCAGGTTGCGGTCGTTGATGCGGTAGAGCTTGAGTTCGACCGCATCGAGGTTGACCGTCGTCAGCGGCACGCCTTGCGGTCCGAACCGCGGCAGGACGAAGGCGTTGCCGCGAAAGGCTGCTGCCGGCCGGCGGTCGCCGATGGTGACCTTGTGCGTCTCGGTCCGGCGCAGGATCAGGCCATCCGTGCCGGGCAGTCCTTCGCGCAAGGTGACTTGAGAGGAGCTGCCGTGGCTGATGCCGGTCAGGCAGAGCGTGTCATCGGTCGCTTCCGCGCTGAAGGCAACCTCCGGTACGACGCGCAGGTAGTCCTCGTAGTGGATCGCAGGCGATTGGGCGAGCGTGGTGGCGAAGGTGAAGCAGACGCGGGGCTGATCGCTCTCGCTATCGACCCGCACCGAGCGCAGCTCGAGACCGACAGCAAGCTGCAAGGCGACGATGCGAGCCCGCAAGTCGTCATCCGCCGGCCGCTCGGCGGCGGCCTCGCCCAGTGCCTGCAGCGCCAGCCCGGGCTGGGCGAGAAAACGCTCGAAGATCGCGGCCATGCGCAGGAGCGCGGCGTGGCGCTGATCCTGAGCCGCGGAGCCGGTGTAGCCGAGCCAGGCTGCCTGCAGGGCGCGCTGCGGGTTGGCGGGCACGACCTTGATCCAGAGATCGCTCACCGCGAGCCACAGGGGTGCCGTTTCCGCCTCGCCCGTTAGCGCGACAGCGTCCTCGTATTTGCGCAACGCTTCGTCGAAGCGGCCGGCGTCATGGGCCTGGCGGGCTGCGGTCAGCGCCGCGGCGGCAGCCTGGGGCGACGGCTGCGGCGGGCGCTTTTGCAGGACCAAGGAACGGTAGGCGCCGGCATCGGCATTAAGTCCGGGCGGCTGAAAGGCGGACGCACCCGCGGGCACCAGGACAACGAGGACGAGGATCAGAAGCAGGCGAACGAGCGGCATGGACGGATCCAAGCAACCAGACAACCCCGGCCGCCACGGGACCGCGGCAAGGGAGGAAGAGATGGTGCCGGCGCCAGGACTTGAACCCGGAACCTACCGCTTACAAGGCGGTTGCTCTACCGTTGAGCTACGCCGGCGCAGGATCTTGAGAATACCTTACAGCCAGCGCCTGACGGAAGCCCTGTAAGCGCGAAAGCGCGCTCCGAAGCGCTCCTCGAGGTGGGCTTCCTCGCGCTGGATGAAGCGGCGGTCAATTGCGATCACGAAGGCAGGCAGCACAAGGCCGGGGCTTAAGCTGCCGAGCCACAGCCAGAAACCTGCGAGCAGCAGCGCCATGCCAAGGTAGATCGGATTGCGGGAAAACCGATAGGGGCCCGCGGTGATGAGCACCGCGGCGTCCTTATACGGCTCAAGCGGTGTTCCGGCCCGGATGAAGCCCGCGGCAGCCCATATGGCAAGCACCAAGCCGGCGGCCACCGGTGCGAGCGCGACCCAATGCCAGGGGCGGCCGACAATGTCCGCGAGCGGCACGAGGCGGTGCAGGCCCGCCATCGTCAGCCCGGCGATGAGCGCAAAGGTTGGCGGGAGAACAAGGGTCGGCGGCATCGGGCTCAGGTGCCGCGCTCGGACGCCGGCAGCGAGGCTTCCTGGCTGCGCACCGCGAACAAGGCGATGGCGGCGGCGACCGAGACGTTCAGGCTCTCGACTGCAGGCGCGATCGGGATACGGGCAAGCCTTTCGCAGCACTCCCTGGTCAAACGCCTGAGGCCTGCGCCTTCGGCACCGATGACGAGCGCGACGCGCTTGGGGAAGGCCTGGCCGGTGATCGGCTGCTCAGCTGCACTGTCGAGGCCGACGCACAGAAAACCGGCCTCGGCGAGCGAGCGCAGGGCGCGGGCGATGTTGACGACCCGGACCATCGGCACGGTTTCTAGCGCACCCGATGCCGCCTTGGCGAGCGCGCCCGACTCGGCGGGGGCATGCCGATCCTGCACAACGACGGCGGCGGCGGCGAAGGCGGCGGCAGAGCGCAGCACGGCGCCGATGTTGCGCGGGTCGCTCGCCTGGTCGAGAACGACGACCAGCGCTTCGGCTGCAGGCGGATGCTGCACCAGGAGATCGTCGAGCGCCGGGGCCGGCAACGGTGTCACCGCCACCGCGAAGCCTTGATGCACGGCGCCGTCGGGCAAGACGGCGGACAGAAGCGGCCGGTCGACGGTCTCGATCGCGGGGCGCGGCACGCCCGAGCGGTCGGCGGCGGCCGCCAGG
>JBATPX010000213.1:0-32443 GCA_049291695.1 Defluviicoccus sp.
GGGCCAGCCGGCGCGCGGGCGGACGAGGCGCAGATCGTCGAGACCGCAATTGAGCATGGCGCGCGCGACCATGCCGATGTTCTCGGCGAGCTGCGGCTCGACCAGAACGACCGCAGGCGTGCCGCCGATGCTGCTGATGAGCTCGCCTGCGCCGCCCGCCATCCCGCTCAGGCGGTATTATGATCCGGCACGCCATCGCGGTAAAGCTTGTAGACGATGGCATCATGCAGCGCGCGGTAGGAGGCATCGATGATGTTGGTCGAGACGCCGACGGTCGACCAGTGATCGCCCTCGTCGTTGGCGGATTCGATCATCACGCGGGTGACGGCGCGGGTGCCGGCGCCGGGCGTGAGGATGCGGACCTTGAAATCGACCAGCGTGACGTTGCCGAGCTGCGGGTACATCGGCGTCAAGACCTTGCGCAACGCGGCATCGAGCGCGTTGACGGGGCCGTTGCCCTCCTCGACCGCCATCACCTGGGTGCCGTTCACGGTGAGCTTGACGGTCGCTTCCGATAGCGTGATCAGCTCGCCCTTGGCGTTCCAACGCCGCTCATCGATGACCCGGAAGCTCGTGCAGTCGAAGTACCTGGGCAGGCCGCCGAGCGCCTCGCGCGCCAACAGCTCGAAGCTCGCCTCGGCACCGTCGTAGGCATAGCCGTCATACTCGCGGGCTTTGACGAACTCGAGGAGGTGACCAACCTTGGGATCGGCCGGGTCGATCTCGATGCCGATGTCGCGGAAGCGGGCGAGAATGTTCGATCGCCCCGACTGATCGGAAACGACGATGCGGCGGTGATTGCCGACCAGTTCCGGCGCAATGTGCTCGTACGAGCGCGGATCCTTCTCCACCGCAGAGACGTGCAGGCCGCCCTTGTGCGCGAAGGCGGACTCGCCGACGTAGGGCGCGTTGCGCTGCGGCGCGCGATTGAGGCGCTCGTCCAGCATCCGCGAGACGTGGCTCAAGCGCGTCATGTCCGAGGCGGTGACGCCGAGCGTATAGCCCATCTTGACGGCCAGCGACGGGATGATGGTGATCAGATCGGCATTGCCGCAGCGCTCGCCGAGGCCGTTCAGCGTGCCCTGCACCTGGCGCGCACCGGCGCGCACGGCCAACAGGCTGTTGGCGACGGCGTTGCCGGTATCGTTGTGGCAGTGAATGCCGACATGGCTGCCGGGGACGGTGTCGACGACGCGGGTGACGATCGCCTCCACCTCATCGGGCAGGGTGCCGCCGTTGGTATCGCACAAGACCACCCAGCGGGCGCCGGCGTCATAGGCGGCGCGCACGCAGCGCAGTGCATAGGCGGGATTGGCCTTGAAGCCGTCGAAGAAGTGCTCGGCATCGAAGATGACCTCCTCGCACTTGGCCCGCGCATGCACGATGCTGTCGGTGATCATCTCGATGTTCTCATCCAGCCTGGCACCCAGAGCCTCGGTCACGTGGAAGTCCCACGTCTTGCCGACCATGCAGACGACGGCCGTGCGCGCCTGCAGGAGATCGTTCAGGCCCGGATCGTTGGCGGCGCTGTGGCCAGGCCGCCTGGTCATGCCGAAGGCTGAGAGCCGTGCGCGCTGCAACGCCGGCGGGCTTGCGAAAAAGGCGGTGTCGGTTGGGTTAGCGCCGGGCCAGCCGCCCTCGATATAGTCGAGGCCGAGGCCGTCGAGCTCGTGCGCAATCGCGGTCTTGTCGGCGACGCTGAAGTCAACGCCTTGCGTTTGCGCGCCATCACGCAGCGTGCAGTCATACAAGTAAACCCGATCCGACATCCGCGTGTTCCGTTTTTTCGCCTCAGGGGAAGTCCAGTTGCGGCAGCGATTGCAGTGCCGCCAGCGACGACCGCTCCCTTAGCATATGGGATGCGCACGCCAGAAGACGATTCGGCAGCGCCTCGCTTCCCGCATCACGCTTCAGGCGCGCCGCCAGGTGGTGCCGGCGGCGCCGTCCTCGAGAACGATGCCCTGCGCCGCCAGCTCGGAGCGGATGCGATCGGCGCGGGCGAAGTCGCGCGCCTTGCGCGCCTGGAACCGCTCTTCGATCAGCGCGGCGATCGCGTGCTCCGACAGCGTCTCGGCGCCTTCCGGCTGCCAGCGGAACCAGTCTTCAGGGTCTTGCGCGAACAGCCCCAGGAGCGCGCCGGCGCTCAGCAGCTGGGCCTTGATCACGGCCTGCTCGGAAGGCTGAGCCTTGTGCGCGGCGGCGACGAGGCCGAAGACGTGCGCGAGAGCGTCGGGCGTGTTGAGATCATCGCTGAGCGCATCGAGGACGGCCGAAGGCGGCGCCACCGGTTCCGCGCACGGCACATCCTTGAGGTCGCGCAAGGCGGTATAGACCCGGTTCAACGCCTGGCGGCTCTGCTGCAGGCCGGCGCGGGTGAAATCGAGCGGCTGGCGGTAATGCGTCTGCAGCAGGCTTAAGCGGATCGCCTCGCCCGGAAATTCGCCCAACAGCTCGTGCACGGTGTAGAAGTTGCCGAGGCTCTTCGACATCTTCTGCCCTTCCGCCATCAGGAAGCCGTTGTGCAGCCAGTAGCGCACGAACGGCTGGCCGCCATGGGCACAGGTGCTCTGCGCGATCTCGTTCTCGTGATGGGGAAAGATCAGGTCCTGGCCGCCGCCGTGGATGTCGAAGGTCTGGCCGAGATAGTGCCGGCTCATGGCCGAGCACTCGATGTGCCAGCCGGGCCGGCCGCGGCCCCAGGGGCTGTCCCAGCCCGGCTCGTCGGCACTAGACGGCTTCCACAACACGAAATCGAACGGGCTGCGCTTGTAGGGCGCCACTTCGACGCGGGCGCCCGCCAGCATCTCGTCCGTGTTGCGGCGCGACAGCACGCCGTAGCCAGGGTCGGAGGCGACCTCGAACAGCACATGGCCTTCCGCGATGTAGGCGTGCTCGTTCGCGATCAGCGCCGCGATCATCGCAATCATGTCGGCGATGTGGTGCGTCGCCCGCGGCTCTGCCGTCGGTGGCAGGCAGCCCAGCACCGCGATGTCATGGTGGTAGTCGCGCGTCGTCCGCTCGGTGATCGAGGCGATCGGCTCGCCGGTGGTGCGGTGCGCCTTGATGATCTTGTCGTCGACGTCGGTGATGTTGCGCACGTAACTGACGTGCTCTTCTCCGTAGAGGCGGCGCAAGAGGCGGAAGAGAACATCGAAGACGACCGCCGGCCGGGCATTGCCGATGTGCGCCCGGTCGTAGACGGTGGGGCCGCAGACGTACATGCGCACGTTGGCGGGATCCAGCGGGGTGAATTCCTCTTTCGCCGCCGCAAGCGTGTTGTAAAGGCGCAAGCTCACGGGTTTCGCTTCCGTCCGAAATGGTGGGGCGGGACCGCACGTGCAGGCAGCGGTCTCACGATCCGGCTCCCTGCAACCGCTGTTGCGCCCTGGCGCGGCCGATCAGCGGCAAAAGTGCCTTCAACTCCGGGCCGTCGGTGCGGCCCGTGAGCGCGCACCGCAGCGGCTGAAACAGCTCCCGGCCGCGGCGCCCGGTCGCCGATTTCAGCCGCGCGATCCAATCGCTCCAGGTCGCGGGCGTCCACGGCTCGGGCGGCAACAGGGCTGCCGCTTGGGCGGTGAAGGCGTCCTCATCGCGGCGGGCCTCGATGTCGCCGAAGCAAACCTGGTACCAGTAAACGGCCTCGCCGAAGCGGTGCAGGTTGTCGCGCACGGCAAGCCAGAAGGCTTCGTCGGCGCGCTCGAGCCCCAACGCCTTCAGTTTCGGTGCCGCCTGCTCGTAGGTCAACTCGTGCACGAAGCGCTCGTTGAAGCGGCGCAGCTGCTCGTCATCGAACTTGGCGGCAGCACCGGCCAGCCGGCCGAGGTCAAAATCCTCGGCAAGATCGTCGAGAGAGTGCGCCGGCCTCGGCGCGATGCCGGTGCCGAGCGTGGCGAGGAAGCCGTTGAGCGCCATCGGCTCGATGCCTTCCGCGCGCAGACTCGCAAGCGTCAGGCTGCCAAGGCGCTTGGAGAGGCCCTGGCCGGCGCGGTCCGTCAACAGCGGCACGTGCCCGTACTGGGGCGGCGTGCCGCCCAACGCCTGGCACAGCACGATCTGAACGGCGGTGTTCGGCACATGGTCCTCACCGCGAATGACGTGGGTGACGCCCAGCTCGATGTCATCGACGGTCGACGGCAGCATGTAGAGAAAGGTGCCGTCGGCGCGGATGAGGATCGGATCGCTCATGCTGTCGACGCGGATGCGCGAGGTCCCACGCACCAGATCCTCCCAGCCGATCTCGGCCGCAGGCAGCTTGAGCCGCCAATAGGGGATGCGACCTTCGGCTTGAAGCGCCGCCCGCTCTGCCGCACTTAAAGCAAGCGCGGCGCGGTCGTAAAGCGGCGGCTTGCGCCGGGCGAGCAGGCGCCGGCGCTTGAATTCGAGCTCGTCCGGCGTCTCGTAGCAGGGATAAACGAAACCGCCTGCGATGAGGCGCTCGAACGCGGCCCGGTAGCGCTCGATCCGCTCCGACTGGCGCACCTCAGCCTGCCACGCCATGCCCATCCACTCCAAATCGGCCGCGATCGCGCGGGCAAACTCCTCGCGCGAGCGCTCTCGATCGGTGTCATCGAAGCGGAGGGTGAAGGTTCCCTGCGCGCGCCGGCAGAACAGCGCATTCAAGAGCGCCGTGCGCGCATTGCCCACATGCAGGTGCCCGGTGGGGCTCGGCGCAAAGCGGACTTGGGTCGTCATAGCAGCTCGGTAAAGCCGTTCGTGATCGGGTAGCGGCGATCGCGGCCGAAGCTACGGCGCGTGATCTTGACGCCTGGCGGCGCCTGGCGGCGCTTGTATTCGGCGCGGTCGATCATCCGCCAGACCCGGCGCACGGTCTCGCGCGCAAAGCCCTTGCCGACGACGTCCTCGATTGACGCTTCCTCCTCGATGAGAAGGGCCAGGATGCCGTCGAGGACATCGTAGGGCGGCAGGGAGTCCTGATCGGTCTGGTTCGGCTTGAGTTCGGCCGTCGGCGGCTTGGTGATCACGCGCTCGGGGATCACGCGGCCGGCCGGCCCCAGTGCGCCTGTGAGCGTCTCCCGATTGCGCCAGCGGGCGAGCGCGAACACGGTGGTCTTGTAGATGTCCTTCAGCACCGAATAACCGCCGCACATGTCGCCGTAGAGTGTGGCGTAACCGACCGACATCTCCGACTTGTTGCCGGTGGTGAGCAGCATTTCGCCGAGCTTGTTGCTGATCGCCATCAATGTGATGCCGCGGCAGCGGGCCTGCACGTTCTCCTCGGTCGTGTCCGCGGGGCGGCCGGCGAACACGCCCGCCAGCATACCCGAGAACGCAGCCATCGCCGCATCGATCGCAACGCTGTCGAGGCGCACGCCCAACAGCCCCGCGACGGCGGCCGCGTCTTCGAGGCTTTCGGTCGAGGTGTAGGGCGAGGGCATCATCACGCAGTGGACGCGCTCGGGTCCCAGCGCATCGACGGCAACGGCCGCCGTGAGCGCGCTGTCGATGCCGCCCGAGAGGCCGAGGACGACGCCCGGGAAGCGGTTCTTGCCGACGTAGTCCTTAAGGCCAGTGACCATCGCCTGGTAGATCGCGGCCAGGCCATCGGGGTTGGGCGCCTTTACGGTCGTTGCACAGGTCCAGCCGCCCTGCTGCGTACGCTGCCAGTCGGTGCGGGTGACGCCGGTTGCCCATGCCGGCGCTTGCACCGCGATCCCCGCCGCCGGCAGCGTCACGAACGAGCCGCCATCGAAGACGAGCTCGTCCTGGCCGCCGACGAGGTTGACGTAGGCGAGCGGCAGCCCGGTTTCCTCGACCCTACGGGCGGCGATGGCATGCCGCGCATGGGCCTTGCCGACCTCGAAGGGGGAGCCGTTGATCGCGATCAGGAGCTCGGCCCCTTGGCCGCGCAGGTGGCGGGCGACATCGGGCGCCCACAGGTCCTCGCAGATCATGGCGCCCAAGGCGACACCGCGAAAGGGGAGCGGCTGCGGCAGCGGCCCGGCGCGAAACACGCGCTTTTCATCGAAGACGCCGTAATTCGGCAGATCATGCTTGAAGCGGATCTCCCGGATGGCGCCTTCCGCGAGCAGCAGAAGTGCGTTGGCGACGCCGCCTTCGGTGCGCCAGGGAGTGCCGATGACAAGCGCCGGCCCGCCATCGGCGGTTGCGCGCGCGAGCTCCGTCGCTGCCGCCTCGATGCGGTCAAGGAACAGCCCTTTCAGCACCAGGTCCTCCGGCGGGTAGCCGGACAGCACGAGTTCGCCGCAGACCACGAGGTCGCACTCGAGCGCGCTCGCCCTGAGCGCTCGCACGCGCTCGGCGTTGCCGGCGATGTCGCCGACGACCGGATTGACCTGGGCGAGGCCGATGACGAGGGAGGCGGTCATGGCAAAGGCGTACGGAACCAACGAGGAACGATCAAGGCGCTTGCTTCCGCCTACCCTTCAAGAGGAACTCGCGGCCGATCTTGACGGAAGCCACGCCGTCGTACTCGACAATATCGGCGGTCGCGTAGGTTTCGCGCCAGTTCTCCGGCAGATAGGAGCCGGTGCCGATGACGTCAATCGGCGCCGCAACGTCGGCCATCACCTCGCACTTCTCGACGTTGAAACCGGAAGACGCGACGATCCTAACCTTCGGGTAGCCGGCTGAGTCGAGTTTCTCGCGCACCCAGAAGATCGCTGCCGCCGAAACGCCGGTCCCGGTGAGAAACCTCAGTTCCGTCTCGTTGCGGTAATGACGGATCGCGTCCGGCACGTGGCGCTCAAGGACGGCGTAGGAATTCTGCGGGTCGAGGCCCTCGACGAAGCGGCCGCCGTGCGTATCGAGGCGGATCGCAAGCCGGCCTGCCGTCGCCAGCTCAGGGAAGCGCGCGCAGACGGCGAGCGCGTCGGTGACCTCGCGGCCGAAATAGTCGACCAGTACCGTCAGATCCTCCTCCGGAAACGTCTCGTGAAACATTTCCGCCGCCCGCTCGGTCGAGCCGGCATAGCCGATCAGCGCGTGCGGCATGGTGCCGAGCCCGCGCTCGCGGCCGAAGTAGTGTGCCGTTGCGTCGTTGGCGTTGCCGATGAAGCCCAAGGCGTTGACGCGCTTGCGGGCTGCCCGGCTGCCGACCGCGGCGGCATACGCCATCTGTTCGGCCATTTCGATGCCGGCGCAGTGGCGCGCGTCCATGGCGATGAAGGCGACTCGCGGCAGCGCTTCCACCATCGCGCAGGCGTTGTAGGCGGCAACGCACGCGGCGCCCAGCTTCTGCAGGTACAGCGTCTCAAGATCGACCAGGTGGTAGAACGAGCCGATGAGATACATCAAGGGCTCACCAGCGCCGACCCAATCGCCCTCGGCGTAGTTGAGCTGGACCTCGAAGGCGCTGTTGCGCGCCGCCATGGCCGCCCGCAACCAGTCCAGCATGAGGCCCGGCGTGAAGAGGACCGGGCGCCGCATGAACAGCGCGTAACAGACCGTCTTGTCGCCGAAGCGGGCGATGGTCTGCTTGGTCTTGAGGAAATAGCGGTCGGTCCAGGCTTCGATCGCATCCGGTGCCGGCTGCAGGGCGCGCGTGGGTCGCCCGGTCGGGGCGGGTGTCACCGCTGCCGCCTCAGGCTGCCGGAATGGCACGCCGCAGCTCCCGCTCCCGCGTCCGGTGCCGTCCCTCCTTCAGCATTTCGGCCAGGAGGTAGGCAAGCTCAAGCGCCTGGCTCGCGTTCAAGCGCGGATCGCAAGCGGTGTCATAGGAGCCCGGCAGATCGGCCTCGGTGATCGCCTGGGCGCCGCCGACGCACTCCGTCACGTCCTTGCCGGTCATCTCGAAGTGGACGCCGCCGGCATAGCTGCCCTCGGCTTCGTGGACCTGGAAAAACGCCCTGACCTCATCGAGGATGCGGTCAAAGTGGCGGGTCTTGTAGCCGTTCGCGCTCACTACGGTGTTGGCATGCATCGGGTCGGAAACCCAGACCACGTGTTTGCCTTCCCGGCGCACCGCCTTGATGTAGGCGGGCAGCATCTCCTCGACCTTCCTGGCGCCGAAGCGGATGATGAGCGTGAGGCGGCCCGGATCGTTGCTGGGGTTGAGAAGATCGATCAGCCGCAACAGGCCGTCGATGTCGAGCGACGGGCCGACCTTGAGGCCGATCGGATTGCCGACGCCGCGCAAGAATTCCACATGCGCGCCCTCGGGCTGGCGGGTGCGGTCGCCAATCCAGAGGAAATGGGCCGAGGTGTCGTACCAATCGCCGGTCGTGCTGTCGACGCGTGTCAACGCCTCCTCGTAATCGAGCAACAAGGCCTCATGCGCGGTGAAGAAGTCGGTTTCGCGGATCTGGGGCGCCGTCTCCGAGGTGAGGCCGCAGGCCGCCATGAAGGCGAGCGCCTCGTCCAGCCGATCGGCGAGATCCCGGTAACGGTGCCCTTGCGGGCTGTCGTCGACGAAGCTCAAATTCCAGGCATGCACGCGGTTGAGGTCGGCGTAGCCGCCTTGCGCAAAGGCGCGGATCAGGTTCAAGGTCGCCGCCGACTGGTTGTAGGCGGTCATCATCCGCTGCGGATCGGGGATACGTGCCTCGGCCGTGAACTCCTGGCCGTTGACCATGTCGCCGCGGTAACTCGGCAGCGTCACGCCGTCGATCGTTTCGGTGTCGGCCGAGCGCGGCTTGGCGAACTGGCCGGCCAGGCGGCCGACCTTGACCACCGGCACGGCGGCGCCGAAGGTCAACACGACCGCCATCTGCAACAACACGCGGAATGTGTCGCGAATGTTGTTGGGGTGGAACTCGGCAAAGCTCTCCGCGCAGTCGCCGCCCTGCAAAAGGAACGCCCGGCCCTCGGCGACCAACGCCAGTTGTCGGGCCAGACGGCGTGCTTCGCCGGCGAAGACCAGCGGCGGGAAGCGTCGCAGCTCCCGATCAACCGCCGCCAGCTTGTCATGGTCGGGGTAAACCGGCACCTGCCAGATGGGGTGGGTGCGCCAGCTGTCAGGGCTCCAACCAACGGTCATACTATCTCCCAACGTGCCCAAACGGCGAAAGGTACGGCGAAAGCAGAGGCTATACGCGCCCGATCCCGCATTTTCAATGCCGACTCCACGGTGTCGGCGCGCGTTTGCCCGTGACGCGCCTTCGGCACAACAAGCGCTACTCGACGGTCACGCTCTTGGCGAGATTGCGCGGCTGATCGACGTCGGTGCCCTTGATCACCGCGACGTGGTAGGCGAGCAACTGCGCCGGAATGGTGTAAAGAATTGGCGCTACGAACGGATCGACCTTCGGCAGCTCCACCGTCGCAGCCGCCATCGTGCCCAGACGCGCGATCCCCTCGGCATCGGACAAGAAGATCACACGGCCGCCGCGGGCGATCACTTCTTGCATGTTTGAGGCGGTCTTTTCGAACAAGGCGTCGGACGGCGCGATGACGATGATTGGCATGTGCTCATCGACCAGCGCGATGGGGCCGTGCTTCATCTCGCCGGCGGCATAACCTTCGGCGTGAATATAGCTGATTTCCTTGAGCTTGAGCGCGCCTTCGAGCGCGATCGGATAGCCGGTGCCGCGCCCGAGGTAGAGGACATCGTGCGCTTCTGCCACCTCGCGGGCGATTTCCGCCAGCAGGCCATCGTGGTTCAGGACCTCGTTGGCGCGGCTCGGCACCTCGGTCAAGGCGCGGCAGTAGCGCTGTTGCGTTTTGCGGTCGAGGCAGCCGCGTCGGGTCGCGAAGCCGATGACAAGGCACGCCAGCACCGTCAGCTGGGTCGTGAACGCCTTTGTCGAGGCGACACCGATCTCCGGGCCGGCATGGGTCTGCAGCGATACCTCCGCCTGGCGCGCCATCGAACTCTCGGCGACGTTGACGATCGCAATCGTGTGCTGGCCCTGGGAACGGGCATAGGCCATCGCCGCGAGCGTGTCCGCTGTCTCGCCCGATTGGGAGATGAAGATGGCAAGCCCGCCGTGCGGTAGCTCGGGGCTGCGGTAGCGGAATTCGGACGCGATATCGACCTCGACCGGGATCCGCGCGATGCTCTCGAACCAATACTTGGCAACGAGCGCCGCGTGATAGGACGTGCCGCAGCCGATGATCGTGATGCGCGAGACGCGGGTGATGTCGAACGGGACCGGCGGCAGCACGATGACGTCGTTCCAGGGGTTCAGGAGCGTGTGCAGGGCTTCGCCCATCACCGTCGGCTGCTCGTAGATCTCCTTCAGCATGAAGTGCGGGAAATTGCCCTTGCCGATCAGCGCCCCCGACGAGGCGGTGAGCTTGATCGCGCGCTCGACGACCTGGCCCGAGGCATCGTGGATCGTGGCACCGCTGCCGCTGATCTCGACCCAGTCGCCCTCTTCCAGGTAGCTGATGCGGTTGGTGAGCGGGGCGAGCGCGAGCGCGTCGGAGCCTAAGAACATCTCGCCCTCGCCGTAGCCGAGCGCCAAGGGGCTGCCGTGGCGGGCGCCGATCATCAGGTCGTGATGGCCGGCGAACAGAATGGCGAGCGCAAAGGCGCCGCGCAGCCGCTTGAGCGAAGCCGCCACCGCCTGCTGCGGCGTCAGCCCCTCGCCCAGATGGCGGCTGATCAGGTGGACGATGACTTCCGTGTCGGTTTCGGTCGCGAACACGCAGCCGGCGTCCGTCAGCTCGCGCCGCAGGTCCTGGAAGTTTTCGATGATGCCGTTGTGGACCAGCACAACGCGCTCATCCGCGTGCGGGTGGGCGTTGACCTCCGTCGGTGCGCCGTGCGTCGCCCAGCGGGTGTGGCCGATGCCGATGCGGCCGGCCGCGGGGTCATGGGCGAGCACCGCCTCGAGGTTGACGAGCTTGCCCGAGGCGCGGCGGCGGACGATCGAGCCGTTCGACAGCGTGGCAATCCCGGCCGAGTCGTAGCCGCGATACTCCAGCCGGCGCAGGCCTTCGATCAGCAGCGGCTGAACGTCCGCCTTGCCGACGATCCCGATGATGCCGCACATGATCTAGCGATCCCCTTTGTCAGCCTGTTTCTTGCGCTTCTCTTCGTCCTTCCGGGTACGAAACGCCCTTCCCCAGCCCTTTCTTTGCAAGTGCGGCCCGCGCGTGAGCGCCAGCGCATCGGCCTCGACATCGCGGGTGATGACGCTGCCGGCACCGATGATGGCCCCGGCGCCGATCTTGACCGGCGCCACCAGGGAGCTGTTCGAGCCGATGAAGGCGCCCTCGCCAATATCGGTGAAGCCCTTGGTGTAGCCGTCGTAATTGCAGGTGATCGTGCCAGCACCGACATTCGCCTTAGCGCCGATCCGGGCATCGCCGATGTAGGTCAGGTGATTGACCTTCGCGCCTTCTTCGACCGTCGCGTTCTTGATCTCGACGAAGTTGCCGACGTGCGCGCCTTCGGCCACGACTGCGCCGGGGCGCAACCGGCTGAACGGCCCGACGATGGCGCCCGCTTCAATGACAGCGCCTTCGATGTGGCAGAAGGCGCGGATTTCGACGCGATCGCCGACCGTGACGCCGGGGCCGAAAAAGACTGAAGGCCCGATGGTGACGTCGCGGCCCACCTGCGTGTCGGCGCTGAAATAGACTGTCGAAGGATCGATCAGCGTCGCCCCGTCGCGCATCGCCCGCCCGCGCAGCGTTTCCTGCAGAAAGGCCTCGGCGCGGGCAAGATCGGCGCGGCTGTTGATGCCGATCAGCTCGCGCTCGCAGCCTTCGGCAACCCGGCACGCAAGCCCCTGGGCCTGGGCCAGCGTGACGACATCGGTGAGGTAGTACTCCCCCTTGGCGTTGACGGTGCCGATCGCCCGCAACAGTCCGAACAGCTTGGTGCCATCGACCACCATCATGCCGGCATTGCACAGCCCGATTTGGAGTTGCTCGGGCGAGGCGTCCTTCGCCTCGACGATCGCCTGCAGCCGCCCCGAACCGTCCACGATCAGGCGGCCGTAAGCGCCGGGATCGTTGGGCCGGAAGCCGAGGACGACCACGGCTGGCCGCGGATGGGCGTGCTTGACCTCCAGCATCCGCTGCATGGTTGCGGGCGAGATCAACGGCGTATCGCCATAGACGATCAGCACGTCACCTGCAAAGCCGGCCAACGCCGGCTCGGCTGCCAGCACAGCGTGCCCGGTGCCGAGCCGCTCCGTCTGGACGACGGTCGGGTGCGGTGCGACGGCGCGCGCGACCGCCTCCATCTCGGCGCCAATCACGACGCAGCACGTCTGCGGTGCCAGCTGCTCGACGGCGTTCAACAGATGTCGGATCATCGGCCGCCCGGCCAGCGGGTGCATGACCTTCGCCACGCTCGACTTCATGCGCGTGCCCAACCCGGCCGCCAGGATGACGACTGCTGTCTGTTCGCCGGTCATGAGAGGCCTTCTTTTTTCGGGGAAACCGTCGTGGTGTCGGGCCGAAGCGTGCCATACGTCAGGCCAAGCGCCAAGCCCCCCAAATGATGGAAAAGTTACCGCAATGACGTCTGTGCAACAATCGGTAGAAGCCGTGGTGTTCGATCTTGACGGGACGCTGGTCGACAGCGCCGCCGACATCGCTTTCAGTTTGAACGTATTCCTGGCGGAGATCGGGCGACCGCCGGTGCCGCTCGCCACGGTCAAGAGCATGATCGGCGAGGGGGCGCAGACACTGATCGAACGCGCGCTTGCCGCCACCGGCGGGGTGCCCTCGGCGGACGAGGTGCAAGCCCTCACCAGGCGCTTTCTTGACCTCTACGAGAGGGCGACGGCAAACCTGACCACCGCGTACCCCGGCGTGGCGGCGACCTTGCGCGACTTGCAGGCTTCGGGGCAGCGGCTCGGGCTGTGCACCAATAAGCCGGAGCGGGCGACCCGCCTGCTGCTCACGGCGCTTGAACTCGATCCGCTGTTCGCCGTTGTCATCGGCGGTGATACCCTCGCAGGTGTGCTGAAGCCGGACCCGCGCCCGCTTCTGCACGCGCTCAGCGGTCTTGGCGCGACGGCCGAGCGGGCGGTGATGGTCGGCGACAGCGTGATCGACGTGAGAAGTGCCCGCGCTGCCGGCCTGCGGGTGCTGATCCGGCGCGGCGGCTACGCCCGCGGGCCAGCCGAGGACCTGGGTGCCGACGGCATTTTCGATGCGTTCTGCGACCTGCCGCAGGCGCTCCGGCAGCTTTCTTGACATGGAGGACGCAGCCCTTATCCTTGGCCGGCGAGAAGGAAAGTGCCGGTCGGGCGCGTAGCTCAGCGGGAGAGCACCGTCTTCACACGGCGGGGGTCGCTGGTTCGATCCCAGCCGCGCCCACCAGCTTCCTTCATGGCCCTGTCCGGCTGCCATCCCGGGCCGCGCCCTCTCACGTTGTCGACGGTTGATGGGCGAGCGTCTCGAACGCGCCCTGGCCCTGCGAACTCACCACCTGATATCCCTCATCGAAGGCGCGGTTGACACGCACGTTGTCGACCAGCAGGAACGAGTTCTCCGCCTCGGGGCCGGAAAACTCGGTGATGCGGTCGTTGACGACGCCAAAGCCGATCACGAGCGGGCCGGCGGCGCTGGCGGTGAAGATCGAACTGCGCCAGTCCGAGGCGCCATGGTCGCCGACCGCGCGCACATCAGCGAGTGAGAACAGACGCGTCGTCGTGCCGTCGTTGATGGTCGCAAACGCGTAGTCGTTGTCGGCCTGGCCGGCCGTGGGCGCAAACACCGCATCCCGGGCATCGAACATCCAGTCGAACGACACCTCGTCGCCGGCCTGGACGTCGGCCGTGAGCTTAAGCGCCGAGCCCGCGGCCGGGAACGAGCCGTCGCTGTCGCGCGGCAGCGTCCCTGCCGGCAAGCCGAGGAACTGTTCGAGTGCGCTCGCCGGGTGCCCGCGCGCTTCCAGCACCGCCATCCGACCGCCGCCACCCACCGGATCGGTCGGCACGTAGAGGCCGCGGTCTCCGTCGGTCTCCTGATACACGCCGGCGGCGTTGACGAAGAAGCCCGTTTTGTCGGGCAGCGGGTCAGTCTCGAAGCTCTCCACCACGCGCTCGATATCGTTGCGGCCGGCGATGGTGACGCGCACCTCGGCGCTGTCGCTGAGACCCGAGCGATCGCTGACGGTATAGCGGAAGCTGTCCGTCGCCTGCTCGCCCGCCTGCAGCGTATCGAAGCGGCCCGACGGATCGTAGCGCAGCGTGCCATCGGCGGCAAGGGCGACGCTGCCGCGCGTGCCGGCGGTGTCGATCGCGCCGAGGGAGAGCCGATCGCCCGCGTCCGCATCGCGGTCATTCGCGAGCACGTCGATCGTGATCGCGACCGCTTCGGTCGTCTGCGCCTGATCCGTAACCGCGATCGGGCGGTCGTTGACGCCGATGACCTCGACCTCGACGGTCCCGGTGGCGGTGACCCCCGCTTCGTCGGCGATGCGGTAGCTCCACGCATCGGTGGTCCTTTCGCCGGCGGCGAGGGCATCGAACCGGCCCTGCGGGTCGTAGATGATCTGATCGCCCGCAAGCGAGACAGCCGCCCGGGTCCCTGTTGCATCGATCGCAACGAGACGCAGAAGATCGCCCGCATCCGCGTCCGTATCGTTGGCCAGGAGGTCGGCGACGGAGAGCGTAATCGGGTCGTCCTCGGTCGTCCCGGCGCTATCAAGCGCGGCCACCGGCGCGTCGTTCAGGCCCTGGACGGCGACACTCACCGTCGCTTCCGCAGCGGCGCCGGCGGCATCGCTCACGCGATAGGTGAAGGTGTCCGTTCGCTCCTCGCCGTCATGGAGGGATTGAAACGCCGGCCGCGGGTCGTAGCCGAGCGTGCCGTCGGGGAACAGCACAACCGTTGCGCCCGAGGCCAGGCCGACGCTGCCGCCCACGCCGAGCGCGCTGCCGTTGATTGCCGTGACGGTGAGCAGATCACCGAAGTCGGCGTCCTGATCGTTCAGGCGGGCATCGAAGCGGGCGACGGTGTCCTCATCCGTGGTCCAAGCGTCATCGGCGGCAATCGGCGGGGTGTTGCGCGCCGAGAGGCTCACCGTCACCACACTGTCGCTCGTGAGCCCATGGCGGTCGGCGATCGTATAGCTAATAATGTCGGTCAGGACCGGACCGGCCCCGAGGCCGGCCGTGGTTGCGGGCGGCGTGTAGAGCAGTCCGGCGCCGGGTTCGCCGGTCAGCGAGACGAGCGCTCCGGACCGGGCGCTCGCCGCCAGCACGCGCAGGCTCGACGCATCATCGTCGCTATCGACGTCGGTGTCGTTGGCCAGCACCGCAATCGCAATCGGCGGTCCGCCGAGCTCCGCCAGCGCGGTGTCGGGCTTGGCCGCCGGCGCATCGTTGCGGCCTGCGATGGCGATGAAAGCTTGGCCCGAGGCGCTGCCACCGTTGGCGTCCGTCACCGTGAACGCGAGCGGATCGCGGGCCGTCTCGCCTTCCGCCAGCGCCTCGAAGCGGCCGCGCGGGTCGTAGCTGATGCGGCCGTCGGCAAGGGTGAGCTGGCCGGTGCTGCCGGCGCCGTCGATGGCGGCGAGCCTAAGCGTATCCGCCCGCGCGCCGGCGGACGGCAGGGCGCCGGCGAGGAGCGTTGCGGCCGTGAACGAGACGGCCGTTTCCTCGTCGGTCGCGGCAACCTCGGCCGCCGCGCCGTCGCCAACAGATGGCCGTGGCCTGAAGATGCTGAGCCCGTCGTTCTCCAGACGCGCCAGCGGCTCGAAGCCGGTGCCCAGGGCCGGGTTCAGGCGCACATTGTCGAGCAGCAGCGAGGAGGGATTGTCGTTGCTCTCGTCGTTGATCGCAGCGAAGCCCAGCGTCAGCGTCACCGGTCCGCCGTTGCGCAGATCGAAATCAACTGCGGCGTCATAAACGGCCGTCCGCCAGCCGGCGCTGCCCGGCCCGTCCGCTCGCACATCGGCAAGCGTGAAGACGCGCGTCCGCGTGCCGTCGGAAACGGTGAACAGGGCAGCGTCGTTTCGGCCGCCGCCGTTGTCGGTCACGCGTTCGGTGGTGACGAAGGCCCAGTCGAAGGCGATGTACGCATGGCCGGAAGCGTCAAGGGCGCCGGGGCCAAGGGTGATGCGCGTGCTGACGGCGGCTGCACCGGCGGGCTCGGTGCCATCGCCCGCCTCGCCGGCGTGGCGGCCGGTGTCGTTCGGGATGGCATCGCCGGCCAGGCCGAGGAACGCCTCCAGCGGTGATTGCACAGCACCGGGGCCGCGCGCGCTGGAGCCGACCGCGTCGATCTGCAGCATGCGCGCGAGGTGAGTCGGGACCAGGCCCGGCGCGGCTTGCGGCGCGGCTGCGACCAGCGCCGTCGGTGACGGCACAGCCCCCGCTCCCGGCTCCCGCAGCCAGCCCGCCACCACCGGGATGGCTGGCGTCTCGAAGCTCTCGAACAGCTCCGCGGGCGGCGGCGCGGACGCAGAGCTGCGGACGGTCACGGTGACGGTCGCCTCGTCGCGACCGCCGATGTTGTCATCGACGGTGTAGCGGAAGCTGTCGGTTGCGGTGGCGCCAGCCGCGAGATCGGCGAACTTGCCGGCGGGATCGTAGGTCACGGTGCCGTCGGTGTTGATGCGGACTTGGCCGCGGGTGGCGGTCGTATCGACGGCGGCAATCGCCAGGCGGGCGCTTTCCGGATCGGTGTCGTTGGCGAGGACGGCGATGCGCACGGCGGAGCGGGCATCGGTTGTTGCCGTGTCATCGACCGCGACCGGCGGCTGGTTGTCCCTGACGATCTGGATCGTTGCCGTCGCGGCGGCGGTGGCGCCGCTCACGTCGGCGACGGTGTAGGCGAAGCGGTCGGTCGCGGTTTCGAAGACATCAAGACCGTCAAACCGGCCGCGCGGATCGTAGGCGAGGCTGCCGTCGGCATTGACGCTCAACGCGGCGCCCGAAGCCAGCACGACGGTAGCGCCGACCGCGGCCGGATCGCCGTTGATGGCGACCACCTGCAGGCGATCGCCGGTATCCGCATCGCGGTCGTTGGCGAGCACGCCGATCGCAGGCGTCAGGGTGAGGATGGTGCCGGCAGACGTGTTGAGCCGGTCATCGACGGCCACCGGCGCGTCGTTGCGGCCGGCGACGGTGACGGTGGCGGTGCCGGTCGTCGCCAGCCCGTGCCGGTCGGTGACGGTGTAGGTGATGGTATCGCGCGCCGTCGCGCCGGCGCTCAAATAATCGAACCGGCCGGCCGGGGTGTAGCCGATCCCGGCGCCAGGGGCGTCCGAGAAGGTCACCGCAGCGCCGGAAGCCGCCACCGCACCCGTTACCCGCAACGAGGCCGCCGTGTCGTCGGTATCGATGTCGTCGTCGTTTGCAAGAACGGCGATCGGGACGTGCACGTCATCCTCGCCCGCGGCCGCTTCATCGGCGCGGGTGATTGGCGCGTCATTGCGGCCGGCGATGGTGATGGTCAGCAGCGCGCTATCGCTCGTCTTGCCGTCGCCGACCCGGACGCGGACCGATTCCTGCGCCGTCTCACCGGCCGCGAGCGTTTGATAGTGGCCTTGCGGATCGAAGCGAACGGCGCCGTCGGCAGCGATCACGAGGCGGGCGCCGGAGGGCAGCACGCGATCGAGGGGTTGCGCTCCGACGGCCTGATCATCGACGGCGGTGATCGCGAGCGGCGACCGGCCGCCCTGGTCATTGGCGAGCAGCCCCGGTGCCGCCAGGATCGACGGCTGATCCTCGGTGGCGGCGATCGCATCCGCGCGCGCGGTGACTGGCGCCGGCCCGGCGGCAAGCGTGATGTCGAGCGTGCCTTCAGCCCGCGCGCCGTGGCTGTCCTCGATCGTGTAAACGATCCGATCGCTGGCGCTCCCTCCGGTCGCGGCCGGAGTATACGTCACGGTGCCGCCTGGGCCGGGATCGAAGGTGACGTCTGCGCCCGACAAAGCGAAGGCGGCGACGATGCGCAGGCTCGGTGCGGCATCGTCGCTGTCGACATCGGTGTCGTTCAGCAGGACCGGGATCACGATCGGCTCGCCGCCGCGCTCAGCGGCCGCGGTATCCGCCGTGGCGACGGGCGCGTCGTTGACACCGGTGAGCGTCAGCATGACTTCGGCCGTGCTGGCGCCGCCGGCCTCGTTGGCAACGATGTAACTGAAGCGGTCGGTTGCCGTCTCCCCCGCCGCCAAGGCCTCGAAGCGGCCGCGCGGATCGTAGGTGATGGCACCGTCCGCGCCGAGGCTGACGGTGCCGCGGGCGCCGGCGGTATCGATCGAGACGATGGACAGTGCCTCGCCCGCGGCGCCGTCGTTGGCGAGAACATCGATGGTAACCGGCGTCTCCTCGTCGGTCCGGCCGCTGTCGGCGCGCACGTCAGGGCCTGGCACGCTGCCGGTCAGCGTGACGGCGACGGATGCTTGCGCGCGGGCGCCGTGGCGGTCCTCGATCATATACGTGATCGTGTCGGCCTGCAGGGCATTGCTGGCGGGCGGTGTGTAGGTGATGCCGGATCCGGGCGTACCGTCGAACGCCACCTTCGCCCCGGACTGGGCGGTTGCGGCGACGACGCGCAAGGTTGTGCCATCGTCGTCGCTGTCGACATCGGTGTCGTTGGCGGTGACATCGAGGACGACCGCCGGCCCGCCGCGCTGCGCGACCGCGGTGTCGGTACGGGCAACGGGGGCGTCATTCACGCCTTCGATCTGAACGGTGACACTGCCGCGCGAGGTCTCCTTATTGCCGCCGTCAACGATGTAGGCGAAGCCATCGGTCGCGGTTTCGCCCGCGGCCAGACTTTGAAAGCGGAGCGTGGGGTCGTAAACGATGCCGCCGTCGCCGGTCGGAAAGACCCGGCCCAGAGCGCCTGAGCGGTCGATCCCGTGCAGGACGAGCGGGTCGAATGGATCGGGATCGACATCGTTGGCGAGGAAGGACTGCGGATCGAGCGTCAGCACCTCGTCCTCGCGCAGGCCGAAGGTGTCGGCGACGGCCAGGGGCTGCGCACTCATTCGCTTCAGCGTGCCGCCGAGATCGTCCGTTCGGCTGTCGAGTGTCCGCAAGGCGACGCCGGACGTCTCCGACTGCCGGACGTGATCGACGTAAAGCCGCGACGGCGCGATCGGGCTGCCGCCTTCGAGAATGGCAAAACCGAAGGTGTAGGCGCCGGCACGCCCGGCGGTGTATTCGATCGTCTGCCAGCCCGAGGCGCCATAGTCGCCGACGTCGGCGATCGAGATCATCGGCAGCGCCACGCCGGTGTCGCCGGTGGCGGCCGAGAACACGGCAAAGTCGTTGAGCGGCGCGGCGCCGGCGGCATCGAAGAAGACGTCGAAGCGGACACTGTCGCCGGCGTTCAGGCGGATCGCATCGAGCGACTTGATCGCCGTGCCGGTCGTGGGGCCGGTCATGGGGCCGGTCGTGGGGCCGGTCGTGGGGCCGGCATCGGGCGCGATCCCGGCCAGCGTGCCGGGAGCAAGCTTGAGGAACTGCTCGATCTCTTGCGTCGACCGGCCGGCCTCTTCCAGCTGCACCATCTCGCCCGCCCGCGCGGTGATGAGGCCGGTCTTCTCGAGCGGCACCTCGGGCACGCTGCCGGCAGTCTCGTCTGCCGCGCCCAGCGCATCCCAGCGCCGGCCGGGATCCCAGGCGGTCAGGTAGACGGGCGGCAGCGACTGGGGCAGCCCGCTCTCGTCGGCCGGTGCCGACATGTTCTGATAGAGGGCTTCCTCGACATGGCGCGAAAGCGCGATCGGCGACGCCGCGCCCACGGCCGCGATCGGCGGCGCCTCCGGCAACGCTGCCGGCTCCGGCGTGAGATCGAAGACGACGAGGCCAGCGGCTGTGACGTGGAAAGGAGCGGCCGCCGCGGCTGCATCGCCGGCGTGGGGTGCCGGTGTCGCGGCGGGTGCTGGTGCTTCCGGTGTCACAACGTCCACGGCCGTGACCGCCGTACAGCCGGCAGCGGTGGCCGACAGGACATCGGCGAAGGGATCCGTCAACCATGCGCAGTCCGCTGCGTCGCCTGCGAGCGGCGGTGCGGTTGAGCCGGTAACGGTGACGGTTACCGACGACGCTGCGACGTCGTGGGCGCCGAGGTCGTTTTCGAAGGTCAGCCGGCCCGCACTGCCGTCCGCACCGTTATGCAAAACGAAACGGACGCCGCCGCCGCGGACTTGTTCAAGGACCAGGATGCCGGCCTTGAGCCGGATCTCGCCCGCGGTCGTATCGAGCACAAACGCCTGCTCGGCGCCGTCGGGGGTGGCCGGCAGGTCGATCAGGAAGCGCCCGGCGAGCGGCGTGAAGCCTGCGGCCGCGGCGCCAGAGGCAGGGCCCTCCGCCTCTGGGGTGATGAGAAGGCGGCTCTCCGGTCCCACGATGGCCCGGGCGCCGTGCGCAAACTGCAGCACCAGGCGCGCTCCTTCGCCGGTCTCGATGATGTCATCGGCGTGCAGTCTGTCGCCGGGGCCAAGCGGCAACACATTTCCGTCCCCGCCCAGCGCGTGGCTCACGCCCCGCGAGCCGTCGCCGACCGTGACGCCGGCGCTCACCTCGGTGCGGCCGTCGGTGTGGCCGTCGGTGTGGCCGTCGGTTCCGGGGAGGGGTGCTAGAGCCGTGGCCGGATCATGCGGGCCGGTTTTCGTGGGCGGGGTCCCGACCGCAGCCACCGCGGCCGGCTGAGGGGACGCAATCGACGCCTGCAACATCCTGGAGAGTTCCTCTCGAACGCGCGTCTGACACTCAGGCGAACCACGTGCGTCCCTCTCCTTATCCTACCGGCTGTCGCTTGCAGCCGTTGGCGCATCGGGCTGAAGGCGGCCCTTCTCCGCGCAAACGCCGCCCCTGCCGAGATTTATTCCACAACCGCCAATGCGGCGTCATGCCCCAGTTGGTCGGTCACGCCCCTCCTCTCCCCGACAGATCCCCACAACTCTAGCAGATCCCTAAAAAAGCGAAACAATTTCGTTCAAACGGGGTATTCGGCGGGTTCTATGAGCGGCATTGAAGCCCTTATGGGGCAGAAAAAGGGTTGACTCATGGTGTGTAAAAGGATTAAAAGCCTAGTCATAGGCTGTTACTCCTTTCAGCAGCCACTCTGATCACGATGGGAGGCGTTCACATGGGGAGTGTTTTCAAGGCGCCGAAGCCGGCCAAGCTGCCAGCGCCGACGCCGGTGGTCGACCCCGACGAGAAGGAGCGGCAGCTCCGCCTGGAATCCCTGGCCAGGATCAGGCGCGGCCGCGCCGGCACGATTGCCACCTCGCCGCGCGGGCTCTTGGTCGTCAGCGACTGGAATGCCAATCGCAAGTCTCTCCTGGGGCAATGAGGCGCGGGCGGGTCCCGCCGGGTCCACGCTCGACAGCATTTTAGGGAGTCTCTCCATGGCAGGATTTGTACCTTCTGCGGCGATGGCCGCACTGCAGATGGGCGTCACCTTGGCGCAGCAGAAGGCCTCCTATGCGGACCAGAAGGGTGAGGCCAAGGCCCGGGCGGCGCAAATCCAGCAGGCGCAGGACATCGATGCCCGCGACCGCCAGGAGCGGCTGCGGCGCGCACTCGCCGCCCAGCGCGCCAAGTTTGGGGCGCAGGGTCTGAGCGGGTCCGGCTCTGCCTACGCCGTTCTCGAAGGCTTGGCTGCGGAGGCCAACCGCGAACAGGCCGAGGCCAACGCGCTGGCCCAGACGCGGATCCAGCAGCTCGGCTCCGAGCTCGCGAGCGCGCAGCGCAAGAATCTGCTCGCCGCGGCCCAGCCATACAACCGCCTCGCCTTCAACGTCCTCCAACGCAACCTGAATACGAACCACCTGTTGGAAGCTTAACGCACTCACTCGAAGGACGCGTAGGGAATGCCCTCTGAACACATCCAGATCCCCGCGGTCGAACCCGTCGCCCGCTATGAAGCGACCGGCGAGCAGACCAGTTTCGCCTACCCTTTCCCGATCTTCGAGCCCGAGAATCTCGAAGTCTATCTTGCTGACACGGCGGTTGCTTCCGGCTTCACCGTCACCGGCGCTGGCGAAACCGAGGGCGGCCAAGTGGTTTTCGCCACCGCGCCTGGCGCCGGCACGGTCGTCACCCTGCGCCGGCGTGTCCAGGCCGAGCGGACGACGGACTTCCAGGAATCGGGCGATCTCCGCGCGAAAGTTCTGAACGATCAGTTCGATCATCTGACCGCGGCGGTGCAGGATGTCGCCGCGGACGTGACGCGCTGCATTCGGGTGCCGCAGTCGGAGTCGATCGGGCCGGAGAGCCTGGCGCTGCCACCCGCGTCGGAACGGCGCAACAAGTGGTTGGGATTTGATGCCGACGGCCACCTGATCGTCTCTGGCGTTGCGTCTTCCGGCGGCGGCGGGGCACAGGGCGGCCTGCCGCCGGCGCAGGTGCCTGCGGCGGGCGGGATGTGGGGCGAGATCGGCGGCACGCTGTCGGCGCAGGCGGATCTGTGGAGTGCGCTCGCCGCCAAGGCCGCTGCCACCCACAATCACGATGCGACCTACACCCCTGCCGGCCACGCCGGCTCGCGCGGCGCCTCGCACGGCCTCGCAACGACGACCATCGCCGGCTTCATGGCGCCGGAAGACAAGGTGAAACTGAACGGCATTGCCGCCGGCGCCGAGATCAACCTGACGCCAGGCGAACTCGTCAACGCCCTCAACACCCAGCTCGGCAGCACCGCGTGGCAGAGCAGCGGGACCGGCGCTATCTGGGGTGGCATCACCGGCGCGCTTTCCGACCAGACCGACCTTTATGCCCAGCTCGCCGGCAAGGCGGCCGCGAGCCACAGCCATACCGCGGCGACGATCCAGGCCGCCGGCTTCCTCTCGGCCGCCGACAAGACCAAACTCGACGGCATCGAAGCATTTGCCCGCGCTGACATCGCGGCAACCGAGATCGTCAACAAGGTCAACGAGGCCCTCGGCGGCACCGCCTGGCAGACAAGCGGCAGCGGCAGCGGCAGCCCGGTGACCTGGTACGACGAACAGACGCAGCTCGGCCAGCAGACCAAGGTCAAGTTCACCGGCGCCGGTGTCGGTGCGGCCGTCAACGGCGATACCGTCGAGGTCACCATCGCGGCACAGGCCGCCGCCGCCGCGGGCGCCAACGCGACAGTCCAGTTCAACAGCGGCGGCGCCATCGCCGGTGCTGCCGGGATCAAGGTGAAGTCGCCCACCAACGGCCCCGGCTACACCAACCATATTCTCCACGCGAATACTTATACTGGCGGTTGTTCGTTCGAAACGGTAGTGGCCGGCGGCAGCATGTGGCCCGACAGCAACCATGATGTCGCCTACGATATCGCGCTGCAAGGCTCCGTCACACTCAAGGGATCAAATATCAATGTTCAGAACAACAACGAGATCGCTTCGACAAAGGTATATTTAAGAAATATGACGAGTTCGGCGATCAGCGTTACGATCGATACCGGGGATGGTCACTTCACGGAAGTCATCGGCGTCAGCAATCCTTTTTCGATTGATGCGAACGCGACTAAGATTGTCTACCTCACCGCGCGCAAGAATGCGTCCGGTACCACGCAGAAGGCCGTCGAAGGATGATACCCTTCTTGGGAATTGCAGCCCGGAGCAGCGTCGTAACGATCCCCGAGCAACCTCCCGTGGGCGGTTCGAAGCCGACCGAAGCGCCCGTGCTGCAGGCGAAAGGCCTGTCGCTGATCTGGCAGGACCGCCTCGGTGAGACTGACGCACCGACCGACGACCGGCAGTTCTTTCAGACGACCACCGGCGGCCGCGTGCATGAGGATCCTGCCAGCAATGGGTTCCCTGGGGAACCTGACCGCAGGCTCAGTTTTGTCACCTTCGAAGACCGGCCGTGCATGAAGGTGACCTACCATGCCAACAAACATGGCTGGCTGAACTACCGCGCGCAGTACCTGCCCCAGCGGTACCGCGAGTTCGGGCTGTGCGTCGACTTCAAGTATCCCGCCGGGTTCGACCTTACGAGCACGATAAACGGCAACATCCACGGCAAGACCCTGTTCGGTCTCGCCTGTGGCCACCCCGATCACAACAAGATCGGCGTGCCATCGAGCCGAAGCTACACGGGCGAAGTCGCGTGGCCGGAAGACCAATGGGGAGCAGCCCTTGGCATCAACTTCAAATATTGGACGACCCAGCCAAATAGGGTGCAGCTCCTATGGTATCCGCATGTCGTTGGCGCCTATGTAAACGGCGCCGATAGGTTTCGACTGGACAAGTATTCAAACGTTAACTTGATCACCGGTTACGGGGATCCTGGGGTTGTTTCCGTTACGACCGGCGTGTGGCATAGGCTGGAGCTATACGGTCGAGTGGACACCAACCGCCGCGACGGCGTGTTGGAAATGTGGATTGACGGTGTGCTCCAAAAGGCACTCCCGAACCTTGACCTTGGTGGCTGGGTCGGCAATCGTGGCCTGGCCGCGCGCACGGTTGGCAACGGCAGCAACGGGGATGGCTCGTTGAGCGCCGGAACCGGCCAGCTCGTCGGTTCATCGGGCGGTGGCTGGCGGTTCTCAGGCATCTTTATCCGCGAAATGCTCGGCGGGTGGACAGGCGGCAGCGATTTGATCCCCAGGTATGGCGGTTCCTACTACGCCTACAACTGGCGCGTTTACGGGAAGCTTTAGGAAAGGCGCCCCGGCGCCGGCGGCGGCAAAGACGCGCGATTCGTGGCCTCAATCGCGCGTCTCACTGCTGCTTGCCGGCCTTGCCGGCGGGAGACCGCTGCGGCGCCGGCGCAGCGCTGCCCGCGCCCTTGGCTTGCGACGGCGTGTAGAGCCGGATGTTGGAGAGCCACCACGCCTGGTCCTTGGGCGAGCCGTCGCAGTGCCACATCTGATAGGTGTTTATGCCGCGGATCAGCCAGCCGCGGTCGGCGCCGAAGTCCATGCCGCAGCCCTCGTCGACCAGGGCGCCATCGACCCAGAACGCCACGCAGCCGTTGCGTTTTCCGGGATCGTTCATCTTCGCCTCCAACTCGACCGCCACCCAGCGGCCGCGCGGCGTGTAGCCCGATTTTTTCGCCAACCCGCCGCCGTAGCAGCGCTCGCGCGGATTGTCGGGTTGCGGGCAGCTGGGCGAACACATGACCCCGTCTTCCTCGCAGCGCGGCCGCCCGCGGTTGAGATAGTAAATGTAGGCGCCGAAGCTGGCGCCCTGGCCGGCACGGTCGCCGCCGCTGCCGCGGTTGAGCCGGATGCTCACCCCCCGTTGTTCAGCCAGCGAGATGCCGCCGCTCATGCGGTTAGATGCTTCGCTTCCGATCCACAGCCCGATCGGCCAGCGGCCGACGCCCGGGTGGAGCAGCCACGACGTCTCCGAACATTGATAGGCAAAGACGAAATCCACGGGAATCCAGACATCGACAGCGAGGCCGGCATGGCGGATCCCGGGGGTCCAATGCTGCGACAACGTCTCGTCGTGCGGGACATTGCCGCGCGCCACATTGTATTGGATTGCGGCGCGCCCGTCCGGTGCGCGGGCGACGATGCGATGGTCCGCGGTGGCGTCGGATTTAAGGCGATGCCACTCACTGAAAGTACCAAACGGACCGTACAGCACCTCTGCGGTCGGCACCTCGCCGACATGCTTTTCGAGCGAATCCTGCCACACGAGGCTCAGCCCCCTGGCGGTCAAGTTGTTTGCGTTAGGCTGCGGTGCGCTCGCGAACGCGGCACCGTGGAGGGCGAGTAGGCAGGTTGCTGCGATCGTCAACAAGCGGACGCGGGCATATTGCACGACGGGCCTCCTCCTTCGCGGACCGGCGGGTGCAGCCGGCGCACGCCCACCGCAGTGCTCGGGTCTACAACTCCGTCCCTCGATTGTCGAGCGACCGCATTGTGAGGTCCGCGGATTGCTCAGCAGGAGCGGTGGAGGCTGCGTGGCTCAAAGGAAACCCAGCGCGAGGCGGGCATCCTCTGACATGCAGTCCTTCGTCCATGCAGGCTCCCACACCAGCGCTACTTCGACAACCCCCACGCCGGGCACGGCGGCGACGGTCTCCGCAACCTCGGTCGGCATCTGACCCGCGACCGGGCAGCCCGGCGTGGTCAGCGTCATCTCGATCGCGACATCGCCGGTAGGCTCGATGTGCAACCCGTAGACCAGCCCGAGGTCGTAGATGTTGACCGGGATTTCGGGATCGTGGACGGTCCGCAGCGCCTCGATCACCGCGCTTACGGTTGCCACCGGCATTCCCGCCGCGAGCGTCGAACCGGCCGATGCGACCACACCTTCGTCATGCTCCGCTGCGGACGGCCAGCGGTCCCAGGCGTTCGGGTCGTCCATCACCTCGACCACGCTCATCACTCCGTCGTTGCCGCGGCGCCGCCCTCGAGCGCAGCCTTCATCGTATGCCACGCGAGCGTCGCGCACTTCACGCGAACGGGGAACTCGCGCACGCCAGCCAGCACCTGGAGGCGTTCCAACGCGTCCTCATCGACACCGGCCGTCGCGGCATCGAAGCCCTCTTCGGTGCACAGCCGGTGGAGGGCGTCGAAAAAACGCTCCGCTTCGGCGACCTGCCGGCCTTTCAAGGTTTCGGTCATCAGCGAGGCCGACGCCATGGAGATGGCGCAGCCCTTGCCCTCAAAGGCGACGTCCTCGATCGTGCCGTCGGCCGCGACCTTGAGGAACACGTCCAGCGTGTCGCCGCACATCGGGTTCTGCCCGTGCGCGTGGCGCGCCGGCGCCGCCAGCCGGCGGAAATTCCGCGGTGAGCGGCCGTGGTCGAGGATGACCTCTTGGTAGAGCTCTCGCAGTTCGTCAAGCATCAGACAAAGATCTCACGGACGATCTTGAGCGCATCGGCCAGCGCATCGACGTCCTCCATGGTGTTGTAGAGGCCGAATGAGGCCCGCGCCGTGGCGGCCAGCCCGAGCCGCTCCATCAGCGGCTGGGCGCAGTGGTGGCCGGCGCGAATGGCGATCCCGGCCCGGTCGAGGATGGTGCCGATATCGTGCGCGTGCACGCCCTCCATCACGAACGAAACGATCGCCGCCTTCTCGGCCGCGCGGCCGACGATCTGCAGGCCCGGCAGTGCGCGCAAGCGCTGGCTGGCATAGGCGAGCAGCGCCTGCTCGTGGGCGCGGACCGCTTCGCGGCCGAGCTTGGTCAGGTAATCGGCAGCAGCGCCCAGGCCGATCGCTTCGACAATCGCCGGCGTTCCTGCCTCGAACCGCTGCGGCGGCTCCTTGAACGTCGATTTCGCGAACGTCACCGAGCGGATCATCTCGCCGCCGCCCTGGTAGGGCGGCATCGCGGCGAGCAGCTCCTTTTTGCCGTACAGAACGCCGATGCCGGTCGGGCCATACATCTTGTGGCCGGAAAAGGCATAGAAATCGACATCGAGCGCCTGCACGTCAACCGTCCGATGCGGTACCGCCTGGCAGCCGTCGAGCAGCACCTTGGCGCCGGCCCGGTGCGCGGCTTCGATGATCGCCTGCACCGGTGTCACCGTGCCGAGCGCATTCGAGACATGGGTGACGGCGACCAGCCGCGTGCGCGGTGACAACAGCCGCTCGAACTCAGCCAGCAGGAAATTGCCGTCGTCGTCGATCGGCGCAACCTTGATCACGATCCCCTTTTCGGCCTGCAGCAGCTGCCACGGCACGATGTTGGAGTGGTGTTCGAGCTCGGACAGGATAATCTCGTCGCCTTCGGAGAGGAATTTCCGCCCGTAGCTCGCGGCGACGAGGTTGATGCCCTCGGTGGCCCCGCGCACGAAGATGATCTCGTCCGCAGAAGCCGCGTTGATGAACGTCCGGAGCTTCTCGCGCGCCGCCTCGAAGGCGTCCGTGGCCTCCTGGCTCAAGGTGTGCACGCCGCGATGGACATTGGCGTAGATGGTTTCGTGCGCCACTTGCATCGCATCGAGGACCGCCTTCGGCTTCTGCGCCGAGGCGGCGCTGTCGAGGTAGACGAGCGGCCGGCCGCGGATGCGCCGCTTCAGGATCGGGAAATCGTCGCGCGCCCGCTGCACATCGAAGCTGACGCTGTGCCGCTCCTCATCACTCGTCGGAGCGCGGCTGGTGGAAGCGAGCATCATCGGTTCCTCTTTTCCCGCAATCTTTTCAACGGTCCTTGAGCCACGTAAGCGCCGTCCGGCTGAACGCTTCGCGCACATCGGGCTTGCTGATCTGCGCCAAGGCTTCGCCAAGGAAGCCCTCGATCAGGAGGCGCTGCGCCACTGAGGCCGGCAGGCCGCGGCTCCGTAGGTAAAACAGCGCCTCGCGGTCGATCTGGCCGGCGGCGGCGCCATGGCTGCACTTGACGTCGTCGGCGTAGATCTCGAGCTCCGGCTTCTGGTTGACGCGCGCGCCGTCCGAAAGCAGCAGCGCCTTGGTCAGCTGGTCGGCGCTGGTCCCTTGCGCCTCGCGATGGACGACGATGCGACCCTGGAACACCGCCTCGGCAGTGCCGTCGACGACCCCTTTGAACACCTCGCGGCAGGTGGTCCGTGGCGCGCGGTGCTCGACCACCGTCGTCGTGTCGAGGTGCTGGGTGCCGTCGACCAGATAGGCACCGGCGAGCCGTGCTTCCGCGCCGGGCGCGTCCAGCGAGACGGACGTCTCGTTGCGCACCAGCCGGCCGCCGGTTGTGAGCGTGAAGGCCTCGTAGACGGCGTCGCTGTTCAGCGCTGCTGCGACCGAACTGACGTGAAAGGCTGCCGCACCGCCCGCCTGCAGGCGGTAGTGGCAGAGCTGTGCGGCAGCCCCGAGCGCAATCTCGGTGACGTCGTTGGCGAGCGTCGGCGTCAGGGCATCGTCCGGTTCAAGATGCCGCTCGATGACCGTTGCACTGGCGCCGTCATCGAGCACGATCAATGTGCGCCCGTGCCAGGCGAGCGGTTCGGCGGCAGCACTGCCGAGCGACACGATCTCGATCGGCCGCCGCAGGTGGACCCCTGCGCAAACGTGAATGCACACGCCATCATCAATGCGGGCGGTGTTAAGCGCCACCAACGGCTGGTCAGCGGTCGTGGCAATCCGGCCCAAAAGGCGCTCGGCGAGTGCCCCGTCGTCGCCGGCACCAGCGGTGAGCGGGGTCACGCTCACGCCGGCCTCGCTCAGATCGCAGAAGCTGAGATCGGGGCGATAGCGGCCGTTGACGAACACCAGCCGGCTCCCCTGCGGGCTGCCGAGGTTAACCCACGCCGGCAGGGTGCGGATGTCGCGCTCATGCTCCGCGTCAACTGGGCGGAACGCAATCTCTGCCAGCGGCCGCAGGTCGGTATACTTCCAGGCCTCGACTTTGCGCGTCGGCAAGCCCCGGGCCGCGAAGTCCCGCGCCGCGTCGGCCTTCAGCCGGCCGAGCCAGCCGCCGCCCGCGGAAGCACCAGCGTCCGCGCCGGGCGCAAGCAGGTTCAGGCCCAGCATTCCGTCCCGTCGAGCTTCCATTCCCGGCATCGCTTCAGGCCGCCGCCGCGGCATAGGCCGCATAACCGGTGTGCTCGATCTCGCGCGCAAGCTCGGGGCCGCCGGAGCCGACGATGCGGCCGCCGGCGAGGATGTGCACGCGGTCGGGAACGATCTCCTCCAACAGCCGCTCGTAATGGGTGATCATGAGGAACGACCGATCCGGTGCGCGCAGCGCGTTGACGGCGCGGGCAACCGTGCGCAGCGCATCGACGTCGAGGCCGCTGTCGGTCTCGTCCATCACCGCGACCTTGGGTTCCAGGATGGCGAGCTGGAGGACCTCGTTGCGCTTTTTCTCGCCGCCGGAGAAGCCGACGTTGACCTGCCGCTTCAGCATCTCATCGGTCATGCCGAGGCTCTTCATCTTCTGGCGTGCCAGCTTGACGAACTGCAGCGCATCCAGATCCGGCTCGCCGCGGCCGCGGCGCTGGGCGTTCAGCGCCTCGCGCAGGAAGGTGCTGTTGGCAACGCCGGGGATCTCGACCGGGTACTGGAACGCCAGGAACAGCCCCGCCAGCGCACGGTCCTCCGGCGCCAGGGCGAGAAGCGAACGACCATCGACCAGGCAGTCGCCCGCCGTCACCTCGTAGCCGTCGCGGCCGGCCAGCACGTAGGCGAGCGTGCTCTTGCCGGCGCCGTTCGGCCCCATGATGGCGTGCACCTCGCCGGTGCCGACGCTCAGCGTCAGGCCCTTGAGAATCTCCTTGCCGTTCACCGTTGCGTGCAGATCGCGAATTTCGAGCATGCGTGCAAACGTCCCTTACCCGTCTTCCCTACCGTCGAGCGTCCGCTAACCGACGCTGCCTTCGAGGCTGATGCCGACCAGCTTCTGCGCCTCGACGGCGAATTCCATTGGCAACTGCTGCAGCACCTCGCGGCAGAAGCCGTTGACGACCAGTGCGACCGAGTCCTCAAGCGAAAGCCCGCGCTGGCGGCAGTAGAACAGCTGGTCGTCGCTGATGCGCGACGTCGTCGCCTCATGCTCGACCAGCGCCGAGCGATTGTGGCTCTCGATGTAGGGCACCGTGTGGGCGCCGCAGGTGGAGCCGATCAGGAGCGAGTCGCACTGGGTGTGGTTACGCGCCCCTTCCGCGCGGGCTGCCACGCGCACCAGGCCGCGGTAGGTCTGCTGGCCGTGGCCGGCGGAGATGCCCTTGGAGATGATGCGCGAGCGGGTGTTGCGGCCGAGATGGATCATCTTGGTGCCGGTGTCGGCCTGCTGATAATTGTTGGTAATGGCGATCGAATAGAACTCACCGACCGAGTTGTCGCCCTGAAGGATGCAGCTCGGATACTTCCAAGTGATCGCCGAGCCGGTCTCCACCTGGGTCCACGAGATCTTGGAGTTGCGGCCGCGGCAAGCCCCGCGCTTGGTGACAAAGTTATAGATGCCGCCGCGCCCGTTTTCATCGCCCGGATACCAGTTCTGCACGGTTGAATACTTGATTTCAGCATCATCGAGCGCGATGAGCTCGACGACGGCCGCATGCAGCTGGTTCTCGTCCCGCATCGGCGCCGTGCAGCCTTCGAGATAGCTGACGTAGGATCCACGATCCGCAATGATCAGCGTGCGCTCGAACTGGCCGGTCTTGGCGGCGTTGATGCGGAAATAGGTCGAAAGCTCCATCGGGCAGCGCACGTCGGGCGGCACGTAGACGAACGAGCCGTCGGTGAACACGGCCGAGTTCAGCGTCGCGTGCTTATTGTCGGTGTAAGGGACGACGCTGCCGAGATACTTGCGCACGAGTTCCGGATGCTTGGCGACTGCTTCCGAGATCGGGCAAAAGATCACTCCGTATTCTTCCAGCTTTTTCTTGAAGGTGGTCGCGACCGAGACGCTGTCGAACACCGCATCAACGGCGACGCCGGCCAGAAACTGCTGCTCGTACAGCGGGATGCCCAGCTTGTCGTAGGTGCGCTTGATCTCCGGATCGATGTCGTCAAGGCTTTCGAGCTTCGGCATGTTCTTAGGCGCCGAGTAGTAATACGCATCCTGATAGTCAAGCGGCGGAAACGAGACCTTGGCCCAGGCCGGTTCCGGCATCGTCAGCCAGTGGCGATAAGCCTTAAGCCGCCAGTTCAAAAGCCACTCCGGCTCGCCCTTCTTGGCCGAGATGAAGCGGACGATGTCCTCGCTCAACCCCTTGGGTGCGGTATCGGCCTCAATGTCGGTGACAAAGCCGTACTTGTAGCTCTGGCCAACGACCTCGTTCAGCACATCGGTCCCGCCAGCAACTTGAGCCGCCATCGGAGTATCCCTTACCGTGTTGAGCGTTCGAGCGCGTCACGCGCCGGTGCATCGCTTGCAGGAACCGAGCCAGTTTGCGCCCAGGGCTGCGCATGCGGCCACATCAGCTCGGCGAGCGAGACAGCATTGAAGGCGCGCCGCACGCCCTCGTTGATCGCCTTCCAGCCGTGCTGGGTCGGGCACAGCACCTCGACCTCGCACGTGCCCGGCCCGTGCTCGATGCACTGGGTGAGCGCGATCGGCCCGTCGACGGCGCTCACGATCGCACCGACGGAAATTGCGTCCGCCGGCTGGGCGAGGCGATAGCCGCCGCGGGCGCCGCGCGAGGCGACCAGCAGGCCGGCCCGCGCCAGCGCCGCCAACAGCTTGCTTACGGTCGGCAGCGGCACCCCAGAGGAGACTGCCAGCTCCTGCGCGCTGTGCACGCGGGCGCCGGCAAGCGCAATCTGCGTCATCAGGGCAACGCCATAGTCGGCAAGGCGGCTCAAGCGGATCATCGGCGTCAATCGCAATCCTGATCAAACTGGTCTGATATCTATCTAGCACACCGCGCAGCGTTTGCAACAGCGGAAATGGTGCAGCGCACAGGCTGAGCAACCGGCGACATCGTTGACAGTCGGGGCTGGTCACCCCTCCCCTCGTGGGAGGGGGCGGGGGGAGGGGGTGCTTAGAACAAGCTACCCTGTCCGCCTTGCGGCTTGCCGCGGCCAGGGGGGCGGCGGCTGGCCGGTTGCGCTGGCTGGGCTTTGGCCGGGGGCCGCGGGCCGTCGTCGGCCGCTCCTTCGTCTTCGATCCGCGCGCCTGCCTCGCCGTCGTGCAGGCGCAGGCGGACAGCGAGGCCGGGTGTCAGGCTGTGCACGGTTGCGAGCGCATGGCCGCCGCGATCGAGCACGAGGGCGAAGCCGCGCTCCAGCACCCGCTCGTACGAGCAACTTGCCAGCACCGCGCCCGCCTGCTGCAGGC
>JBATPX010000214.1:0-1755 GCA_049291695.1 Defluviicoccus sp.
GTAACTTCGGTTTTGAACCGAGCGAGGGGGAGATCAGCTGGATTACAGCGCGACGCCCGCATTCTTGTGCATGCCGCGCCAGTCGATCGCCTTGGCGCCGAAGTCGAGCCGGGCCTTGATCTCGACCCCGTCGACATCGAAGCCGATGCGGGTCTCGATGAAGACGCCGTCCTGGCCCTCGAGGTAGGCATACTCGATGGTATCGATGGCCGACGGGCTGGCGAACAGGGGACCACGGCACCGCACCCGACGCCGGATCAAGGCGTGGTTCGGCGATCACGGCCAAGCTTCGGATCGAGGCCGGCACGACATTGGCGACCGTCGCCGGCACCAGGTTCTGCGCAATCATCTGCTCTGCCGTCAGCTCCAGCGACGACGGTACCACCAGGAAGGCAGGGCGGATGTTGAGCACGGTCTTGCCGTCGAGGCCGGTCTGCTTCGCCATCGCGGTGCGCGCCTTGCCGAGATTGGCAACATCGAGGGCGGTGCCGGTGGCGGTGAGGTTCTTGTGGTTGGCATGGAACAACGCGACGCTGTCGGCCATGGCCGGGTTGGACGTCACGATGCCCCAGACGACATCGCTCTCCAGCGTCGCCGCGGCGGTGCCGAACAAGGACGGCACCCGGGTGAAGGGTAACCGGCCGGTCTGGGCCGCCTTCTGCTGTGAAGCCGGCTCTGCGAAGATGCGTCGCTAAGGACGTCGTTAACGACGTCGCTTGCGGAGCATCGGGATGCGTGCAGAGGTTTTGGTTGGTGCGGAGCGGCGGCGACGGTGGTCGGTCGACGAGAAGCTTCGGATTGTGCGCGAGGCATTCGCGCCTGGGGTACTGGTGGCCGAGGTGGCGCGACGGCGCGATGTGTCACGGGCGCAGATTTATCAGTGGCGCGCGGCGCTGAGGCGAGAGCGGCTGACCGAGGCGGGCACGGGCATCGTCGGTTTCGTGCCAGTGGACGTGGCCGCGTCGGCAACGATGGAGCAGCCGGCGACGGGCGTCGTAGCGGCGGATTGGGTGATCGAGATCGGCTTAGCCGGTGGCCGGAGCCTGAAGGTGCTGTCGTCACTGCCAACGGCGGACCTGCGACGCCTGATCCGCGCGGTCGAGGACGCATGATCGGGCCCGGCACCGGCGTTCGGGTCTATCTCGCCTGCGGGGTGACCGACATGCGCAAGGGGATCACCGGGCTGGCCGCGGCGGCGCAGCAGGTGCTGAAGCAGAACCCTGCGTCTGGCGCCGTCTTCGCCTTTCGCGGTCGTCGCGGCGACCGAATCAAACTGCTGTTTTGGGACGGCCAGGGCTTTTGCCTCTACTACAACCACGTGGCTTCATACTGCATCTCCTGTCATTGGATGTGGGCATTTTGCTGGGCTTGTCTGGCGGATCGCTGCTGCCCGATCGGTGAGCCGGTTCCATCGGCTGCTTTGTTTGAGCGGCGGGTTTGGCCCTGGCGCTTCATAGAGATATGCATGGGCGTTGTAGGCATGCCGCGCGACGAGGCCGTGCTCGACCCACCGGATCAGAGTGCTTTCGCAGATACCAAGACGCGATGCCGCCTCGTGGCGCGTCAACAAGCCTCGAGCTCGGAGCCGGTCGTAGCGGGAGCGGAGTCCGTACTCGTTGGCGAGATACGCAACCCGCAGGGCAGTGAACCGCGCGTCGGCCTGGCCTGGCCGTGCCGAACCGCCGGGCCGGATTCCTCGGTCGTTCAGAATGTCGGCGATTTCGGGGTAGATGTGGTTGTCGAGGAGCGTGTCGA
>JBATPX010000215.1:0-1803 GCA_049291695.1 Defluviicoccus sp.
ACCGACCGCCTCGAGTTCCGCCTGGAGACCCATGACCTGATGGTCTGGGAGCAGATCCCCATCATTGAGGTGCGGCTATGATCGAGACCTCTGCCGAGCTCGCCCTGCATCTGGGCGGGGAAGTCACGACGCTTGCCACCTGCATCCGCGTCATCAGGCGCGACGGAACGGTGTTCGCGTTTACCAGCGGCACCGCGGATCTCTCCATCGATGGCGTCGTCTATCATGCGAAGGGCGGTTTCTCGCCGGCCGCGGCCGTCGAGACCACACAGTCGCTCAGCGTTGACAGCCTTGAGATCGAGGCGATCCTCGACGACGACGGCATCACCGAGGACGACCTTCGGCGCGGGCTGTTCGACGGCGCCGGCATCGATGTGTTCGTCGTCAACTGGCGCGACGTGAGCCAGGGCAAGCTGATGCTTCGCCGCGGTACGCTGGGTGAGGTCACGTTGCGCCGCGCCCAGTTCGCCGCCGAGATCCGCGGCCTCGCCCAGGCCTTCGCCACCCAAGTCGGCGAGCTCTATCAGCCGGGTTGCAACGTCCGCAGGCTGGGCGATGAGCGGTGCAAGGTCAACCTGACGCCGTTTACGCACACGCTCACCGTCAGCGCTGTGCATCAGCCGCGCCGCCAGTTCGACCATGGAGCCAATCTCCAGGCCGATCACACCTTCTCGTTCGGGACGGTCAAGTTCGTGTCCGGGGCCAACCAGGGCTATGAAGCAGAGGTGAAGAGCTACGCGGGCGGGGTCTTCACGTGTCAGCTGCCGCTTCCCTTCGACGTCGCGGTTGGTGACACCTTCGAGGCGATCCGCGGCTGCGATCGGACGTTCAACACCTGCCGCACCGTATTCGCGAACCAGCTCAATTTTCGCGGCTTCCCGCACTTGCCGGGTGTGGACGAGATGCTGCGGACCTCGTCGACCGCAGCCCTGCTGCCGGCCGAGGAGCCGCCATTCATCCCGCCCGTCGAGCCGCCGCCGACGATCCCGACACCACCGCCGCCGCCGTCTGAGGTCGTGTACTGGTCGATTACCCCTGTCGTCGGTGACGTCGCCGAGGGCGCGGCCGGGGCGACGACGACCATGCGGTTCAATGTCAGCCGAACCGGGCTAGGCACCACGGATGCCGCCGTCGATTACGCGGTCGAACTGGGCACCGCCACGGCCGGTGACTTCGCGGGCCAAGTGGTTCCGAGTGGGACCATGAATTTCGCGGCCGGCGAGGTAACCAAGGAACTGCAAATCGCCATCCAGGGCGACGCCCAGGTCGAAGCCGACGAGACGTTCAACGTCGTGCTTGCCAATCCGTCGGTCGGCTCCGTGCGCGTCGCTGTGGCGGCGGCCGTGGTCCGGAACGATGACGCGGCGACGCCACCACCCCCGCCCCCGCCGCCGCAGGAGGGCAAGACCACGGCGGCGCCAGTGCTGCAGGCGAAGGGGCTGTCCCTGATCTGGCAAGACAAACTCGGGCGGCCTGATGCGCCGACCGATTCACACCAGTTTTTCAGCCCGGCTGGCAGTCGAAACACGTCAACTGATTTCAATCTTCAGGATAACCGGCTGTCGTTCGGTCAGTTCGACGGCAAGCCATGCATGATCGAGGTCTTTCGGCCTAACAGAGTCGTGCTCCTGAATTATCGCACCCAGTATTTCCCAGTTCGATACCGAAAGATGGGGCTCTGCGTCGACGTTTTTTACCCCAATTCACTCGACCTATCGTCAATCGACCCGTCCAAGCCGGATTTCCACGGCAAGACCGCTTTCGGCTTGGCCTGCGGTCATCCCGATTACAACCGGCCGGGCG
>JBATPX010000216.1:0-26996 GCA_049291695.1 Defluviicoccus sp.
CGCCAGATGCTCGCCGCACGCGGCGTCGTCGGGAAAGCGCTTCTGGAAGTCCCGAAGCGAGCGTGGATAATCGGTCATGAGCGCACCCTCCACAGCGTATGTTCATGATACGTTCTATCATGAACACGCACGGCTCGCCACAAGGGAATAAGGCCGGGGGACCACGCTGGGCTCAACCGGATAAGCAATTCAAATAATGCGGAATACTGTATTTAAAGTGACGTACCTAAATCAGGGCGGCAAATTTGTCGAGACTGATGAATACCCTTTATGGGCGTGGTTTGAAGCAATAGTTAATGCTTGTGTGCACCGTTCGTATAGCTTTAGTGGCACTGAGATTACGGTGAAGTTTTTCGCTGACAGACTCGAAATCGAAAGTCCCGGCGGTTTCGTCCCTCCGGTAAACGAGCAGACCATTTATACACTTCGTGCGTCGAGAAATTACCATTTGATGGACGCATTGAGATATTTAGGTTATGTGAGGATGGCCCGAGAAGGGGTGCGGCGAATCCGCGCTAGCATGAACGAGTCGGAACTACCCGACCCGATATTTAAGCAAGAGTCTTTGCACGGGTTTGTCGTGCGGGTTACTCTTATGAATGCGATGAGATCGCGGGCCATTGACCGCGATGTGGCCCTCTATTTCGGCATCGATACGTGGCGGAGTTTGAACGAAATAGAGATCGCCATAATGGGTTTTGCGTTCCGCAATAAGATGGTCCATGTGTCGGATGCGGCGCGAATTACTGGAAGAACATGGCAGACAAGCAAAAAGGATTTGGAAAGGTTAGCCAAAAAGGGGCTTATCCACTTCGAAGGTGGCGCATTCATTCGGGACTCTAGCGCTCACTATCGGATCGCGGAGCAACCTGTCGGCAACGCTGGGCATGAGGCGACATCGTGAGCGCAGTTGAATCCGACCAACTCCGCGATGCCGTCCAGAACATGCACGGCGGCACCCCGACGCTCGCCCAGTCTGTGCCAGTCCGCGAGACATTCCAGGGGCAGACGGTATGGGAGGGCGTGGTGAACGTCTTCAACCTAACCGGCCACCCAACAGCCACCCACGCTTACGCTTGGTCATCGCCAATCGAAGGCAGCACGAAGCGCCGGTTCTTCGCCGTACTCCATCAGTCGCCAGTCGATAGCCCGCAATCTGCGGTACTAGCTGCGATCGTTGCCGAGTATCGCGGCAAGGCCGCAAGCTGATGGCATCGGTCAAATTAAGACACTACCGCTTCCTGCGTGCCAGGTCGCTACGAGGTGGTTCTCGAGCTTGAGAAGCGGGTGCAGCTCCTTACTGCGCAAACGCCGGCGGCCCGATAAAAAAGATTGCGTCGGCGGAAAAACACCGTATATGAGGGCCTAGACGCAATCGCACGTGCCTATGCCCCGTGAGTGGGTATGCGACGACGTAACGCGTCCTTTTTGGTCGAGCCGGTCGACAGTGGGCCGGTGTCTAAAAGGGAGGTGGATATGGTTGGAGCCCGGCATGGCGCGACTTCCTGCGTCAGCAGTCACCTCTAAATCGAAACTCCTCGCTGGCTGAGCCGTTCGCGGCTCGGTTGTGACGGCTTGTTGCGGTTGCGTTGCGATCAGCGGCCAACCCAAAAGCTTGTTTGCGCGCTGTGGGCCTGCCGGCTGTCAAACGCCGGTAGCGCCGGCTGGCGATGATCCAACGCTTTTTTGCGTGGGCGAGGTTGGAGAGATGGTTAGAGGGCGTTTTCGTGCTGCCGTTTCGCCGGTGCGTCGACGATTTGACGCGCCGCCGGCGGTTCTGCCAACAGTCAATGAGGTGATCGCCGCTTACGGCCCGAGCGATCCCGTTCACTGCATCCGGCCGCGGGCAATCGCCGCGGCGGCTTCCGCGTTTGTCGGCGCGTTTCCGGGCGATGTGCTGTATGCCGTGAAGTGCGACCCCGATCCGCGCGTGTTGCGGCTGCTGTGGGGCGCCGGCGTACGCCACTTCGATTGTGCCTCGCCGGCGGAGATTGCGCTCGTGCGGCGGATGTTTCCTGCGGCACACATCCACTTCATGCACCCGGTGAAGGCGCGGCCGGCAATTCGCGAGGCCTACGCGGTCCAAGGCGTCCACGACTTCTCCTTCGACAGCCGCGCCGAGCTCGCCAAGATCCTGGCCGAGACAGCCGCCGTCCGCGCCGGAAGGGGCGCCGGGCTCGGGCTCATGGTGCGCCTGGCCGTCGCCAACGAAGGCGCGCTGCACGATCTCTCGGGCAAGTTCGGTGCCGCACCGGGCGAGGCTGCAGCCCTGCTCGCCGCGGCGCGGCCCTTCGCGAGCCGTCTCGGCCTCAGCTTCCACGTCGGCTCGCAATGCCTCGATCCGGCCGCCTACGGCAAGGCACTGCGCACGGCCGGAGCGGTCGTCGCCGAGGCGGGGGTTGCGATCGAGGTCATCGACGTCGGCGGCGGCTTTCCTGCTGCATACGTCGACACCACACCGCCGCCGCTCGCAGCCTTTCTCGCCGAGATCGAGGGCGAGATCGCGCGTCAGCCGCGCTTGCAGGGCGTGCGCTTGTGGGCCGAGCCGGGCCGGGCGCTGGTTGCCGATGGCGTTTCGGTCGTCGTCCAGGTCCTGCACCGGCGCGATGACGTGCTCTACATCAACGACGGTGTTTACGGCAGCCTGTCCGATGCCGGCCGGCCGGGCCTCCTGTTCCCGGCGCGCCTGATTGCTCACGACCACCGGCCGCCAACCCCGGCGCGGCAAGCCTTCCGCCTCTACGGCCCGACCTGTGACTCGCTTGACGCCATGCCGGGGCCGTTCGCGCTGCCGGCCGACGCGCGTGAGGGCGATTGGATCGAGATCGGCCAGCTCGGGGCCTACGGCGCGGCGCTCAGGACCGGTTTCAACGGCTTCGACCGGGCGCAGTTGTTCGAGGTGCGCGATGACGCGTTCTTCGCTGCCGGCACCGACGACGAATGCACACCGATGATGACACCGGCCGCGCAGCCGGCCCGCGCGGCGCAGCAACTGCCGCTGAGCGTGTGACCGGGTGCGCTGAGATGGAGACCACGAAGACCATGAAGCACGTTTCGTTTGCCGGCCGGCTGGTGATGGTCGGCTTCGGCAGCATCGGCCAAGGCTCGCTGCCGCTGATTTTGCGCCACATTGACATCAAGCCGGCGCAAATTGTCGTCATCACGGCGGCCGAAGCGGGCCGTGCCGTCGCCGAGCGCTACGGCGTGCGCTTTATCGTCGAGCCGCTGACGCGGGAGAACTATACGCGCGTCCTCACGCCCTTGCTCGGGCGCGGCGATTTCCTCCTCAACCTGTCGGTCGACGTCTCCTCGGTGGCGCTGATCGAACTCGCCCAGGCGCAGGGCGCGCTCTACCTCGATACCTGTATCGAACCCTGGCCCGGCGGCTACACCGATCCGTCGCTCTCCCCCTCGCAGCGCTCCAACTACGCGCTGCGGGAGAGTGCCTTGGCGCTGAAAAAGCCGGGTGAGCGGCAGCCGACGGCGGTGATCACCCATGGCGCCAACCCCGGCCTCGTCTCCCACTTCGTCAAGGAAGCGCTTCTCAACATCGCGCGGGACAGCGGGCGCGATCTCGGCAAGCCCGCAAGCCGGGCAGAGTGGGCGGCGCTGGCGCAGGCGCTTGACGTCAAGGTCATCCATATTGCCGAGCGCGATACGCAGGTCGCTCCGGTCGCCAAGCGCCCCGGCGAGTTCGTCAACACCTGGTCGATCGAGGGCTTCGTCAGCGAGGGCAGCCAGCCCGCCGAGCTCGGTTGGGGTACGCACGAGAAGCATTTTCCCGCCGATGCGGCCCGGCACGCGTTCGGCTGCAATGCCGCGATCTATCTGCAGCGGCCCGGCGCGGCGACGCGGGTGCGCACCTGGACGCCCTTGGAGGGGCCGTTCCACGGTTTTCTCATCACCCACAACGAGGCGATCTCGATCGCCGACTACTATACCGTGCGCAACGGCGCCGGCGCCGCCTATCGGCCGACCGTCCATTACGCCTACCACCCGTGCGACGATGCCGTGCTGTCCCTGCACGAGTTTGCCGGCAAGAACTATGCCCTGCAGCCCCACGTGCGGCTGATGATGGACGAGATCGCCACCGGCATCGACGAGCTCGGCGTGCTGCTGATGGGTCACCGCCGCGGCGCCTACTGGTACGGCTCGCAGCTTTCGATCGAACAGGCCCGCACGCGGGTGCCGTTCAACAACGCCACCAGCCTGCAGGTCACGGCGGCGGTCCTTGCCGGCATGGTGTGGGCGATCGAGAACCCGGATGCCGGCGTGGTCGAGCCGGACGAGCTCGACCACGAGCGCATCCTCGCGATCACGCGGCCCTATCTGGGCGATATGGTCGGCGCCTACAGCGACTGGACGCCGCTTGAGGGTCGCGAAACGCTGTTCGCCGAAACGCTCGATCGTGACTGCCCCTGGCAGTTCCTCAATTTCCGCGTCGTCTAACGCGTGCGACCAAGGAGGGTTCGAAGGTGACCAAACGGATCTCCGCCTTTCTCGCGACCGAACGCCCAGCCACGCCCTGCCTGGTCGTGGATCTTGCTGTGGTGGCCGAGAACTACCGCAAGCTTGCGGATGCTTTGCCGGAAGCCGCCATCTACTATGCGGTCAAGGCCAATCCGGCGCCGGAGATCCTGCGTCTTTTGGCTGCGCTCGGCTCCTCCTTCGATGCGGCGAGTGTGCCTGAGATCGAGATGGTGCTGGCCGCCGGCGGAATGCCTGATCAGATCTCGTATGGCAACACGATCAAGAAGAAGGCCGACATCGCTGCCGCCTATGCCCTGGGCGTGCGGCTGTTCGCCTTCGACAGCCGCGCCGAGCTGGAGAAGATCGCAGCCGCCGCGCCGGGAGCCAAGGTGTTTTGCCGCATCCTGACGTCGGGCGAGGGGGCGGAGTGGCCGCTGTCACGCAAGTTCGGCTGTTCGCCGGGCACCGCCGGCCGCCTGTTACGCGAGGCCAGGGTGCTGGGGCTGCAGCCGTGGGGGGTCTCCTTCCACGTCGGCTCGCAGCAGCGCAATCCGCGGCAATGGAAGTGCGCCGTCAACGCCGCTGCCCGCATATTCCGCGAGCTGGCCGACGACGGCATCGAGCTCCGCATGCTCAACATCGGCGGCGGCCTGCCGGCGCGCTACCGGCGCAAGGTGCCGAGCCTCGCGGCCTATGCGCGGGTCATCCGGGCGGCGATCCGCAAGCACTTCGGCAACCGGCTGCCCGACGTGATCGTCGAGCCGGGCCGGCAGATGGTTGGCGAGGCCGGGATCATCGAAACCGAGGTGGTGCTGATCTCGCGCAGGTCGCGCAGCGATGAGCGCCGCTGGGTCTACCTCGACATCGGCCGCTTCGGCGGCTTGGCGGAGACCGAAGCCGAGGCGATCCAATACCCCATCCGCAGCCGCCGCAAGGGGCTGGGCGAACCGGTCATCCTTGCCGGTCCCACCTGCGATTCCGCCGACATCTTGTATCAGAAGGCGGAGTATCGGCTGCCTTTGGACCTCAAGATCGGCGACCGGCTGCGGATCGGCTCAACCGGTGCGTACACGACGACATACGCCTCGGTCGCGTTTAATGGTTTTCAACCGCTGCGCTGCTATTGTATCTGAATGCCATGATCACGATTGCCCATGCCCCGACGGACGCCGATGCGCGGGTCGAAAGCCTGCTTGATCGGGCGTTCGGTCCGAGCCGCCACCTGAAGACGGCGCAGCGGCTGCGCGACGGCCGCCTGCCGGCGGAAGGCTTGGCCTTCATCGTCCATGATCGTACTGCCATCCTCGGCACGATCAGCTTCTGGCATGTGCGCATCGGCCACAGCGCCGATGCGCTGCTGCTCGGGCCGATGGCGGTCGAGCCGGCCCTGCGCGGCCAGGGGATCGGCATCGCGCTCATCAATCACGGCCTCGAGCGGGCGAAGCGGCTGGGCCATCGTGCCGTGATCTTGGTCGGTGACGAGCTGTATTACGGCCGCTTCGGCTTTGCTGTCGACATTACGCAGGCGATCAGCCTGCCTGGCCCGGTCGATCGCGAGCGGTTCCTCGCCACCGAACTGGGAGCGAACACTCTGACCGCGGCGTCAGGTTTGGTGCGGCCGACCGGTCTGCTCGCCCCGTCGCGGGTCCGACTGAAGCGGGCTGCCTGAGCGGCCCGGGCACGCGACACGCTGCACGCTTCCCTCAAAAGGCCACCGCCGCGTCGTCGATCAGGAAGCGGATCCGCTGGCGGCCGTTCCAGGGCTTAGCCGACAGACGGCCGGCGATGTGAAACGGCCGGCCGTCGTGGTGCAGGAGTGCCGCCCCGAGCGGCGTCCCGACGGTGCGGAAGGCCACCGCCTCGACGCTGCCGCCGCCGATCTCGCTGAGCCGGCAGCGGAGGTGATGCTCGCCCATTCGCGTGCAGCCGTCGATGCCGACCGCGGCCAGTGCGAACCGCGGCTCCGGGTTGCCATTGCCGAACGGCGCGGCCGCCGTCATCGCCGCCGCCAAGTCTGCCGACGCGCCGCTTGGTGTCAGCACGCCGTCGAGCGTGAGGACAGGATCCGCCGGTCGTACGCCGCGGCATGCCAGCACGCGTTCACTCAGGAAACGGCGCAGAGCGTCGATGCGGGCCAGTTCGAGCGAAAAGCCGGCCGCCATCGCGTGGCCGCCGCCGCGCAGCAACAGCCCGGCCTGAAGCGCCGCCGCGATCGCGGCACCGATGTCGAAGCCTGCGACCGAACGGCACGAACCGGTGGCGCGGCCGGTGCCGACGGCGAGCACGAAGGCCGGGCAGTGAAAGCGCTCGACCAGCCGGCTGGCGACGATGCCGACGACGCCAGGGTGCCAATCGGCGCCCGCGGCCCAGATCAGCGGCGGGCGCGAACCGTCATGCTCGGCCGCTTGCGCCGCCAGCACCTCGACAATCACCGCCTGCTCGATCTGCTGCCGTTCGCGGTTGACGGCGTCTAGCTTACGCGCGAGCGCTTCGGCTTCGGCAGCATCACCGGTCGCGAGCAAACGCGCGCCGTGGCCCGGCTCGCCAATGCGGCCGCCGGCATTCACGCGCGGTCCCAGTACGAACCCGAGGTCAAAGGCGCTGGGTGCGCCGTCAAGGCGCGCCACATCGGCAAGCGCGCGCAAGCCCACGTTGTCGCGCCGCGCCATGATCTTGAGGCCTTGGGCGACGAACGCGCGGTTGACGCCAACCAGCGGCACGACATCACAGACGGTGCCGAGCGCCACCAGATCCAGCAGCGCAAGCAGGTCTGGCTCCGGCCTGCTCGCGTACCAGCCGGCGCGGCGCAAGAGCCGGTTGACCGCGACCGCGAGCAGAAAGGCGACTCCGACCGCGGCGAGGAAGCCGTAGCGGCCGTCCTCATCCAGCCGGTTGGGGTTGATCACCGCGACCGCCGCCGGCAGCGTCAACGGTCCCTGGTGGTGATCGACCACGATGACATCGAGGCCGGCGGCCTCGGCCTCGGCCAACGCCGCGTGCGCGTTGACCCCGCAGTCGACGGTGACGACGAGGGAGACACCCTCGGCCTTGAGGCGCAGCAGCGCAGCCGCGTTCGGCCCGTACCCCTCCTTCAGCCGGTCAGGCACGTAACAACGGCATTGAAGGCCGGCGGCGGCGAGGAAGCGGATCAGCACCGCGGCTGCGGTGGCACCGTCGACGTCGTAGTCGGCAAAGATCGTCACCGCCTCGCCAGTCATGACGGCCTGCGCCAGCCGTTCCGCGCCCGCGGCCATGTCCTTGAGCGTGTGCGGGTCGGGCAGGAGGGAGCGCAGCTTGGGATCGAGGAAGCCCGGGGCTTCGCCGACGCCGATGCCGCGCGCGGCCAGCATGCGGGCGATCGGATCGGGCAGCGCGAACTGCTGGACCAGCGCCGTCACCGCGCGCTCGTCGGCGGCGCGCAAGTGCCAGCGCCGCCCCGACAGCGAGCACGCGACACCCAGGAACGCGGTGTTGTCGGCGCCGTCCGCTGTCTGCGCCTCGGCCGCAAGCGGCATGTCAGATCAACTCGATGCGGATCATCCGCGGCGGCTCGACCACCCAGGACAGGGCCTGGATCTGCTGCAGCGACTTGACCATCGCCGCTTCCTCCGTCTCGTGGATCGTCATCACCACCGGCACCGCCTCGCCCGGCGCCCGGCTGCGCTGCAGAACCGCTTCCATCGAGACATCGTTGTCGCGCAGAATCGAGGCGATGTCGGCAAATACGCCCGGCCGGTCGACCACCATCAGCCGCACGTAATAGGCGCCGCGGTGGCTCGCCATCGGCGCCGCCGGCAGAGGGCGCAGCTGCCGCACGGGCACGCCAAAGGTCGGCTGCCGGGTGCCGCGGGCAATATCAGCGATATCGGCAACCACGGCGGAAGCGGTCGGCCGCTCGCCGGCGCCACGGCCGACCTGGACCACGGTATCGACGAAATCCCCTTCGACCACGAGGGCGTTAAAGACGCCATCGACGTGGGCAATCTGCGCGCCTGCCGGCACCATGCAGGGATGCACGCGCCGCTCGACACCGCGGTCGGTCAGGGCGGCGATGCCGAGTAGCTTGATGCGATAACCGAGCTCGTCCGCATACGCGATATCGACCGGCGACACATGGCGAATGCCCTCGATATGCACAGCCTTGAAATCAAGGCTGCAGCCGAAGGCGACGGTCGCCAGGATGGCGAGCTTGTGCGCGGTGTCGATGCCGTCGACGTCAAGGCTGGGGTCGGCTTCGGCGTAGCCCAGCGCTTGCGCCTCGGCCAGCACCGCCTCGAACTCGCGGCCGGTGTCGCCCATGCCGGTGAGGATGTAGTTGCAGGTGCCGTTGAGGATGCCGAACACCCGGCGGCGATCGTTACCGATCAGCCCTTCGCGCAGCGTCTTGATGACCGGGATGCCGCCGGCAACGGCCGCCTCGTAGGCGAGCGTGACGCCGTTGGCCTCTGCCGCCGCCGCCAGCGCCATGCCGTGATGCGCGATCAGCGCCTTGTTGGCGGTGACGACGTGGCGGCCGGCTGCCAGCGCCCGCTCGCACACCATCCGCGCCGGTCCTTCCGCGCCGCCGATCAACTCGACGATGACGTCGGCATCGGTCTCGCCCACCATGCGGATGGCATCGTCATACCAGCGGTAGCCTTCGACCGGATAGTCGCGCGGTCTGTGGTCCTTGTCGCAGACGGCGGTGATGACGATCGCGCGGCCGAGCCGCTCCGTCAGCCGGTCGGCATTCTCCTGCAAGAGCTTGATCGTGCCGCTGCCGACCGTGCCCAAACCCGCAACCGCGACCTTGAGTGGCGAGGCCATCCGCGCGCCCCTTCCCGTCCTGCCCGGCCGTCACTTAGCCGCCGCGAGCCGCTCCTCGGCGCGTTCCAGCACATTGTGGTAGCGGGCCAGGAAGGCCTTGATGTTCTTCACTGCCTGGCGGATGCGGTGCCGGTTTTCGACCAAAGCGAAGCGGACGTAGCCGTCGCCGTGCTCGCCGAAGCCGACGCCGGGTGAGACCGCGACCTTCGCCTCGCGCAGGAGCATCTTGGAGAATTCGAGCGAACCCAGGTGGCGAAAGGCCGGCGGGATCGGGGCCCAGGCGAACATCGTTGCCGCCGGCGACGGGACGTCCCAGCCGGCGGTGGCAAGCCCGGAGATGAGGACGTCGCGCCGCTCCCGGTAGCGCCGGCGCATCTCCTCGACGCACGCCTGCGGGCCATTCAGCGCCGCGGTTGCGGCGACCTGCACCGGCGTGAAGGCGCCGTAGTCAAGATAGGACTTGACCCGCGCCAGCGCTGCCACGAGCCGCGCGTTGCCGCAGGCGAAGCCGATCCGCCAGCCGGGCATCGAATAGGTCTTGCTCATCGACGTGAACTCGACCGTGATGTCCCTGGCACCGGGGATCTGCAGCATCGACGGCGGCGGGTTGCCATCGAAATAGATCTCGGCGTAGGCGATGTCCGACAGGATGTAGATGCCGTAGTGGCGGCAGAAGTCCACCACCTGCTCGTAAAACGCAAGGTCGGCCACTTCCGTGGTCGGGTTGTTGGGATAGTTGAGCACCAGTGCGGTCGGCTTCGGCACGCTGTGAACAACCGCGCGCTCCAGCGCCGCCATGAAGGTCTCGTCGGTCCGGACCGGGATGTTGCGGACGGCGGCGCCGGCGATGATGAAACCGAACTGGTGAATGGGGTAGCTCGGGTTCGGCACCAGCATGACGTCGCCGGGGCTCGAAATCGCCTGCGCCAGGTTGGCCAAGCCCTCCTTCGAGCCGATGGTCACCACCGCTTCCGTCTCGGGATTGATGTCAACGCCGAACCTGCGGCCGTAATAGCCGCCAATGGCGCGCCTTAACCCCTTGATACCGCGCGATTCCGAATAGCGATGCGTGCGCGGGTCGCGGACGGTTTCGGTCAGCTTGTCGACGATGTGCGCAGGCGTCGGGAAGTCGGGGTTGCCCATGCCGAAGTCGATGATGTCGTCGCCGGCCGCGCGCGCCTTCGCCTTCATCGAATTGACTTCGGCGAACACGTACGGCGGCAGGCGGCGAATCTTGTAAAACTCTGTTTCCATGTCTCTCACCTTGGGCGCTCTGCATGCCAGACCGGGCTTCGGGGCGCCGACCCGGCGCGGGTTTGCCCTTCGGCCTCGTTCGCGCGCGGGCGGGTGGCAGCGGTTGCCCGTTTTTCCATCCGACCTGCATACCCCATCCGCGCGGCTGCTTCCACAAAAGCCGCATTCAGGGGCTACTGTGCGCTGCGAAGGGCCCGCGCCGCGTCCCGGTCGCGGATCAGCTCGTCTCGCAGGCGCTGCCATTCGGCGGCCGGGGTGGGCACCGGCCGCGGCGGCACATCGGCCAGATTAGGAAAGGGTTTGTCGGTCGCAACGGCGGGATCGGAATCATCGCCGGCGCATCCGCTCAAGAGGGCGCACAAGAGGGCGGCGGCGAACACAATCCGCGGGCCGGCCGCGGCGCGCTGTCGAACCGGCGATTTCCGACAATCCGTTTGGCACTGTAAGACTTGCCGGTTCATGGTAGGGTTTCGGATCTCACGATGAAGGCTATGAGGCACGCGGGCAATATCTCGCGAGGGGATCGTAAGGGAAGAGCCGATGGCCGAGCAACAGGGGGAAGACGGATCGATGACGCTCGCCGAAGTTGCGGCGCACAGCCGCCGCCTGCTCATCGACTGGCTCGGCCGCAACGGCTACCCGATCGCCTCCTCGTCCATCACCGACCCGTTCGACGTCTGCACGACCTTTCTCGAATTAACTTCCCGCATGATGACGCAGCCGAGAAAGCTGGTGAACGCCCACGTAGGGCTGTGGAAGGATTATCTCGACCTCTGGCAGAGCACGACGGCGCGCCTGCTTGGCGATCCGCACCAGCCGGCGCTGTCCCGCTCCGATGCCGATCCGCGCTTTGCCGACGACGCCTGGGAAGACAGCGACATCTTCAATTTCATCAAGCATTCGTATCTGCTGACGTCGCGCTGGCTGTTGCGAACGATCCGCAATGTCGACGGCGTCAATCCGGCTACCATGCAGCACGCCGACTACTATACGCGTCAGTTCGTGAATGCGCTCTCGCCGGCGAACTTCGCGCTCACCAATCCTGAGGTGATCCGGGCGACGTTCGAAACCGGCGGCGAGAACCTGATCAACGGCTTCAGGAACCTGCTCTCCGATCTCGATTGGGCCAGCGCCGCGTTCGGCCTGGGCGGTTCCGACAAGCCGTTCACCGTCGGCCGGAATGTTGCGGCCACGCCCGGCAAGGTGATCGACCGCAACGAGATGATGGAGCTCATCCAGTACGAGCCGCTGACCGCCCGGGTGCAGCGGCGCCCGCTCCTGTTCGTGCCGCCGTGGATCAACAAGTTCTACCTGTTCGATCTGCGGCAGGAGAACTCCTGGATCCGGTTCGCACTTGAGCAGGGCCACACGGTGTTCTCGATCTCGTGGGTCAATCCGAGCGAGTGGCTGGCGAGCCGATCGTTCGAGGATTACGTCCTGCGCGGCATCCTCGCAGCCCTCGACACGATTGAAGCGGTCACTGGCGAGCAACGCGTCAACGCGGTCGGCTATTGCATCGGTGGCACGCTCCTCGCAACGACGCTCGCGTATTTGGCCGCGCGCGGGGATGAGCGCATCGCAAGCGCGAGCCTGCTGGCGACGATGCTGGACTTCTCGATACCGGGCGAACTCGGCATTACGATCGACGAGGCGGCGATTGCCTGCCTGGAGGAGAAGTCGGCCCAGCGCGGGTATCTCGACGCTCCCGATATCGCCATTCTCTACAACATGCTTCGGGAAATCGACCTGATCTGGACATTTACCGTTAACACGTACCTGCTCGGCAAGGACCCGTTTCCATTCGACTTCCTCTACTGGAATGCCGATACGACGCGGCTGCCGCATGCGTTGCACAGCTATTACCTGCGCAATTTCTATCAGCATAACCGGCTGGCCGAATCGGGCGGCATCAGCATCGCCGGCGAGCAAATCGATCTCAAGAAAATCAAGGTGCCGACGTATTTCCTGGCCACCCGCGAAGATCACATCGCACCGTGGAAATCGGCCTATGCCGGCATGCAGTTGCTGGGCGGCACGCACCAATTCACGCTCGCCGACTGCGGCCACGTGACCGGTGTCATCAATCCACCTTCGGCCAACGCGTATCAACACTGGGTGAACGCCAAGACCCCGGCGAATCCGGACGAGTGGCTGGCCGGCGCCCACCGTGAGCGCGGCTCCTGGTGGCTGCACTGGAATGCCTGGCTCACCAAGCTGTCCAACGAGGAGGCCGTGCCGGCACGCACACCCGACGGCGGCCGCGTGCCGGTGCTGTGCAATGCGCCGGGGTCCTATGTGCGGAACGGCGCCTGAAACCCACGCTTGCGCGCCGAGCCGCCCTCGTCAGCGGGCGCCGGCAGGCGTGGTGGCCAGCGGTTCGAGCGCCTCGTCGACACCCAACAGCTGGCAGGCGGCGGCGAACGGGTCGATAGAGCGCTCCAGGCCGCGGTCCAGCAGGTGATCCAGCGTCGTGCGGCTCTGCCGCAGCAGGCGCTCGCGGACGATGTCCTCGGCGGATTTGAGGATCCGCATCTCAAGGATCTTGCGCCGCCGTGCTTCGATCTCGCCGCTTTCGTGCAAATGGGCGCGGTGGGCGTCGATGGCGCCGACGAGCTCGGCAATGCCTTCGCATTTCTGCGCACTGGTGGCAAGAACCGGCGTCGTCCAGGCCGATTGCTCGCGGCTCAGCGAGCCCAAGCACAACATCGTCTTCAAATCGGCGACGGTCTCCGCCGCATCCACCTTGTCGCACTTGCTGACGACGTGGATGTCGGCGATTTCCAGCACGCCGGCCTTGATCGCCTGGATCTCGTCGCCGAGGCCCGGCGCCGAGACGACGACGACCGTGTGCGCCGACTGGACGACGTCGACTTCATCCTGACCGACGCCCACCGTTTCGACGATCACCACGTCGAACCCGGCCGCATCGAGGATATCGATGACATCGTGGGTGGCGCGTGCGAGGCCGCCCAGCGCGCCGCGCGTCGCCAGCGAGCGGATGAACACGCCGGGATCGCCGGAGAGCTCCCGCATGCGGATGCGGTCCCCCAAAATGGCGCCGCCGGAGAACGGGCTCGACGGATCGACGGCGACGATACCGACGCTGCGGTCGAGTTCGCGCAGTTTCTGCGTCAGCGCCCGCACCATGGTTGACTTGCCGCTGCCGGGGACACCGGTGATGCCGACGACATGAGCGCGGCCGGCGTGGCGGTGGATCGCCGCCAGCGTGGCCCGGCCGCGGCGGCCATTCGATTCCGCGACCGACATCAGCCGCGCGATGCTCTTGCGCTGCCCGGCCTGCACCTCGCGGACGAGGGCCAAGGCGGCGGCATCCGCACTGGCATGGCCGTTCACGCGCGTTCTCCCGCCGCGGCCGCATCACGGTACTCCTTCGCCAGGCCGACATAGCGGGGGATGGTGCGGGCGATCACGGCCCGCTCGGCGTCGCCGACATCACGCAACGGCCGCGCCGGCGAGCCCGCCCACAGCTGGCCGGCGCCGATCCGCTTGCCGGGCGTGAGCAGCGCGCCGGCGGCGAGCATGCCGCCCGTCTCGACCACGCAGTCGTCCATGATGGTGGCGTGCATGCCGATGAAGCAGCCCGATTGCAGCGTGCAGGCGTGGAGAAGAACCATATGGCCGAGGGTCACATCGTCGCCGATGAAGGTGCCCTGGCCGTCCTTGGAGACGTGGATGATGCTGCCGTCCTGGATGTTGGTGCGGGCACCGATGCGGATGATGTTGACGTCGCCGCGGATGATGCAGCCGAACCAGATTCCGGCGTCCTCGCCGATCTCGACGTCGCCAATTACGGTTGCCGTCGGCGCAATGAAGGCCGAAGGCGCGATCGTCGGCAGGATCTCACGATAGGGGAGGATGATACCGGCCATGGTTGTCCCGCTTCATGTTTGCAGCCAGTAGCGGAGCACGGCGCTCACGGCCTGCGGCTGCTCCAGCGCCGCGAGGTGGCCGCACTCCTCGATCACGACCAAGACCGCGCGCGGGATTTTCTCTGCCATTTCCGTGGCCATGGCAAGGGGCGTCAACAGGTCCTGGCGGCCGCATAAAACGATCGTCGGGCAGTGGATCAGGCCCAAGTCGCGCCGGCTGTCCGGGCGGCCCATGATCGCCCGTTGCTGGCGGATGAAGGCATCGCGGCCGACCCGTTCCGCCATCGCGAAGATGTCGTTGGCGAGCCGATCGTCGTTCACGCGCTCGCGGTGAACCAGGAGCGGCAGCAGCCGGCGGGTCACGCCCTTGAATTCGCCCGTGCGCGCAAGCCCTATCAGCGCCCAGCGGTCGGCGGTCTGCTGCGGGCTATCAGCGCGCGCATTGGTGTCGAGAAGTGCGAGGCGCGCGACCCGGTCCGGCGCCTGGCGCATGATTTCGAGCGCGACGTAGCCGCCCATCGACAGCCCGGCGAGCGCGAACTGCTCCGGTGCTGCGGCGAGAACCTGGTGCGCCATTGCGCCGATCGTGTCCTGGGCGGTGAAATCAGCGACGTTGACCTCGGTGATGTCGGCGAGCGTCCGGCTCTGGTGCTGCCAGAGTGCGCCGTCGCACAACAGGCCGGGCAGGAGGATCAGGGGCGTCCGGCTTGCGGCCATGGGGCTTCTCGCCTTTGCCGGCCGGAGCTACTTGATGAGGGCGGAGAGTTCCTTGAACTCCGGCGTGCCGGACCGCCGCAGCCACTCGAACACCACCATCTCCGTGGTGACGATCACCGCGCCCGCCGCGCGCAGCCGCTGCATGGCGCGTTCGTGGCTTAAGGGCACGCGAGACGACGTTGCATCGGCGACGACAAACACCCGGACGCCATCTTCGAGCAGGTGCTCCGCCGTCTGCAGCACGCAGACATGGGCCTCGATTCCGGCGACAACGGCCTGCGCCCGGCGCTGCGCACGAAAACGAGCCGCGAAATCCGCATCCAGCATGCACGAGAAGGTCATCTTCTCGATCACGTTTCCTGCCGGCAGCAGCGGTTCGAGTTCGTGCGCGGTCGTCCCCAGCCCTTTGCGGTACTGCTCGGAAACGAGGACGGGGATGTCGAGGCGTACCGCCGCCTTGAGCAGGATCGACGTGTTGGCGACGACAGCCTCGGCGGCCGACATCTTCGGCAACAGGCGCGCTTGGATATCAACGATCAGAAGGCTCGACGTGCTGGGATCGATCAACATAGGGAACTGTCCTGAACAAAGCTCTCAGAAGCGCTCAGTCGGGTCACGCAGGGCATGTTTGGGCACACTGTCAAAGGTTTTTTTCTCTTGCCGCGGCGTGGACGTTGACTTCAAACGGCCAACACCTATCATCCGGACGCGAAACTTTAAACCTTCCTGGTGATAGGGCCTTCGTCCGTCGGACGAGGCCTCGGGGCTGAATGAATTTCTCCGATTTACAGTTGAGTGAGCCGGTCCTGCGGGCGATCGCGGACTTAGGGTACACCACACCGACGCCGATTCAGGAACAAGCCATCCCGTATGTGCTGATGGGGCGCGACGTGCTCGGCTGCGCCCAGACCGGGACCGGCAAGACGGCGTCCTTCACGCTGCCGATGATCGACATTCTCGCCGCCGGCCGTGCCAAGGCCCGCATGCCGCGCTCGCTGATCCTCGAGCCGACGCGGGAACTGGCAGCTCAGGTCGCCGAAGCTTTCGACCTCTACGGCAAGCACTGCCGGCTGTCGAAGGCGCTCTTGATCGGCGGCGAGTCGATGGCCGACCAGATCCGCGTCCTCGATCGCGGTGCCGATGTCCTCATCGCGACGCCGGGCCGCCTGCTTGACGTCTTCGAGCGCGGCTACCTGCTGCTCAACGACGTCAAGATCCTCGTCATTGACGAGGCCGACCGCATGCTCGACATGGGCTTCATCCCGGATGTCGAAAAGATCAGCTCGATCGTCTCGCGCATGCGGCAGACGTTGTTGTTCTCGGCGACGATGCCGCCGCCGATCCGCCGCCTTGCCGATGCGTTCCTGACCAATCCGAAGGAGGTTTCGGTCGCACCGCCGGCGACGCCGGCCGCGAACGTCACCCAGGGGATCATCGTCGTTCACAGCACCGCCGGCAGTGGCCACGGCGGTCTCAAGGAGAAGCGCCTGGCCCTGCGCACGCTCATCAAGCATGAAGACGTCCGCACCGCGCTGATCTTCTGCAATCGCAAGCGCGAGGTGGGGGTGGTGTGCCGCTCGCTGCAGCGGCACGGCTTCGATGCCGCCATGCTGCACGGGGATATGGCCCAGTCGGCACGCACCGAGGTGCTGGAGCGCTTTCGCCATGGGGATATCCGGCTCCTGGTGTGCAGCGACGTCGCCGCCCGGGGCCTCGACATCGAGGACTTGAGCCACGTCGTCAACTTCGACGTCCCGACCACTCCGGACGACTATATCCATCGCATCGGTCGCACCGCTCGTGCCGGCCGCTCCGGTCGCGCGCTCACCATCGCCCTGCCGGAGGAAGGCAAGTATGTCGCGCTGATCGAAAAGATGATCGGAAGCGCAATTCCTCGCCTTGAGGTTGAGGGCGTGGAAGCGGCCGAGTTGTCGGCGCCATCCGGCCGCAGGCGGCACCCGGGCAAGGCCAAGACAGAACCGAAGCGGCCCGAGGAAAAACGGTTCGAGGCGAAGCGGCCCGACGAGGAAAAGCGGCCCGAAGAAAAGCGGCCCGAGGAAAAGCGGCCCGAGGAAAAGCGGGCCGAGGAAAAGCGGGCCGAGGAAAAGCGGCCCGAGGCGAAGCGATCTCAACCGAGGCCGGAGAAGCGGACCGCACCCGCCAAGGCGGAGGCCAAGCGTGGAGCCGCGAAGCCAAGGCCGCCGCGCGAGCCTGAGCCTCCGGTTACCGGCATGGGCGACCACATGCCGGCGTTCATGCTTCTGGAAATCAAGCTGCCGAAAAAGGCCTGAACGGCCTTGAAGATGGTGCGGCCTCGAAGCCTTCGCGGTGTTGAAGGCGTCGGCGCATGCGCCGTGTGCGGGTCGATCGGTCGACCCGGCGGACATAATGCCCTGCGCCGCCACGCGTCCCCGGCTCCGGGCTAGCCTCGCTCAGCGGAGGTAACGCAGTCGAACTGCGCCTCCCACGGTGTCATCAGCGGACAGACGCCGATGCTGTCGCGACGGTTGCGCGCCACCTTGCCATGTTTTTCGCAAGCCGCCTCGGCCATCGAGTCGACCTTGGCCTTGCTCGCGGCGAGGCCGCTGAAGCAGACAGTCACCTGGTCGAGGTCGGCCGGCTCCTTGCGGAAGGTTGGCGCGTTGCGGTTGAATTCCTCAGCCTTGTAGACATAGGGCTCCATCGCCGCGCAGCCTTGCAGGCCGCCGGCAAGGATGACGCACAGGAGGAGGGACCGTCTGGCGCTTCGTGTCATCGTGAACGCAGGTTCTAGCGGTAAACACGCGCCCGCGCCACGGCGCTTGTTTGTGCGGACTTCGATCCGCACTATAAAGCGATTCGCGGGCGCTGCCCCCTCGCGCCGGATAAGGAATGCGCGGCCCATGCCACTTCCCGTGCTCGTCGGCATCAGTGGCGCAACCGGTGTCATTTACGGCGTCGAACTGTTGCGGGCGCTGAAGCACCTCCGGCATCCGGTGCACCTGATCGTCTCGGAGATGGGCGCGCGCACGCTCACGATCGAGACCGAGATGAGCCTGGACGACCTGCGCGGGCTCGCCGACGTTACGTATAGCAACAAGGATCTGGCGGCTGCCGTCTCTGGCGGGTCCTTCCGCACCGCCGGCATGGTCATCGCGCCGTGTTCGGTGAAGACCCTGTCTGGCATCGCCAACAGCTTTTCGGTCAATCTGATGATCCGCGCCGCCGACGTGACGCTGAAGGAGCGCCGGCCGCTGGTGCTCTTGTTCCGGGAGACGCCGCTGCACACCGGCCACCTGCGGCTGATGCTGCAAGCGGCCGAGATAGGGGCGGTCATCATGCCACCGCTGCCGGCGTTCTACACCCGGCCGCAGACCATCGCCGAGGTCGTCCAGCAGACGGTCGGCCGCGCGCTCGATCACCTCGGCATCGAGCATCAGCTCATCCCGCGCTGGTCCGGCGTTTAAGCCTTGCGCTTTTGGCCGTCGGCGAAGCGGCGCTTCTGGATCACCGTGGCGATGATCACGCCGAGCGTGACAAAAGCGATGAGCACGGTGGAGACGGCGTTGATCTCCGGCGTCACGCCGAGGCGGACCTGGCTGTAGATGCGCATCGGCAGCGTCGTCGCCCCCGGTCCGGTGGTGAAGCTCGCGATTACGAGGTCGTCCAGCGACAGCGTGAAGGCGAGCAGCCAGCTGGAGATGAGCGCGGGTGCGATGACCGGCAAGGTGATGACGAAAAACGTCTTCAGCGGTGAGGCGCCCAAGTCCATCGCCGCTTCCTCGAGGATGATGTCGAAAGTCAACAGCCGCGACTGCACGATCACCGCGACATAGGCGCTGGCGAAGGTCGTGTGCGCAATGACCACTGTCCAGAAGCCGCGCGCCCAGTCGAGGCTCACGAACAAAAGCAGCAGCGACAGTCCGGTGATGACTTCCGGCATGACCAACGGCGCGAAAACCAGGCCGGAGAAGATCGTCCGGCCCCGAAAGCGGGTGAATCGGGCGAGCGTGACGCCTCCGAGCGTCCCCAGCACGAGGGCCAGGCTCGCCGACACCAGCGCGATCCGCACCGTCACCCAGGCGGCGTCCATCAGTTGCCGATTGCGCAGCATCTCGCCATACCATTTGAGCGAAAAGCCACCCCAGACCGTGACCAGCCGCGACTCGTTGAAGGAGAAGGCCACGAGGAGCACGATCGGCAGGTAGAGGAAGGCGAAGCCGAAGGTGAGTGCCAGAACCGTCGTTGGCGTGAAGCTGCCTTTCATGACCCGCTGTCCTCGCCGGCGCGGCGGGCCTGATAGCGCTGGAACAGCATGATCGGCACCGTGAGCGCGGCCAGCAGCACCATCGCGACCGCGCTCGCGAGCGGCCAGTCCCGGTTGTTGAAGAACTCTAGCCACAGCGTGCGGCCGATCATCAGCGTTTCCGAACCGCCAAGCAGGTCCGGGATCACGAACTCGCCCGCTGCCGGGATGAACACCAACAGGCAGCCGGCGATGATGCCGGGCAGGGCAATCCGCACGGTGATGGTCCAGAAGGCCTTGACCGGATGGCTGCCGAGATCGACCGCGGCTTCGATAAGGCTCGGATCCATCTTCTCGAAGCTGGCATAGATCGGCAGCACCATGAACGGCAGGTACGAGTAGACGATGCCGATGTAGACCGCGATGTCTGTGTTGAGGATGGTAAGTGGCTCGGAGATCACGCCCAGGCCCATCAGGACAGCGTTGAGAATGCCCTCCGGCTTCAAGATGCCGATCCAGGCGTAGACGCGGATCAGAAACGAGGTCCAGAAGGGCAGGATCACCAGCATCAGCAGAAGCGCCCGCCACCGCTCCGGCGCCCGGCTCATCGCGTTGGCAAGCGGCAGCGCCACACACAACGTCAGCAGCGTCGCCACTGCGGCGATCCGCAGCGAATTAAGAAAGGCGCGGACGTAGAGCGAGTCTTGGAACAGCAAGAGGTAGTTGGAGAGATTGAGGCGAACGGTGAGATAGCTGAGGCCGTTCTCATCCAGCCACGCGAGGAGCGGTGCGTACGGTGGCACCGCGAGGACCGTCTCCGACAGAGAGAGCTTGAGAACGATCAGGAACGGTGCGAGGAAAAAGAGCCCCAGCCACAAGAAGGGCAGCGCAATCACGAGCGTGCGGCCCGAGCGCTCCAGCCACTGCACGAAGCGCGCCAGCAGTCCATAGAAAGAGAATGCGGAGGTCGTCCGCTCCAGCACCTCGAACGCGGTCGTCTGCGGTCCCGGCGAGACGTAAGGCGGCGGCGGGGCCGATTGTCCGGTCATGACAGCAGGACCACGCTGGCCGAGGGCGGCCACCACAGCCACACCTGGTCCTCCCAGGTGATCGGCCGCTCGACCAGGCGCGAGCGGTTGGCTGCCGAGACCTTGACCGCTTCCCCGTTGGCAAGCCGGACATGGTAGGTGGACAGGCTGCCCAGGTACGCGATGTCGAACACGCGGCCGGTGACGCAGTTGACGCGGGCGTCGGCCGGGGGCGTCTTGCTGATCTCGATCTTCTCCGGCCGGATCGCCGCATACGCCTCCTGGCCCGCGACCGCATCGATGCCGCGGTCGGCGTAGATGTCGCAGCCGCTCTCCTGCGAGCGCACCGTCACGTGATCCTTGCCGGCCTCGACGACGCGGCCTTCGAACACGTTGACGTCGCCGACGAAGCCGGCGACGTACAGGCTGTTGGGGTATTCGTAGACCTCCCCCGGCGTGCCGACCTGGACCGTGCGGCCGCGATCCATGATGGCGATCCGGGTCGAGACGGTCATCGCCTCGTCCTGGTCGTGGGTGACGATAATGAAGGTGAGGCCGAGGGTCTCCTGGATGTTGACGAGCTCGAACTGGGTCTGCTCGCGCAGGCGGCGGTCAAGCGCCCCCAGCGGCTCGTCCAGGAGCAGCACCTTCGGCCGCTTGATGAGCGCACGGGCGAGCGCGACACGCTGCTTCTGGCCGCCGGAGAGCTGATGCGGCCGCCTGCGGCCGAGATCGCCAAGCTGCACGAGCTCCAGCATCTCGCTCACCCGGCGCCCGATCTCGCGCCGCGGCACGCGCTCCTGCTTCAGCCCGAAGCTGACGTTCTGTTCCACCGTCATATGCGGGAACAGGGCGTACGACTGAAACATCATGTTGGCAGGCCGCCGGTGCGGCGGCACGCCCGCCATGTCGACGCCGTCAATCTCGATCGTGCCGGAGGTCGGCTCCTCGAAGCCGGCCAGCAACCGCAACAGCGTCGTCTTGCCGCAGCCGGACGGTCCGAGAAGGGCGAAGAACTCGCCCTTGTAGATGTCGAGCCAGACGTCATCGACGGCGACGAAGCCGTCGAACCGCTTGATCACGTTGCGGATCTTGATGAGCGGCGTCGCCTTCGGATCGTTCCAGGGCTCGGCCGGGAGCCGTGCCTCGACAGCGGTCGGCGACGGCAAATCGGGGGCGGCCATGGTTCAGGCCCTTGGCCCGCCCGGAGAGCCGGCGGCCGCGGGGCAGCGACGGCGGCTCACCGGCCTGACTTCACTTTTTGCCACAGCCGCGTCAGCGTCCGCTGCGTTGCCTGATCGAAGGGCGTGATGACAAACAGCTTTGCCTGCACGTCCGAAGGCGGGTAGGTTACGGGGTTGTCAACGATCTCCTTGTTCATGAACGGCTTCGCGGCGGCATTCGCGTTCGCGTAAGTGACGACGTTGCTGGCCCGGGCGATGATCTCCGGCCGCATCAGGAAGTTGATGAAGGCATGCGCGGCCTTCGGATTTGGCGCGTCCTTGGGGATCGCCATCAGGTCGAACCACATCTGCGCCCCTTCCTTGGGGATAAAGAACCGCACTTGGAAATCCTTGCCCGCCTCTTCGGCCCTCTTGGCCGCGATCCCGGCATCGCCCGACCACATAACGGCGAGGCAGATGTCGCCATTGGCGATCGCGTTGATCGTTTCCGAGGAGTGGAACTTGCGTACGTACGGGCGGACCGCCATCAGCATCGGCTCGGCCTTGGCGATCACTTTCGGATCCTTGGAATCCGGGTTTTCGCCCAGGATGTTGAGGACGGCGGGCACCATCTCGTCGGGCGCATCCAGCATGAAGATGCCGCAGTCGGCGAATGCCTTGGCGTTCGCGGGCTCGAAAACGAGCGACCAGGAATCGAGCGGTGCGTCGGCCATGCGCGCCTTGACGAGCTTGTCGTTGTAGGCGATGCCGGTGGTGCCCCACATGTAGACGACGCCGTGGAGGTTGCCCGGATCATAGCCTTCGACCCGGCGCATGATCTGGGGATCGAGGTTTTTCCAGTTCGGCAGTTGCGCGCGATCGAGCTTCTGGAAGACCCCGGCCTTGATCTGGCGGGCGAGGAAGCTGCCGCTCGGGAAGACGACGTCGTAGCCGGATTTTCCCGTCAGCAGCTTGGTTTCGAGAATCTCATTGGAATCGTAAACGTCGTAGATGACCTTGATGCCGGTTTCGCGCGTGAAGTCGTCGAGCACTGTCTCGTCGATGTAATCCGACCAGTTGTAGACCCTCACCACCTGCTCTTTTGCCGACAAAGATGGCGCAAGCGCCATCACGAAGGCAAGACCAACGAGCAGCCGTACCAGCTTCCTCATCGCCCGATCTCCCTGTCGGTTCATTCCCCTGCCGACCCGGCGCGCGTCCCCCGTTTCAGCGGACGGCGGACACTAGCGGTTTCCGACCCCTTCGCCAACATCGTTCCGTGTCCGCTGCGAGGCGACGCGCCGGTGCTACCGCCCTGGCCCTGCTGGGGGTCGCGGACGGCGTCAGAACGCTTGTACGAGAGCGCGTGGAGTCCTAAAGGTTCGCCGCCTGGGGTGCGTTTGAATCCCGCTGCGGCTGGACGTCAGCCGTCTCGAGAGGGCTCCGGCATCGTCGCTGCCATTGCGCGTTTCCCGGGCAAAGCACGGCACGACGCTGCAGTCTGTCCGCAGGGGTAAGCACGTTTAACGCAGCAGCTAAGGAGCACTGGCAATGGCTGGGTTCTTGACCGAGTTCCGTGAGTTTGCCGTGAAGGGCAACGTCGTTGACATGGCCGTCGGCATCATCATCGGCGCCGCCTTTGGCAAGATCGTTGCGGCCCTGGTGGAGGATGTGATCATGCCGCCGATCGGCTTGTTGCTTGGCCAGGTCGACTTCTCCGACCTCTTCATTAACCTCACCGGCGAGTCCTACCCATCGCTGCAGGCCGCGAAACAGGCGGGTGCTCCGGTCATCGGCTACGGCGTGTTCGTCAACACCTGCATCCACTTCGTTATCGTCGCCTTCGCGGTGTTCCTGCTGATCAAGTGGATCAACCGCTTGAAGGCATACGGAACAGCCGCCGAAGCGGAAGCGGCGCCACCGCCGCCGCCAGCCGAACAGCTGCTGCTTGAGGAAATCCGCGATATCCTGAAGGACAAGGGCCGCTCGGCATGAGCGTCCCTCCGTCCGGTGCCGGCGCCGCTCCCTCGGGCATGACGGCGGACGACATCGAGGTCCTGGAGCAGGTGCCCGTCTTTCAGGGCTACTTTCGCGTCGACCGCTACCGGCTCCGCCATCGCCTGTTCGGCGGCGGCTGGAGCGCGCCCTTCCTGCGCGAGGTGTTCGATCGCGGGCACGCCGTCGCCGTCGTTCTGTACGATCCCGAGCGCGATGCGCTGGTGTTGATCGAGCAGTTCCGCGTCGGCGCCCTGGCGGCTGGGCAGTCGAGCCAGGTCAATACCGCGATCGTTCCGTGGCTGATCGAAATCGTTGCCGGCATCATCGATGAGGGTGAAACGCCGGAGGCGGTGGCCGCGCGTGAAGCGGTTGAGGAAGCTGGGTGCGAGATCCGCGACTTGTTCCCTGTCTGCCACTTCGTCCTGACGCCCGGCGTCAGCAGCGAAACCATCTGGCTGTTCTGCGGCCGCGTCAGCGCGCCTGCGAGCGGCTGCGTGCACGGCCTGGCCCACGAACACGAGGACATCCGCGTCCTCGTTGTGCCCAGCGCGGACGCGTTTCGCTGGCTGGAGGAGGGGCGGATCAACAACGCGACGGCGCTCATCGGTCTGCAGTGGTTCCGCCTCCACCACCAGGAGATCCGCGCCCGTTGGCTGGGCGACGCCAGCCCCTGACGCGGTTTTCCCGTCACCAAGCGCCGGCGCGTTTTAAGGATCGGCAGTCCTGATGGCGCGCCGCGCGCGGCCGGTCTCAGGAGGGGGCGAGGCGCGTCCTTGCCGTGGCGACCGGATCGTGGGCCGGATTGTGGCCGTGGCGCTCCTTGAGGACGCCGTCGTAAATCGCCATCAGCGCGCGAAAGTTGACCTCCGGCGTGTACCGGGCTTCGTAGGTTGCCCGCGCCCCTTCGCCGAGGGCGCGGAGAACGTCCGGGCGATTGCCGACAGACCTCACTTTGTCCGCGAGCTCGCGGGCGTCGCCCGGCGTAAACAAGAGCCCGTTCTTGCCGTCCTCGACGATTTCCGCCATCGCACCGAGACGCGACGCGATGACCGGTAGACCGTTGGCAAACGCCTCGACGCTCACCATGCCAAAGGTTTCGTAGGACTCGGACGGCATGACCAGGAACGCCGCCCTGCGCATCGCCGCCAGCACCTCAAGCGCCGTTTGCTTCCCGCGGTACGTGATCGAGCCGCCGCTGCCGGCAACCGCGACTTCCTTGAGCGGGCCGTCGCCGATGATGGTGAGCGGCACGTCCAGGCCCTGCCACGCTTGCAACAAGAGCCGCAGGCCTTTCTCCGGCGACAGACGGCCGACGAACAGGGCGCCCGACCGCGGCTGCTGCGTGCCCGCCGGCATCCGGCCCGGGTCCGGCACGAAGTTCGGTTTGACCGCGATGCGTGCCGGCTCGATGCCGGCGGCGATGTAGCGCTCCTTGGCGAAACGTGTCAGCGCGATGAAGCGGTCAACGCGCGTGTTCCAGGTATCGTTGCGGCGGTGGACATCGATCATCCGCGCCACCGCCAGCGAGCCGGCGCGCGAGCCGCGGTAACAGCCGTGCAGCGCCCCCTGATACGGCGAGCCATGGATGCAGTCCTCGCACGGTTTGCCGTCGCGAAAGAGCATCGCGCCAGCGCAGGCGAGCCGATAGTTGTGCAGGCTCTGAACGACCGGGACCCCGGCGTCGCGGCAGGCGTCGTAGATCGAAGGCGTGAGGAGAGGAAACAAGTTGTGGACATGCACGACATCGGGCCGGAAGCGCTCGATCTCGCGAACCATCAATGTCTTGCCACGGGTACTATGGGCAAGATTGATCGTTGTCCATAATTTGTGCCAGAACGTGTTGATTTCATCATTATGGATGTGAAGCAGATCGACCTCACAGCCTGCGTCGGCCAGTAACGCCCTCTCGTTGGCGACGACAGCGTCTTCGCCGCCGCTCTGCTGGTAGGAATTGTGGGCAATAAGCACGCGCATGCGCGATCCGACGACCTTGGCTAGCGAGTTACGGTATAGTGCTTGAGACCGAGAAGTTGCAGCGCGATCAGTGCGAGGAAGCGTGGATTGTTCTTGAAGTAGCGGGCACCGAGCCGCCGCGGCTCGCACACGGTGCGGAACAACCATTCGAGGCCTGCCCGCTGCAGCCAGCGCGGCGCCTGCGGCTTGAGGCCGGCATGGAAGTCGAAGGCGGCGCCGACGCCGATCATCGCCGGCGCGTACAGACGACCCAAGTGCGAGGCCATCCAGCGCTCCTGTTTCGGCGTGCTGAGACCGACCCAGACCAGATCGGCGCCCGACGCATTGATGCGCGCGATTACCGCCTCGTCCTCCTCCGGCGTCAGCGGCCGGAACGGCGGCGTGTAGACGCCGACGATGTTGAGAGAGGGATAGCGCGCGAGCAGCCGGTCGCGCAGCAGCGCCGCCACCCCGTCGTTGCCGCCATAGAAGAAGTGCCGGTGGCCGCGCTCACAGGAACGCTCGCACAGAGCCAGCATCAGGTCCGGCCCGTACACCCGATCGACGTGCGCGCGGCCGTTCAGCCAGCTTAACCAGACGAGCGGCATGCCGTCCGGTGTAACCAGCCCGGCGCGGTTGTGGATGGCACGGAGTTCGGCATCATCCTGGCACTCCATGATGCCGTGGACGCCGGTAATGGTGACGTAATGGTGCTCCCGCCGCGCGATCCAGCCTTCGATCGCGGCGACCGCCGTGGCCATGTTGATGGCGCTGACGCCGACGCCCAGGACGTTGACGGAGGGCGGCCGTACCTCGCCGACCGATCCTGCCGCGGTCGGCCCCTCGGCGATCGCAGCGGTGGCGGTGTCGATTGCATCTGCAGACTGCCGCATGCCAGCATCCCTATCCGGTGAGACCGAAAGCCGCCGCTCCAGACTGCGGCCGCCCGCTCCGCTCCTTCATCGCGCGCCGTTCCCCGTCACGCGCGATGCCTCAGTGCGCCCGCGTGTCCCAGCGTTTCCGTGCAGGAACGCCCGCGCAAACGACCGCCTCATCGCCGCGATTGTGGCACGGCCGTCCGACTGGCGCATGGACCACATGGGCCAATGACGGCTTTCTCAAATGCTCGTCGTCACGACACCTGTGCCCCCGAAACAAATCGTCGGTCGTCCCATGCCCCCGCGCAAGGGGTAGCGCAATCGTTCTCTCAGTAGGCAAGTACATCGACGAGGACAGAACCTCTTTCCTGGCCGTACAGGTGCATCAGCTCGGCAAGGGTCAGGTCCTGATCATCCCACAACCAGTGCGGCGCATCGCGATCTGGCACGTAATACACATTGTCATAGAACGAGTTGCCCCGGGCGAGGGCGAACATGCCGGTATCGCCAAGATCTTCTCCGGCACCGACTTTTCCGAGCGGAGACGTGAACGCGATTTTGTTATCGTGAACGTGGACGTTCTTGACGATGTAGGCGCCGAACAGTCCGCTGCC
>JBATPX010000217.1:0-134530 GCA_049291695.1 Defluviicoccus sp.
GCCGGGCGCAATGGCGCAGGCAGCGGTGCGACCGGCGGACGGAGCGCCGGCACCGGCACCTGAATCGGCACTTGCACGGGCACCTGCACGGGCACCCGCACAGGCACAGGCACCGGCCGAGCCGGCCTCGCTGCGCAGCTTTGATGCCGTGGTGGCGCTGGTTCTTGAGCACAAGGAGGCCATCCTGCACGGCCAGATTGTTTCCGGCGTGCGGCTGGTGCGATTCGCCGACGGCCAGATCGAGATCAACCTCACACCGCAGGCGCCGGCCGACCTGCCGCAGCGCTTGAGCCGATTCCTTGGCGCGCAAACGGGCCGGCCCTGGCTGGTCACGGTTTCCGCCGCGCCCGGTTCGCCGTCACTCTACGAGCAGCAGCAGGCAGCGGCATCGGAGCGGCGCGCGGCCGTGCTGCGCCACCCCGTAATCGCCGAGATCATGCGGGTGTTCCCGGGAGCGACGCTGGAGCAGATCCGCGTCGTGCCGCCGCCGGTTGATGCCGCTGCCGAGGCCGTCGATGCGGACGGCGACAACGGGCCCATGGAGTAGCGCCTTGGCACTGGAAATCGAACGCAAATTTCTCGTTAAGCGGGAACTCTGGCGCCCTCAGGATGGCGGCCACACGATCCGCCAGGGCTACCTCGTCAGCAGCGCCGAGCTTTCAGTGCGGGTGCGGACCTGCGGCGCGCAAGCCTTCCTGACGATCAAGGGGCCGAAACGGGGGATGGTCCGAAACGAATACGAATACGCAATCGCCGGCGCCGATGCGGACGAAATGCTGGATACCCTGTGCATCCAGCCCGTGATCGAGAAGACGCGCTACGCGAGCCTGCACGCGGGGCGAGAATGGGTGGTCGACGTCTTTGCCGGGGTCAATGCGGGCCTCGTCCTGGCCGAGGTTGAGCTGGAAAGCGAGGCGGCCGACCTCGTGCTTCCCGACTGGGCCGGGCTCGAAGTGACCGACGATGTGCGCTACCTCAACGCCAATCTTGCGCTCAAGCCGTTCAGCCGCTGGTAGCGGAGCCTGACCGGGATTGCTATAGAAGGGCTGAGCGAACGGCCGCAGGCACTATTTCAAGCGGGAAACGGAACGGGTCATGAAAAACCTCGGGCAGATGATGAAGCAGGCGCAGAAGCTGCAGGCGAAGATGGGTGAGCTGCAGGAACAGCTTGCGAGCGCCGAGCTGACCGGCGCATCAGGGGGCGGCATGGTGCAGGTGACAATGACCGGCAAGGGCGACGTGCGCCGCATCAAGATCGATCCGGCGCTGCTCGATCCGGCGGAAGTCGAGGTCCTGGAGGACTTGATCGTCGCCGCCTGCAACGATGCCAAGGCGAAGATCGAAGCGCATGTTGCCGAGCGGATGGCGGAGCTGACCGGCGGCCTCAAGTTGCCGCCCGGTCTCAACTTGCCGCTCTAGAGGCCGCCTGCGGACGGTCCTGACGGGCGCGTGCCGGCATCCGGAGCCGCTTGAGCCAATGTCGGACATCGAGCGCCTGATCCAGCAGCTCGCCAAGCTGCCGGGGCTCGGCCCGCGCTCGGCCCGGCGCGCGGCGCTGCACATGCTCAAGCGGCGCGAAACGCTCATGCAGCCGCTTGTGCAAGCGATGACGGCGGCGGCCGAGCATGTCCTGGTGTGTGCCGAATGCGGCAACCTCGATACGAAGAGCCCGTGCGCCATCTGCACCGATCCCGCTCGTGATCCGGCGCTGGTGTGCGTCATCGAGGACGTGTCCGACCTGTGGGCGCTGGAGCGCACCGGCTTTTTCAAGGGGCGCTACCATGTGCTGGGCGGCACGCTGTCCGCGCTCGATGGCGTCGGCCCGGATGAGCTGCGCATCCCGCAGTTGATCGCTCGCGTCCATTCAAGCCACGTGCGCGAGGTGATCCTGGCCTTGAGCTTCACCGTCGACGGCCAGACGACGGCGCACTACATCGCCGACCGCCTGGCCGGCACCGGCGTCAGCGTCACTGGCATTGCGCACGGCGTGCCATTGGGCGGCGAGCTCGACTACATGGACGAGGCGACGCTGGTCACGGCGCTGAAGGCCCGGCGCGATCTCGGCTGACGGCTCATTGCGTCAGGCGGCGCACGATTGCCGAGGTCGAGCGCCCTTCGACGAGCGGGATCACCCGCACGGCGCCGCCGCGCGCGCGCACGAGATCGGCGCCGACGATCGCGCCGGGCGCATAGTCGCCGCCCTTGACCAGCATGTCCGGCGCAACGGCGGCGATCAGCGCACGTGGCGTCTCCTCATCGAACAGGACGACGTAATCGACGGCCGCGAGCGCCGCCAGGAGATGGGCGCGGTCGTCCTCGCATATGAGCGGGCGTGGCGGCCCTTTGAGTTCCGCCACCGAGCGGTCGCTGTTGAGGCCGACAATCAGGACATCGCCCATGCCGGCTGCCGTTTGCAGGAGTTCCACATGGCCGCGGTGGAGGATATCGAAGCAGCCGTTGGTGAAGACGACAAGGCGGCCAGCCGCTCGCGCCGCTGCCGCGATTACGCTTATCTCGTCGCGCGTCTTGATTTTGGCGGACGGCTGCATGCCGCGCGGTCCGCGTGCCAGTTCGGACGCCAGCTCATCGCGTGAGACCGTCGCTGCGCCCAGCTTGGCGACCTTGAGGCCGGCTGCGATGTTGGCAATCTCGCAGGCACGGCGGACGTCGTTGCCGGTCGCACACGCGACCGCAAGCGCGGCCACGACGGTATCGCCGGCGCCGGTGATGTCGAACACCTCCCGCGCGCGGGACGGCAAGCGATGCACGCCGTCAGCCGAGACCAGCGCCATGCCGTCCTCGCCGAGCGTGATGAGGCAATGATCCAGGTCCAAAGTCTCCCGCAGTTGGCGCCCGGCGCGCTCGATGCTGGAGGCGTCGCCCAAGGGGTAGCCGACGGCGTCGGCGGCCTCCCGGCGGTTGGGCGTCAAGACGCTCGCGGCGGCGTACTTCGTGAAGTCGCGGCCCTTCGGATCGCAGAAGACCGGCAGACCCCGGGTGTGTGCCCAGGCGATCGCGGCGCGGCAGAGGTGCTCCGTCACCACACCCTTGGCGTAGTCGGAAATAATGAGGGCGTCGAGCGGGCCGGCAGCCTGCAGGCAGCCAAGCAGACGGTCCTCACTTGCGCGCGTGATTTCCGTGCGGACTTCCTTGTCGAGCCGCACCACCTGCTGATGGGCGGCAAAGACGCGGGTCTTCTCGGTTGTCGGGCGATTCGCTTCCGTAAAGACGGACTGATCGCCGGCGCCGCAGTCGTTGAGCAATGCGCGCACCTCGGCCGCGCCCGCGTCGTCGCCGATGACGCTCACCAGCCACGCTTGCGCGCCCAGCGCCAGGCAGTTGCGGACGACGTTGCCGGCGCCGCCGAGCTGCCGCCGGCTCTCGCGTACGTCGACCACCTGCACCGGTGCTTCCGGTGAAATCCGCTCGCAGCTGCCAAACAGCGCGCGGTCGAGCATGACATCGCCCAGCACCAGCACGTGCGGCGCCCGGCCCGTCCAGTCTAAGCTCAAGGGACCCCGTCTGCCGTCCATGCCGCGTTGTCGCACGCCGGACGGGAGAGAGCAACGCGGCCGACCGATGGATCGGGGCGACAAGAAGACCGCAGGGAGCTTGAGCGGCGGGAGGGTAAGCCCCCTGCGGTCGTGGCTCGAAGAGTGCTTAAGCGATCAGCGGCGTCGCGTCCTGCGGTGCGAGCAGGAACGAGAGCTGGCCGCCTTCGATCAACTCCTTCTCGGTGATGATGCCGCCGCCAAGGGAGTGGGCCTGAACATCGAAGGCGAACAACGTGCCATCGGTTTTGCCGAACAGATCGGAGACATCGAGGATGCCCGAGGTTTCCCAGCGGCCGACGTCATCGGGGCTGCTGTCAGTCGTACCGGCCGGCACGACCAACCGGTTGACCTCGGCGACGCGAACGCCAAAGCCGTCATCGCCCTGCTCCTTGGAGAGGTCGAGCCGGACGATCGAGGCCTCGTGCGGATTGCCGCTGTCGCCGAAATCAACTTCCGCCTGGTCCTCGTTGACGAAGATGAAGTTGTTGGCGGTCCAGTCGACGTTGTCGGGGCTGCGCAGGACAGCATTAGCGGGATTGGCCGCGTCGGCGTCGCCACGGTAGACGATCTTGATCGTCGCTTCCGGCGCATCGAGATCATCGAGATCGAACTTAACGGTGTAGATACTTCCCGTCGTATCGACCGCCTCGGTCGCGAACTTTGCCAGCTGCGGCACGCCATCCTTGGTGATGCCGTTGAAATCGGTGCCGGTTGCGGCGAACGTGGCTTCGGTGTCGTCGTTCGGATTGGTCGCCAGGTCCTCGACGCGGGAGAAGAAGAAGCCGTTCAGGCTCTCGACCTGCTTGTAAAGGGTCGATTGCAGCGCCCAGCCGAGGTCATCGTAGCCCTCGTCGCCGGCCTTGGTGCGGTCGAAGGCATCGACCGGCACGAAGGTGCCGGAGACTTCCTGGCCAGGACGGGTGAAATCTGCCGGCGTGAGGTCGTTGTTGGCAACCCCGTCCAGGTTGGCATCCGGCGCCCAGGCGAACAACTGGCCGTCCTTGAGGCCGTTGCGGTCGAGGAAGCTGCCGTCGCCGTAGCCGTCCTTGGTGCCGACGTAGAGGTAAAGCGGATCAGCGGGATAGCTGTCGTCGCCGAGGAGAATGGCGACCTTGTCCGGATCGCCGGTGTTGAGCGTGGTCACGTTTTCCCAGCGGCCGCGGCCCAGCGCCGGGGCGGCGTGCAAATCGCCGGTCTCGACATCGAGGATCCAGTTGACGCCGTTGTCGCCTTCCGACGGCGCAACATACAGCGGATCGGCGAACCCAAGTCCGGCACCGAATTCGTCTGCCGCATAAAACGACGACGAGCAGAAGCGATCGAAGCCCTTTGCCGGAGCATCGTTCGGGTTGGTGTCGATCTGGGCGACGTCGCGCACCAGCCGGCCTTCGAGGTCGAAGATCCGGTTGTAGGCTTGGCCCGCATCCTCGATGCTCAAGTCCTTGGTGCTGATATCGAAGTAGCTGACGCGCGCGCCTTGCAGGGTCAGCGGTTCGGCGATGCTGAGGCCGTTGTTCACCGTATAGGTCGCGCCCTGGTTCGGCCGCGCTTCGTGGTTGACGAGCAGCCTGACCGTATCGTCGTCGAGCTTGAAGGCGCCGATGCCGTCCAGGAGGCCGATCGGCGTGTAGTCACCGCTCACGCCGGTGAAGTCGCCGCTGGTGTTCTTGATCGTCTCGCCGATCGTCAGCACCGGCTGAACAGTATAGCCTTCGAGACCATTGACCATCGAAGGCTCGCTTGTTTTGAATCCCATAGCACCCTCCGTTGTTCCGACCGTGTCTTCCCTGACGGCAAGGTTCTGAATGCGCGTATCGTTTGCAGTCTCCGTATCCGCGACCGCGATAACCGGTGTTGACGGGTCATCGTCCGCGGGAAACGTGCTGGCGAGGTACTCTGCAAGCGCATCCTGTTCGGTGCCGTCCTTGGCGAACGTTGCCGCACCGGTGCGCGGCGCCGCCGGATCGGTGGGCGCCAGATCGACCCGGCTCGCAAACGCGGGATTTGCTTCGATGAACTGCTTGAACGGATAGTTGTCGCCGCCGTCGGCGAGGAAGTTCAGCGTCACCACCCGGACCGGCCGTGCCGGATCGCCGACCACCGCGCCGTCCTTGGCGAGCCATTCGATCACCGCGCCGTCCTCGTCGATGATCGCTGCCGTCTGCACACGCTCGCCGGCGGGCAGGGCCGGATCGAAGCTGAAGGAAACGCCGCCGACCTGCGGGAACTGGCCCGGTGTTGCCCCTGACGCCGTTGCCGCTACGCCGTGCTCGAGGATCTGGACGAGCTGGTCGGCGCTGACCGTGACCAGCGTCAGCGCGTTATTGAAGCGCAGCGAATCGGCGATATCGAGCTGGGAAATCTCGCCAGCGTCCTTGCCGGCGGCCGGGTTGGCCTCAGTCGGCGCGGTGACGTAGGTGCCGGAGCCTGCGGGCTCTTCGACGATCGTGCCGATCGCATTGCGAATGCCGCCGCCGTTCTTGATCGAGACGACGACGCTCGGATCCGTCTCCTTGGCAATCGCGAGGTTCGCGTCCGCGGTGAGGTTGCCGAAGTTGGTCTCCTCGGTCCGGACCGCCGTTCGCCGCCCTTCGAGGAAGACGTCGCTGCGGCCAAAGACGGCGCTGTCTTGCGCGATGACGACTCCGTCGACGCTATCGACGAGCGCCTTGACTTGGCCGCCCTTGGTGCCGTCGGCAAGACCCGCATCGAGGCTGCCCCACAATGCGGCGACGGCGGCGTCGGACGTAGCGACCGGGCCGTTGAGCACGGCATCGAGGTCGGAAGCGGCGTCGATCGGCGCGCCATTGGCGTCGACGAGGACGCCGTTGTCGTTGAAGCGCACGACGAGGCGGCCAACGTACGAATATTCGCCATCGGTGGAAACGATAACCGCCGGCTCGCCGTCCTTGTTCTTGGTGACGACCGGGTAGGCATCGACCGCAGTGTCGCCTGGGTTCAGCGGATCATCGGCATTGGCGAGAATGCTGTCGGAGCCGCCGGCAATCGAGATGTCGACGCCGCTTAAGAGCGGTACCAGCGCCTTCTCCAGGCTCAGTTGCTGCAGATGAGTGGTGAGGACGATCGTGGTGATGCCTTGCGCCTCGAGCGCATCGATGGTGGGCTGAAGGATCGTGGCGAGAGCAGCCATGTCGTTGGTGCCGGCACCGGGATCCTTGACTGTCGTTGCGCCCGGCGACGAAATCGACTGCAGCAGCGGCGTCGTCGCGCCGACCACGCCGATCTTATGGCCGCCGGCCTCGATGACGGTTGCCGGCGCGATCTTCGGCCCCGCGGTTCCGGCGAGGGACTGTTCCGGCCCGGATGCGAAGGCGGTGTTGGGCAGGATGTCTCCGGTAAACAGCGACGCGAGATTGGGATCAGCCGAGAAATCGAGGTTCGCGCTCAAATACGGAAACTGGGATCCGACCCAGCGGTCATCGGCGAGGCCGGCCGCGCGGAAGTCCGGCGCAATGATCTCGCGGATGGTTGACGTGCCGAGGTCGAACTCGTGGTTGCCGAGCGCCGAGGCGTCGAAGCCGACGATGTTCATGATCGAGACGTCGACCCGACCCGGCGCCTCGCGCAGATCCTTGTAGACGGCATCACCGCTAAGCCCGAACAGGGCGTTGTAGGCGGCATTGAGCGGCGCCCGTAGCGAGGGGTCGCCGGCGGCGCTGAAGAAAGGGCCGGAAATGTAGTTGTCGCCGGCCGAAATCGTCACCGACGCATCAATGCCGGCCGCATCCTCCAGCTTATCGACGAGCGCGGCGAAGTTCGGGGCCTTGCCGATCGCATCGACGCTGCCCTCGAGATCAGAGGCGTGAAGGAGTTGAAGCGTGTAGGTCATGGAGTTCCCCAAGTTTTGGCCATGCGCTCAGGGTCGCCCCGACTGCTTTTCAGGCAGCGTGGCGCTCTCCCAAGCAGGGATCAACGCATGCGCGCAAGAGACACCCCCGCAGACGCCCTGCTTAGCGCCAGGAACGCAATATTTTGGGGTTGTCCCGTCCGCTGGTAGCAGAGGCTAGTAGATAACGATGACGGCCGTGTGCCAGCGCAGTGACATTTTTCTTAAACCTTGGCGCTCGCGGATGGGCCTCGCGGCGTCGATGCTAAGGCGGCACCGGCGCGTCACGACAGGAAGAGAGGAGGCATTCCCCGCCACGCCGATCCGAAAGCGAGGGTTGCCGGGCTGCACGCAGGGGGGGACTGCGACGCAGCCCGGCGCCCGGGAGAAACATGCGCTGCCTTAAGGGGGGGTCTTCAGGCAGCGTAACTCCTGAGCATTCGCAGTGTTGTCAAATCCGGCTTGGCGTGTACAGCGATAAAAATGCATGGCTGAGGGCGAGAAAAGCGCGGTTCGCGCGCCCGCGGCAGGATCACTTGAATGCGCCGGCTGAACATTGTAGGTAATGCGGTTCATCCCCCCAATGTGTTGGAGACTCACAGGTTCATGTCCGGTCCCCTGATGCCGAAAGCGACGGCCGTGTGGCTGATCGAAAACACGACCTTGAGCTTCGAGCAGATTGCCGACTTCTGCGGCATGCACATGCTGGAGATCAAGGCGATCGCCGATGGCGACGTCGCGATCGGCATGCAGGGGCGCGACCCGGTGGGTGCCGGCGAATTGACCACAGCGGAAATCGAACGCTGCGCCGCCGACTCCTCGGCCCGGCTGCGGCCGGCAGAGCATCGGGTCGCCGGTGTCGATGACAAGCCGAGGAGTGCCCGTTATGTGCCGGTGGCGCGGCGGCAGGACCGCCCCGACGGCATTGCGTGGCTGTTGAAAAACTACCCCGAGCTGAGTGACGGCCAGATCTGCCGCTTGATCAACACAACAAAGCCGACGATCGAAAAGATCAGGGACCGCAGCCATTGGAACGCCGCCAGCATTCGGCCGCGCAACCCGGTCAGCCTGAGCCTGTGCAAGGAGGCCGATCTGCAAAAGGAGGTCGACTTGGCGCGCGCGCGCAGCGGCACGGTGCGGAAAACGTAAGCCCGTTCCGTATCGAAGCGCATCCCACCTTGGGAGCGTCCGTGCACGCGATTCGTAACACCGCTGCTCGTACGTCCAGGCGCGGGGTGCGGCCTCCCGCCTCCCGCCGCAGGTGATCCGCATGCGGACGTTTGCCCTTTCTATCCTCGTTACCGTCGCGTGCCTTGTGCTGGCGTACCTGTGGCAGGATTGGCGCGGCGTCTACATCGCGGTCGTGCTTGGCATCCTTGAGGTGTCGCTCTCGTTCGATAACGCCGTCGTCAATGCCTCCGTGCTCGACGAGATGGACCCGTTGTGGCAGACGATCTTCCTCACCATCGGCATCCTGATTGCCGTCTTTGGCATGCGTTTGGTGTTTCCGGTCGCCATCGTTGCCGGCGCCACCGGGCTTGGCCTCGCCGAGGTCGCACGCATGGCGCTCAACGAGCCGGAGGCGTATTCCCGCCACCTGCACGCTTCCCATACCGAGGTCGCGTGCTTCGGTGGCACGTTTCTGCTGCTCGTATTTCTTCGCTTTCTGATCGACGACGGCAAGGACGTGCACTGGCTTGGCCGGATCGAGGCTCTGCTCGCGAGGCTGGGCAAGCTTGAGAGCGCAGCCGTGCTCTGCGCGCTGGCGGCGCTGATCGGGCTGCAAAGCCTCCTGCCGGAGGAGGAACGCATCAGGGCCGTGCTTGCGGGGCTCCTCGGCATCATGATCTTCGTCGCCGTCGACGGCATCGATGCGTTCTTTGAGACTGGAGACGACGGCCGCGGCGGCGTCGCCAAGCGCTCCGGGGTTGCCGGCTTTCTGTACCTGGAGTTGTTGGACGCATCGTTCAGCTTCGACGGCGTGATCGGCGCTTTTGCGATCACCAACGACGTCGTCCTGATCATGCTGGGGCTCGGCATCGGCGCGATGTTCGTGCGCTCGTTTACCGTCTGCATGGTGCGCCAGGGAACACTAAAGGCGTTCGTATTCCTGGAGCATGGCGCGCACTATGCGATTGGCCTCTTGGCCGCCGTCATGCTCGCGAGCCCGCTGATGGCGATTCCGGAATGGGTCACCGGCGGTGTCGGCGTCGTGATGATCGGCTTGTCACTGATCTCATCGGTTCGCTACAACCGAGCCCAGCGAGCACGCAGCTAAGCGCCTCTTGCTCTTGGACCCTCCAACCCGCTACTCCGCCGCCTTCGCCGGCACCGGCGCCGTGCCGCTCTCTACCGGCTCATAGGTCTCCGCCGCGACGGCTTCCGGCCGGTGCCGGCCCGCAAAAACGCTCAGCACCGCGGGGATGACGAACAGCGTAAAGAAGGTGCCGAGCACGAGGCCGCCGATGATGACCCAGCCGATATCCTGGCGCGCCTGGGCACCGGCGCCGCTCGCGACTGCCAGCGGGACGGCACCGCACACGGTTGCCGCCGTGGTCATCAGGATTGGCCGTAGCCTTAACGTCGCCGCCTCGATGACTGCGGCGCGAACGTCAGCGCCGCGCGCTTGCAGCTGGTTTGCAAACTCGACGATCAGGATGCCGTTCTTGGTGATGATGCCGATCAGCGTTACCAGGCCGACCTGACTGTAGATGTTAAGGGTGCCGCCACTAATCGCGAGGCCGATGAGCCCGCCGGTCATGGACAGCGGCACCGTCAGCATGATTATGAGCGGATCGCGGAAGCTCTCGAACTGGGCGGCGAGGACCAGGTAGATGAAGGCGAGCGCGAGCGCGAAGGTGATCCAGATCTCCGCGCTTGCAGTCTTGAACTCCCGCGACTGGCCGGCAAAGTCGACCAGCGCGGTACCGGGAAGGATTTGCTCGGCGATCCGCTCCAGCGCGCCCAGGGCTTCGCCCAAGGTCGAACCCGGCGCGACGTTGGCCGTGATCGTCGCCGCGCGCAGCTGGTCAAAGTGGTTGAGCTCGCGCGGTGCCACCGTTTCCAACACCCGCACCAGATTCGAGAGCGGCACCATGCTGCCGTCGCGGGCGCGGACGTGGATCTGGTTGAGATCGTCGGGGTGCATGCGATCGATGTCCGCCACCTGGACGACGACATCATACTGTTCGCCCTCGCGCTTGAAGCGGGTCACCTGGCGGCCGCCGATCAGGGTCTCGATGGTGCGGCCAATGGTCGCGATTTCGATCCCAAGATTGGCAGCCTTCTCCCGATCGACGGTGACCCGGAGTTCCGGCTTGTTCAGCTTCAGGTCGGTCTCCAGGTTGGCAAGCGACGGATCGTCGCCTGCTGCTGCCAGGATCTTATCTACCCATCCCTGCAACTCAGCGTATTCGGCCGACGTCTTGACGACGAGCTGCACGGCCTTGTCCCGCACGCTCTGGCCCAAGGGCGGCGGGTTGACGGGAAAGGCAAGCACGCCCGCCACGTCCTGCATCTTCGGCATCAGGCTCTGCGCGACGTCCTGCTGGCTGCGCGTGCGTTCCGACCAGTCGGTCGTCTTGACGAACGAGATGCCCTGATTGACGACGGGAAAGCCGGTTATCACGAAGAAGCGGTCGACGTCCGGCTCGGCGGCATAGATTCGCTCCAGCTGCCGGGCGTAGGTGTCGGTGTAGTCGATTGTGGACCCTTCCGGGGCGACGAAGATGCCGACCACTGTGCCCTGATCTTCGAACGGGGCGAGCTCGGATTTGAGAACCGTGACCAGGTAGCCGCCGGCGCCGGCGACGCCAAGGCCGATCAGGATGACGAGGCCGCGCGCCGAAAGCGCCTTGGTCAGGGCGCTGCGGTAACCGGCCGTGAGCGCTGTCAGCCACCGTTCGATCAGCCGATAGAGGGCGTTGTGGCTGGTCTGGTGGCGCAACAGCCTCGAGCACATCATCGGCGACAGCGTGAGCGCGACAAAACCGGACACCAGCACAGCACCGGCGAGCGTCCACGCAAACTCGGTGAAAAGGCGTCCGGTGGCACCGGTCATCAGGCCGATCGGGACGTACACGGCGGCGAGCGTGATCGTCATCGCGATCACGGCGAAGCCGATCTCCCGGCTGCCCTTTATCGCCGCTTGTACCGGATTGAGACCTTCCTCGCCGTGGCGCCAGATGTTCTCCAGCATGACGATGGCATCGTCGACCACGAGGCCGATCGCCAGGACCAGCGCCAACAGGGTGAGCGTGTTGATGCTGAAGCCCAGCGCCGACATCAGGGCAAAGGCGCCGATCAGTGAGACCGGAATGGTCACCAGTGGCACCAGCGTCGCCCTGAGCGAGCGCAGGAACAAGAAGATGATCAGCGCGACGAGGATGATCGCCTCGCCGATCGTCTTGTAGACGTTATCGATCGACGCCTCGATGAACACCGATCGGTCGTGCGCGACGCGCACCTGCATGCCCTCGGGTAGGTCCTCGACGATGCTGGGCAGGACCTTGCGCACCGCGTGCGACACTTCGAGCGGATTGGCGGTTGCCTGCTTGACGACGCCGAGCGCCACTGCCGTGCGGCCGTTGAAGCGCGCATTCAGCCGTTCGCTCCGCGCGCCGAGTTCGGCGCGGCCGACATCGGCAAGACGCACCAGGTATCCGCCGGTGGACGCGAGGATCAGCTGATTGAACTGCTCCGGCGTCTTGAGATCCGTTTCCGAGACGACCGTGAACTCGCGCTCGATGCTCTCGATCCGCCCCGACGGGATCTCGATGTTCTGCCGGCGCAACGCATCCTCGACGTCTGCCGGCGTCAGCCGATAGGCGGCGAGCCGCGCCGGATCCAGCCACAGCCGCATCGAGTAGCGGCGCTCGCCGAAGATCCGCACCTCGGCGACGCCGCCCAGCGTCTGCAGCCGATCCTTGACGTAGCGGTCTGCCCAGTCGGTGACATCGAGCGGCGAATGCCGGTCGCTGAAGAATGCGAGGTAGATGATCGGCTGGGCGTCCGCCTCGACCTTCTGGATCACCGGTTCGTCGATCTCATCGGGCAGGCGGTCACGCGTGCGGCTGACGCGGTCGCGAACGTCGGCCGCCGCGGCGTCGGCATCGCGGCCGAGCTTGAATGCGACCGTGATCTGCGAGCGCTCCTGGCGGCTGATCGAGGTCATGAAGTCGATGCCCTCGATGCCAGCGAGCTCATCTTCCAGGATCTTTGTGACCTGGGTTTCGATGATCTCGGCGCTTGCCCCCTCGTAGGTCGTCGAGACGGTGACCACCGCGGGATCGATGTTCGGATATTCGCGGATGGATAGCCGCTGATAGCCGATCAACCCCAGGAGGAGGACGACCAAGCTCAGCACCGTCGCAAAGACGGGCCGGCGGATGCAAATCTCGGGCAGTCTCATGGCAGCCCTTAACTTTCCGGCGGCGGCGCCAGGACCGTGACCGCCGTGCCGTCTTTCAGCTTCAACTGACCGGCGGTGACGACCACGTCATCAGCCTTCAGGCCGTCCACGACTTCGACCGCGCCCAGCCGCCGCACGCCGAGCGTGACCTTGGTGCGCTTGGCAACCCCGTCGACAACGCGGAAGACGAACCGATCGTTGCCGAAGGGGATGATCGCCTGCTCCGGGACGATTATCGCCTGCGGGCGGTCGGTGACGATTACCGAGACGCGCGCGAACAGGCCGGGACGAAGCAGCCCCTCGCGATTGGAGATGCGGGCGCGCATGGCTACGCTGCGGCCGGCAGGGTCGATCTGCGGGTCGAGCGCATAGATCTCGCCCCTGAAGGTCTGGCCCAAAAACGCGTCGACGGTGATGTCGATCGTTTGGCCGGTCTCGATCAAGGCGAGGCTGCGCTCCGGCACCCGGAAGTCGATCTTGATCGGATCGATGCTCTCGATGTTCACCAGATCGTCGCCGGCGTTGACGAAATCGCCGATGCTCACCCGGCGCAGGCCCAAGATGCCGTCGAAGGGGGCGGTGATGCGGGTCTTGCTTTGGCGCGCCAGCGCCAATTCGACCTTTGCCTGGTCGCTGTTGAGCTTGGCCTTCGCTTCGTCGAGTGTGCGTTCCGTACCAGCGCGTTCTCGATAAAGCTCGCGTGCCCGCTCGAAGTTGCGCTTGCTCAGTTCCAGGCTCGCGCGGGTGTCGGCGAGCTCGGCAGCAACGATGGCGTCATCAAGGGTGACCAGGAGCTCATTCTGCCGTGCGGGCGCGCCTTCGACGAAATGAATGCCGGCAACGCGGCCGCTGATCTCCGGCCGCAGCATCACCGACTCATTCGAGATGAGCGTGCCGACGGCGGCAATGACGTCGCTCAACGGGCCGACCTGGACCGGACGCGCCTCGACTGGGACGCCGGCAGGCGCTTCCGGCGGTGCTGCCAGCGCGCCGTCAACGAAGGCGGGGCCCAGGTCGGCCACCGCAATCGCCGCGGCGGCTGCTGCTGCTATGAGTGTCAAGGTCATGCGGCGTCGTGGCATCGCGGCCCCAGCTGGTACCGAACCCTCGGCTAAAGGTAATTAGACTGGACGGTCCAGTCCAGTCTTGTCCGTGCCCGCGGTCGCCGACGGCGCCGCAACGGTTCCTCATTGCCGGCAATGTCGCCTAGAGTTGCCGCGCGCCAAGGCCGGTAACGCTTGGCGGATCCGGGAGCGGCGATGAGTGCATTGGTGTGTTCCTCTGCGCGCAGTGCGCGCAACTGCAGGCGGCTGCGGCTGCGGCTTCAGCGCGTAGCCGTCGTGCTCTGTGCCGGGCTCTCTTTTCCGGTTGCGGCGGCAAGCGGCGAGGTGGGAGCGGCGACAATGGTTGATGTCGTCAACGCCAGCAAGCCGACGGTGTGCGCCGAGGAAGATAACGTCTACGTTAAGCTTATCGGCCAAGGCTTGCGTGCTTTTCGGATCGAAGCGCGCCATCCCGCTTACATAGAAAACCTCAGCATCGATAGCACGGCCCCCGATTTTGCCGGCTGCGACATGAGCGGCGATCCCGTCTATCCGTTCATCCCGCGCAGCCTCGTCTTGTTCGAAGACGCTAACCTTCGCCTCGTCGGCCACACGTTCAAGAGCTTTTGGCGCTCGAGCGTGGTTCCCTTTCGCGTCGCCGATCGTGAGGAGAGCGGGCTGCACCTGATCCAGGTGTTCCTGAAGCAGGGCGCCGCCGCGACCGAGTTCCTCGTCCTTTATCCCGCCGATGGTTATTGGCGCCTGAAGCCGTTGCCGCCGCGTCACTTGGGCGAAAGCGCCTATGGCAGTTCGTTCCTGATCGGCCCGATCGTGGAGGAGGGACGACCGCTGGTCGCGATCGAAGACGTGCTGTTCGAACCCGCAACGCGCACGTTCCATCTGGCGTTCATCGACGGCGGCCTGGGCAAGCTTGCCATCGCTGCCGTTCGCGATGACGTGGCTGCGGTCGACGTGACGTTCGATCCCCCGGCCGGCAGCATGCCGTTTGCAGCCCTGCGCTCGATGTTCGTCACAGCAGAGGTTGCCGATGCGGCCGAGGTCCACTGGCGGCCTGCAGCCGGCGATCCGTTTTCGCAAGCGGCGATCATGGAATTGACCACCGTGCGTGCCGGCGCTGTCCGCTTTGGCCGCGGCATCCCCTCGCGCCACAACACGAGTGCGCCCGATCTCTTGTTTCATGCTTTCATCGCACCGCCCGCTGTGGCAAAGGAGCGATGACGGGTTGGCACCGAGCGGCCGTCCGAACCGGCAAGAGGGCGGCTGAATGCGGCAGCGGGACAAAGGCACCTCAGGCACGTCAGCTCTCCGTCGCGGCCGGCAGACGGTGATGGTGGGAGCGGCCTTGGCGGTGGCGGCCTGCTCCGGAACGCCGCCGGCGCCGCTTGAGGACGTCTGCCAGTTCCGTACTTGCGTCTGTGCCGACGTGAAAGCGGCGTTTTGGCAGTTGGGCGACACGAAGCCGTTGATTTGGGGCGCGACCGGGGCGCCCTACTGTCCAGCCGGTTATGCATTGCGCCAGACCGGCGAGCCTTGACGACTGACCGAAGCCGCTTGGCACGATCCTCTCCCCGACGCCGTTCGCGATCACCCGCCGTGAGTGCCGCGGCTTGTCGGGGTGCCGACCATCGCCAAAAACTCGCGCCGGGTCATCGGGTCCTCGCGGAATGCGCCCGTCATCTGGCTGGTCACCATCGTCACGCCGTGCTTCCGGACGCCGCGGGTCGTCATGCACTGATGCGATGCCTCGATAACGACCGCAACGCCGCGCGGCTCCAACACGCTTTCGATGGCACTTGCGATCTGCGCGGTCAGCCGCTCCTGGATTTGCAGCCGCTGAGCATAAGCCTCGACCACGCGCGCGAGCTTAGAGATCCCCACCACGCGGTTGCGCGGCAGGTAACCCACGTGTGCCTTGCCGATAATCGGAGCCAGGTGATGTTCGCAATGACTCACGAAGTCGATGTCGCGCAGCACCACCATCTCGTCATAGCCGGCCGTTTCCTGGAACGTGCGGCGCAGGAGAAGGGCCGGATCCTCCCGATACCCGGCAAACCATTCCTCGAAAGCACGGGCGTAGCGGGCCGGCGTGTCCTGCAGGCCCTCTCGATCCGGGTCGTCGCCGATCCACCGCAGGAGAACGCGCACCGCTTCCTCGACCTCTCGCCGCTCCGGGCGATCTAGCGGCGCGCCGTCGATCGGCGTCAGATGAGCAGCAGTGCGTACATTGGTGATGGCTGTCATGTTTCTCTCGTAGCTCCGTCCCGCGCAAGCATGTCTTGCGTTGTTTCAGACAACACGCCGTAGAAAATTATCCAAAATAAACAATTAACGCTGCTGTTCGGCAAGCCTTGTCGAAAGGCGCAATGCCACGTCTTTTTCTGCATGTTGGCCAGCAGAGTAGCTGTTTTGAGCAGACAAGGCCATCGACTCAAGTGCCGCCCCGCTGGAGGCCATGCTTTGTTTCAGTTTTTCGACCGCGCTGACCTCAAGCTGTCGTACCCGCTCGCGCGAGATGTTATGCCGGCCCGCCAGTTGTGAAAGAGTGAGCGGCGACTCACGCAAGCGACGCTCGCGGACGATATCTTGTTCGCGCGACGATAAGCGCGCCAAGGCCACCGCCAGCAACCGCCGGTGCTGTTCGCGCTCCTGGCTCTGCGCCAGAAGCGTTTCTTGAGTGTCGCTGTCGTCAACCAGCCAATCCTGCAACTCGCTCTCGCCGTCCTCGTGGACGGGCGCATTGAGGGAGCGATCGGGCCCGGCGAGCCGACGATTCATGCTAATCACCTCTGCCGGCGAGACGCGCAGCCGCTCGGCGATCTGCCGAACGGCCTCGTCTGAGAGGTCACCTTCGGCGTAGGCCTGGATTTGCCCCTTCAGTCGCCGCAGGTTAAAGAACAGCTTTTTCTGATGAGCCGTCGTTCCGAGCCGCACCAGGGACCACGACTGCAGCACGTATTCCTGAATAGCGGCTCGGATCCACCACATCGCGTACGTCGCCAAGCGAAACCCTCGTGCCGGATCGAAACGCTCAACCGCCTGCATCAGACCGATATTTGCCTCAGAAATCAGCTCGTCAGCCGGCAGACCATAGCCGCGATAGTTGCCGGCAATCTTAGCGGCCAGGCGCAAATGGCTGGTGACGAGCGTATGCGCTGCATCAACGTCGCGTTCGTTCACCCACCGCCAAGCAAGACGCTGCTCTTCAGCGGCCTCGAGCAGTGGGTAATCCCGTATTTGACGGAGGTAGTTCTTCAGCCCAGCGTCATCTCCCATCGGAACTGGGAACGACAGCGACTTTGATAATGACCTCATCGATGGACCCTGCCGGTTTTTCATCACACCGACCACCTTTCCCGTCTCACCTCGACTTGACCGTCGAACGCCCACAAATTCTCTACAATTTACGCCGTGAACCGCGAAATGGATGCTTCCGCCGGCAAATTTTCTTGGCGCGCGACTCAGCCTTTGGTCCGCACGCGGCTGCGGCCGCCGTCGACGGCGATGACCTGTCCGGTGATCCAGTCCGCGCCCTGCCCCAAAAGGAAGGAGGCCGTCGCCGCGAGATCCGCGGGCTGGCCCAAGCGCGGCAGCGGATGCATCGCCGCAATCGCCTTTGCCATCGACTCGTTGGCGGTCAGCGGCTGCGCCAGCGGCGTCATCGTCAAGCTGGGAGCAATGCAGTTGACGCGCACGTCGGGTGCGAGGTCGGCGGCGAGCGACCGCGTCAGCGCCTCGACCGCGCCTTTGGCCGCCGCGATGACGGTGTGGTTGGGAAAGCCGCTACCGGCGGCGATGGTCGAGAAAAAGACGACCGAGCCCTTTCCGGCCCGCAGCGATGCCTCCGCCGCCTGTACCGCGAGTGCCGCGGAGAGCGCATTCAGCTCGAACGCTTGGCGGAAATCGGCCGCCGTTGCCCGCTTGAATGGTTTCAAGACGATCGAGCCGACACAAAAGGCCAAGCCCGCCAGCCCGCCGCTCGCGCCCGCGGCGGCGACTGCAGCGGCAAGAGCGCGGGCGTCGAGAACATCGCAAACGGTGTGGGGTGCGCCGCCGGTTTCTGCGGCAAGGGCGGCGAGCTTTGCTTCATTCCGAGCCGCTAGGTGGACTGCCACCCCCTCGGCCACCAACCGCTTGGCGAGGGCACTGCCGACGCCGCCGGTGGCGCCGAAGATCAAAACGGGATGGATCGTCATGGGATCTGGCCTTTCCTGCTACCACATGGCATACGCACGCCGCTTCGATGCGGATTGTTGCTGGTCCTAAGTGCCCCATTTCAGGAGACTGCCTCTGTTCACGCCTCCGGTCATGACCCCGCGCGCGGCGACGGTCGCTCCAATGGCTGCCCGGCGCACACTCTTTGCGGCGCTTGTCGGCACCAGCATTTTGGGCCTTGTCGGCCTCATGGTCGCTGTGTTTGCCGGCGATGGCCTCGTCGCGACCGAAATCGTGCTTTTGGTCCTGTTCGCCGCCAACACGCCCTGGCTGGTGATCGGCTTCTGGAACGCGGTGATCGGCTTCATCATCATCCATGCGGCCCGCGATCCGGTGCAGGTCGTTGCGCCGCTGACGGTGGCGGTGCCGGACGCGACGACGCTTGTGAGCTGGACCGCGATCGTCGTGCCGATCCGCAACGAGGATCCGCTGCGTAGTTTCGCCCGCATCGCCGCGGAAATCGAAAGCCTCAAGGCAACCGGCGCCGCGGCGGCCTTTGAGGTATTCATCCTCAGCGACACCGATGAGCCGGCAGTGGCGGCAGCCGAGGAGGACCTGTTCGCGGATCTCAACGCGCGAATGGGCCAGTGCGTGCCGCTGCACTATCGGCGCCGATCACGCAACACAGGCTTCAAGGCCGGAAACTTGCGCGATTTCTGCGAAACGCATGGGCCGGCTTTCGATTTCATGATCGTGCTCGACGCCGACAGCCTGATGACCGGCAGCCGCCTTGTTGAACTGGTGCGGACGATGGAGGCCAACCCTTCGCTCGGCATCCTGCAGACGCTCGTCGTCGGCCTGCCGGCGTTGAGCCCGTTCGCGCGCATCTTCCAGTTCGGCATGCGCCATGGCATGCGCGTTTATACGATGGGCAGCGCCTGGTGGCAGGGCGACGCCGGGCCATACTGGGGGCACAATGCCATCATTCGCTTGGCGCCGTTCATCGAGCACTGCCGGCTGCCAGCACTCAAAGGCCAGCCACCGTTCGGCGGTCCGGTCCTGAGCCACGACCAGCTGGAAGCTGCCCTGATGCGCCGGGCCGGCTACGAGGTGCGTGTGGTGCCGGTGGAGGACGGCAGCTTCGAGGAGAACCCGCCGACATTGCCCGACTTCCTCAAGCGCGATCTGCGCTGGTGCCAGGGCAATCTCCAATACGTTCAGTTGCTGGCCCGGCCCGGCTTTAGCCCGATGGGGCGGCTGCAGCTGGTGTTGGCTATTCTCATGTACACCGCGGCGCCACTTTGGCTGGGATTCCTCCTTGTCGGCTTTGGCCAGCTGCTGCTGATGCCGGCGGCGCTGCCCGAGGGGGCCGTTTCGACGCCGGTTGGTCAAGCGAGCGGCATCAACATCGGCCTCGTCCTCTACGCTGCCGTGATGCTGATGGTGATGACGCCGAAAATCCTCGGCATCATCGACGTGCTGGTGCGCCGGCGCAGCCGCCTGGCGTATGGCGGTGCCGCACGGATCCTCCTCGGTGCGCTTGTCGAGCTCGTATTCGGCCTCCTTCTGGGCGCAGCGGTCGCGGTGACGCACGCGATCTTCATTGGCGGGCTGCTGCTGGGAAAACAGGTGACCTGGTCGCCGCAGAAGCGGGCGAGCCGCGCCATCACACTCAAGGAGGCGTTCGCGGGACTGTGGCCGCAGCTTGTGCTCGGCATCGCCGCCTGGGCGCTCCTTCAGTGGAAGGCGCCGGCGGTGATCCCTTGGGCGACCCCGATCCTCGCCGGCTGGCTGTTCGCGGTTCCGTTCGCGTGCATGACATCCTGGCGGGCGATCGGCCTGCGGCTGGCACGCTGGGGCGTGTGCGCCGTGCCGGAGGAGATCGACCCGCCGCACGAGATAAGGCGGATGAACGCGATCGCGGCGGCATTGCAGCGAAACCGCGGTGCGGCGAATGGTTCCGGCCGGACGTCTGCGCCGCAGACGAAGGCCGCCGAGATGGTCGAGTCCCTGTAGGAGGCGCGATGCGATGGACTGGCAGCACTGGGAAGCGCTGACGAGCCCCGATTTCGCCGCCCTCGACCCTGCGACGACAGTCGCGCTCTTGCCGATGGGCGCGGTCGAGCAGCACGGGCCGCACCTGCCGGTCGGCACCGACAGCCGGATCTGTGATGCCGTCGTCGATGCCGCGCTCGCCCGGCCCGGCGGCTCCGGGACCGTCCTGCGCTTGCCGACGCTACGGTTCGGCGTCAGCCCCGAGCACGCGAGCTTCGCCGGCACCGTGAGCCTGGAGGCCGAGGTGGCGCTGGCAGTCCTCACGGCCGTCGGCCGGGCTGTTGCCTCGACGCCGGTGCGCAAGCTGATCCTGTTCAACACCCACGGTGGCCAGCCGCAGATCCTCGATCTCGCCGCGCCGCGCCTGCGGCGGGAGGCGGGGATCCTGGTCGTGCGCGCCACCTATTTCCGCTTCGGCACGCCGCCCGGCCTGGTCCCTGAAGCCGAAGCCCGCTACGGCCTGCACGGCGGCATGCTCGAAACGTCGCTGATGCTGGCGATCGCGCCGGAGCTGGTGCGCGCAGAGCACTGCCGGGACTTCCTCTCGCGCGCCGCCGAGCTCGAACAGGGGTGCGCGGTTTTCCGGGTCGAGGGCGCAACTGGCATCGGCTGGCTGGCCGAGGACCTCAATCCGCACGGTGTCGTCGGCGATGCCGCGAGCGCCAGCGCCGAACTGGGCCGGCTGTTGCTGGATCACCATGCGACCGCTCTTGCGGCGCTGATCGCCGATGTGCAGCGCCTGCACTGGCAACCTTCCCCGGCTCCCGAGGCATCGCGGTGACAACCGACGCCGAGCGGGCGCGGGTCCTCGATCACTGTGATGAGCCGCTGCGCTCGGCCCTTTATCAACCGCTGGCGGCGGCAATGGCGCGCGACGGTTTCGTCGTCGCGCAGCTCGGCCAGAGCCTTGACGGCCGTATCGCAACTGAAGACGGCCATTCGCACTACATCAACGGCCCCGAGAGTCTCGACCACCTGCACCGGCTGCGGGCGCTGGTCGACGCGGTGATCGTCGGCGCCGGCACGGTCGCGCACGATGATCCGCAGCTCACCACCCGGCGGGTGCCGGGGCCGAACCCGGTGCGCGTCGTCATTGATCCCAACCTGCGCCTCGATCGCAGCCTGAGGGTTTTCGATGCGACAGCGCCGACGCTGAGCGTGATTGCCGCGAGCACGGTCCCGGACCCGGCGATCTCGGCCCATGCGTTGGTTCCTGTCGGCGTGGTTGCGGGCTGCCTGCCGCCGGCGATGATCCTCGCCGCGCTGGCGGAACGGGGCCTGCGGTCGTTCCTGATCGAAGGCGGCGCAACGACGGTCTCCGCCTTCATCGCTGCAGGCGGTGTCGATCGCCTGCAGGTGATGGTCGCACCGCTCATTCTCGGATCAGGCCGCCCCGGCCTGCAGTTGCCGCGCATCGCCCGGGTGGACGACGGGCTGCGGCCGCGTTGGACCGTGCACCGCTTGGGCGACGACGTGCTGTTCGACTGCCGCCTGCGTTAGGGTGCCCCGGTTACCAGTGCGCGAACAGGTCGCGATGGCCGACGACGGTTACGAGGCCTTGCCGCCGCAGCGTCTCCAGACGGGATGCGTGCCAGGCGGCAATGCCGTCCGCCGTGTCCGGCGCAATCGCGCACGCTGCGTCAGCCCAGCCGTCGAGCAAGGCCTGCTGCAGCGCCTGGTCGGCGGGCGCCAGCCGCCAATCGCTGCGGGCGGTCAGCACGTGGGCGCCGCTCAGCCGGGCCTGCCGGCAAAGCCAATCGGCTGCGAGCGGTCCGAGGGCTGGGCGGCCGAAGCCCTTGTCGGTGCGCTGGTGCTTATTGACCAGGCAGCGAAGGTGCGCATCGAACGGATCGGCGGGGGCAAGCGTCATCCGGCCGTCGTAGGTGAGAACCGCGAGCAGCGCCCGGCCGGGTCGGGCCAGCGCCGCTACCAAGCCCGCTGCCCAGCCCGGCTCGACGAGGTCGAACAGCGCCGAAGCCGTTACCAGATCGGCGTCCGCCAGGAGGCGAGCCAAAGGGGCCGTGGCGAGATCGAGTTCGACCGCTTCGAGCGCGCGGACCCGTCGGCAGCCGGAGGCGGCGCGGCACGCAAGCACGAGCAGATCCGGGTCGTGGTCGGCCATCAGCCAGTGCTGCGAGACCGGTAGCCGCGGCGCGAGGAAGCGCAGATTGCTCCCCGTGCCGCAGCCGAGATCGACGATCGAGAGCGGGCGCCCGGTCACGTGCGTGCGTGCCAGCGCCCAGGCGGCCGTGCGCGCCGTGATCCGGGCCGAACGCGCGCGGGCATCGGCATCCGCCCTTAAGCTCAGCCAGTCGGCTGAAAATCCGCTCACTGGGGGGCGACCCCAGCCAGCGTCGCGAGAAACTCGGCCTCTGCCGTCGCCCACGTGCGGCGTGCCGCCGGTGCCTTTAGCGCTCCCCGCCGCAGCCGGCCGCGGCGGCCACGGTCGCGGATGAGCATTGCCAGCGCATCGGCGAGCGGTTTCACCGCACCGGGCGGCACGAACACTCCTGCCGTGGCTGGTACCACCTCGGGTATCGCACCGGCGGGCGTGGTGACGATCGGCAGGCCGTGCGCCATCGCCTCCGCCAGCGCAATTCCGTAACCCTCCATCCGTGACGGCAAAACGAAAACGTCGGCATCCCGGTAGCACTGCTCCAGAGCCCCGGGCCGCACGCTGCCGGCGAAACGGACCCGTGCGCCCAAACCGAGACAGCGGCTCAAGGTGCGCAGGCGGCGGGTGAAGCGGCGATCGCGTTCGGGTCCCACCAGGGTGAGCCGCCAGGACAGCCGACGCAATCGGGCGAGTGCTTGCATCAGCACATCGTGCCCCTTCCGCGGCACCAGGCTGCCGACGCTCAACAGGCGCACGCCGAAGGTATGGTCGTGCCGCCGCCGCGCCCCGGCCCCGACGGCGCGGGTGATGCCCGGCGGCACGATCGCGATTCGCTCCGCCGCAACGCCGAAATCGGCCAGCCGGTGGGCGGTGGTGACGCTGGAGACGATGACATGGCGGGCGGTCGCCAGCGCCCGGCGTTCGCTCGCGAACAGGTGCGCCCGCTCGGGCGCGCTGAGCCCGCCTTCATCGCACAACGGATGATGGATGAGCGCGACGACGCGCAGCCGGCCGTCTTGAAGCGCCGCGATGCGCTCATAGAGCGGCGCCAGCGCGAGGCCGTCGACGATCAGCCAGCTGCCATCCGCCAGGGCCGCCAGTCCTTCCTCAGCGCGCGCCACAACGTCCGCGGGCGGGAACGGGAAGCAATCGGGCAGGGTGATCAGCGAGGCGAGCCATCCCGCACCCTTGAGCGCCACGATCATCCGGCGGTCGTAGAGGAAGCCGCCGCTGACCGTTGCCGCAGGGCCGGGAAGGAGGACATGAAATTGCGGCCGGCTCACGGGACGAGCGCGCCCTCATACGAGGCCGAGGCGACATGGCTTTCGTGCAGCGTCACCTTGAGGCCAGTGAGCTTGCGCCCTTCATCACCGAAGCTGCCGGCGCTGATCGCCTGCGCCACGCGCTCGAAGATCGCCCGCGCGAGGTATTCGGTGGTGGTGTTGACGCCCGTGAACGCCGGCTCGTCATCGAGATTGCGGTAGTTGAGCTGGCCCAGGATGCCTTTCAGCGTCTCCAGCGCGATGCCGATATCGACGACGATGCCGTTCGCATCGAGTTCCGGCCGCTGGAAGGTGACATCGACAACGTAGGTGGCCCCGTGCAGCTTCTGCGCCGGCCCGAACACGGACCCTGAGAAACTGTGCGCAATCATGAAGTGGTCGCGGACGGTCACGGCGAACAACGGCGGTCTCCTCGATCGGTCTCTGTTCAGTAGCGGATGCGGTGGCAGAGCGCCGGCAGGCTGCCATCGGAAAGCCTGGCCATCACGTGGGGGAGCTCTGCGAACGCGCTCTCACCGGTTATAAGGCAATCGAGGCGGTCGTCTGCCAGCAGCGCCAGCGCCATTTCCAGCCGCTGCCGGTGGCTCAAGCGGGCGCGCTGGCGCGGCGAGACGGAGCCAACCTGGGAGGAGCGCAGCGTCAACCGTTTGGCGTGGAAGCCTTCGCCGAGCGGCAGCGCGACGGGCGTGACTCCGTACCAGCTTGCCTCGATAACCGTTGCCTCGAAATCGGCCAGGGTGAGTGCGGTTGCGAGCCCGGCCGGATTGCCGCTGACGTGAAAGACGACATCGAACAGATCTGCGGGCGGCGGCGTGCGAAAGGCAAGCCCGAGCGCTGCGGCCGCGGCCGCTTTGCCTCGATCGGGATCGACGATCAGGCAGCGCACGGCCGGGATCCGGCTTGCAAGGTGCGCGAGCAACAGCCCGACCACACCGGCGCCCAGGACGCAGACACGGTCGCCGGCCTGCACTTGGCCGTCCCACAGCGCGTTCAGCGCGGTTTCCATATTGGCGGCAAGGACTGCGCGGGCCGGTGGTACGCTCTCGGGTACCGGGACCGCGGCCGCGGTCGGGACGACGGCCAAGTCCTGATGCGGGTACAGGATAAAAACGGTTTCCCCCCGCAAGCGTTCCGGCCCTTCCGTCACGTCGCCAACCCAAGCGTAGCCATACTTGACCGGCGCCGGAAACGCGCCGTCCTGGAACGGGCAGCGCATCCGGCCATATTCGCCGGGCGGCACCCGGTTGCGATAGACCACCAGCTCGGTGCCGCGGCTGATGCCGCTGTAAAGCGCGCGCGCGAGGATCTCCTCGCCGTTGGGCGGCGGCAGCGGTTGCTGCCTGATCTCGGCCTGCTCCGGGCCGGTGATCCAGAACGCACGCGCTGTCAGAGACGGCATCGAAGCGATCTCACGTCGGGCTGGCCTTGGGGCAGGTGGGACTGATACCACATCATGGCAGAGCATCAGCGTACCTGCCAAGCCGGTGTGCTGCCAGCACCATGAGAGAACAGGCGGGGCCAGAGGGATGGAGACCGGCGCCAACGCGATCGAGCGCCTTCGCACCGCGTACGGTGTCGCCCGCTCGCTCGCCATCTATTACGGCAAGCCGTGGCGTCTCAAAGCCGTGGCTCGGTTCTACGGCCGCTTCATCGGCGCCGATGATCTGTGCTTCGATATCGGTGCGCATGTCGGCAACCGGGTCCGTGCGTGGCGGCAGCTTGGCGCGCGCGTGGTCGCGGTCGAGCCGCAGCCGGCGTTGCTTCCCGTTCTGCGGGCGCTTTATGGCCGTGATCCGGCGGTCGAACTGGTGGCAGCCGCGATCGCGGCGGCGGCGGGGCAGGTGCGCCTGAACCTGAACCCCGCCAATCCGACGATCGCATCCGCGTCGCAGGCGTTTCTCGCTGCCGCCGGGACGGCGCCGAGCTTCGCCGGCCAACACTGGCGCGGTGCCTGTGCGGTGCCGGCGCTCACCCTGGATACGCTGATTGCCCGCTTTGGCATGCCGCGCTTCATCAAGATCGACATCGAGGGCTACGAGGAGGAAGCGCTCAAGGGCTTGTCGAGCGCACCCTTCGCCGTCAGCGTCGAGTTCGTGCCGATGATGAAGGAGGTCGCGCACGCCTGCGTCGCCCGCCTGGCGGCAATGGCGCCCTACCGGTTCAACGCCACCTACGGCGACGGCGCCACCTTCCTCCATCGGAGCGCGCTGTCAGCGGACGATATCGCCGCCTGGATCGCGAGTCTCGGCGCTGACGGCCCGGCCGGTGACATATTCGCGTGCCGGGATCCGGCGCTCGTGTCCTCCGTTACGACCGAAGCCTGAAGCGCATGGCACACGCCCGCTACAGCATCGGAATCGATCTCGGCACCACCAACAGCGCGCTCGCCTTCGTGCCCTTGGATGGCGACGCGCCGACCGAAGTGCTTGCCATTCCGCAGTGGCACTCGCCGACCGCCGCCGCCGCGGCGTTAACGCTGCCGTCGTTCCTGTATCTGCCCGAGGATGGCGGTGCGGCAGAGCTTACCGGCGCTGGCAGCGATCGCGGGCAGTGGATCGTTGGTGCGCTGGCACGGCGGCGGGCGGCGGAAACGCCGGGACGGGTGGCGCATTCGGCCAAGTCATGGCTGTGCCATCACGCCGCCGATCGGACGCAGCCGTTCCTGCCCTGGGGGTCGGACGAGATCGCGCCCGGGCGCAAGATCTCGCCGGTCCGCGCGCAGGCGCTGATCCTCAACGCCCTGATGCAGGCCTGGGACCGGCGCTTTGCGGCGGCAGGCGGCGATTTCCGCTTCGAGGCGCAGGCGATTACCGTCACCGTCCCGGCGTCGTTCGACGTCGTGGCGCAACGGCTGACGCTCGCGGCCGCGGCGGAAGCGGGTTACCCAGCGAGCGTGCGCCTGTTGGAAGAGCCGCAGGCGGCCTTCTACCGCTGGCTGGAAGGGCACGACGCTGGCCGCGCGCTGTGGCCGCGGCTTGCGGATGGCAACGCCGAAACGGCCCATGTCCTGGTGGTCGACGTCGGCGGCGGCACCTCGGATTTCAGCCTGTTCGCGCTGCAACGTGCGGCGACAGGGAGCGGCGTTCCCGCGATCTGCCGCATCGCCGTCAGCGACCATATTCTCCTGGGCGGCGACAACATGGACCTGGCGTTGGCGCACGTGGTCGAGCCGCGGCTCGGCGACGCCGGCGGCAAGCTTGACTCGGCGCAATGGAACGCGCTTGTCGCCCGCTGCCGCGACCTCAAGGAGACGGTGCTGGGGAGCGAGGGGCGGCCGGACGAGACCTATTCCCTCGCTATCGCCGGGCGCGGCGCCGGCCTCATCGCCGGTGCCCTTTCGGCGCAAGTCACCCGCGGCGAAATCTCGGCCGCCGTGCTGGACGGCTTCTTCCCCGCGTGTGATGCGGCCGAACGGCCGCGCCAGGTGATGGGTGCGCTGAGGGAATGGGGCCTGCCGTTTGCTGCCGACAGCGCGATCACCCGTCACCTCGCGGATTTTCTTAAGAACCGGCAGCAGGTCGATGCGCTGTTGTGCAACGGCGGTGCGCTCGCGCCCATGGCCCTGCGCCGGCGCCTGGTCGAGGAGATCGGCAAGTGGCAGCGCGGGCACGCGCCCCAGTTGCTGGAGAACGCCGAACCGGACCTGGCCGTCGCCCGCGGTGCGGCGCGGTTCGGCAAGATCCTGCTCAGCAAGGCCGATCGCATCGCCGCCGGTGCCGCGCGCGCCATCTTTCTCGCCGCCCATCGGCCGCCGGCTGAGGGGAAGGAGCGTGAGGCAGTGCCGACACTCCTGTGCATCCTGCCCCAGGATGCGGAGCCGGAGCAGCGCTTTGCGATCGCCGCGCCCGGCCTCGCGCTCAGGCTCAACCAGCAGGTCCGGTTTGAGGCCTACTCCTCGACCCGCCACGCCGATTGCGTGGCCGGCAGCGTGATCGACTGGAACCCGCGTGATTTCCATCGGCTGCCGCCGCTCGAGGCTGTCGCCAAGGTCGCAGGCGCGGCCGTCCGCACCCTGCCGGTGACACTCGCCAGCACAATGACCGAACTGGGGCTCGTGCAGGTAACCTGCCACAGCGCCGAGCCTTCGATGGAACAGTCGTGGCCGCTCGAATTCAACCTGCGCCCGCTGGAGCAGGCAGGGGAGGGGAGGCCGGCTCCGAGCACGCCAGAACCGGCGATTGGCGTCCCGCCGGCGGCGTTGGCGGCTGCGCGCGAGTACGTCAAGGCGAGCTTCGCCGCGCCGGCCGGCCGCCGTGACAAGCTGACGGCAACACGGCTCCTGACGGGACTGGAGAAGGTCGTCGGTCTGCCCAAGGGGCAGTGGAGCGCCGGCCTCATCCGGGCGCTGTGGCCAGCCTTGGAGGCGCGCATGAATGCCCGTGCGACGTCCGTCGAGCATGAGGAGACGTGGTTGATCCTGGCCGGCTTTTTGTTGCGGCCCGGCTTCGGCGTTGCGCTCGATGAGGCGCGCATTGACGCTCTGTGGCGGCTGCGGACGGCCGGCTTGTGCTTTCCCGGCAAGCGGATCGCGTTGCAGGCGTACATCCTGTGGCGGCGGGTCGCGGGCGGCTTGTCGCGGGAGCGCCAAGAGCAGCTCCTCGCCAGCGAAATGGAAAAGCTCCGCCGCCAGACGGCACCGCCGGCAGAGCTGGTCCGCCTCGCCGGCGCGCTGGAGCGCTTGAATCCGGCGCTCAAGGCGGAGCTGATCGGCCGGTTTCTCGAGAACGCGCGCGCTTTGATCGCTGAAGGGAAAGCGAGCGAGCCGTGGCTCACCGCACTTGGCCTGCTGCTCAACCGGACCCCGCTCTACGCCGGGCCGGAGACGGTGGTCGCACCGGAGCTGGTGGAGCAGGCGTTCGACGCATTCCGGTCCTTCGACTGGAGCGCGCCGGCGTTGGCCGAGCTTGCGACGCTCTTCTTGCACGCTGCCCGCGCGGTCGAGAACCGCAGCCTCGATGTACCGAAATCACTGCGGCTCAAGATTGCCCGCAAGCTGGAACAATCCGGCGTCGCGCCGTTGCGGACGGCGAAGCTGAAGGAAGTCATCCCGCTCGATCGGGCCGAACGCCAGAGCCTATATGGCGAGGCGCTGCCCCCCGGCCTGCTCTTGCGCGATGCGGCCGTGTGAAGCGTGCTTCCCGCTCGAAGGCGGCCCTGGGTTCGCTTGCTTCAGGGACTTCGCTTGCCTCAGCGACTTCGCTTGCCTCAGGGACTGGGCGGCTGCTGCTGGTCCTCAGCGACGTTCGACCACCAGATCCAGCCGGTCGCCTTGTCGCTGCGAACGAGGTAGTAGCCCAGAACCGCCTTCTCCTCCATCCGGTAGACCCGCTCCCCCGGCTTGAAGTGGGCGACGAGGGGGGCGTTGACGCTGGGCTCGGCGCGCATGTTGCTGCCGCGGGAGACGACCATCGGTAGCCCGCCGTTGATTTGCGGGGCGGCCGCTTCCGGCGCTGCCGGCTCGGGCGGTGTTGCTGCACCGTTGGTTGGCTGATCACCCGTTGGCGTGGGCGAGGCCACCGCTTCCGGTTTGGGGCTGGCGACCGCGCCTGCGGCGGTCCGGGCATCCGGCGCCGGCACCGTCTCAGGGGCGGCGACGCTCGGTGGCGGAGGAGCGGGTGGTTCCGGATGCGGCGGCATCGCCAGCTCAACGACCGCAGGTGCTGGAGCCTGTTTCCCGCCGGCCATCATTGCGACAAGGGCAGCCGCGACCACGACGGCACCAAGGATCAGGAAAAGACGCCCGCCCCGCATTAGGAAGCCTGCCTCAGGCTCATCGGAACCGATACTTGCACGCCATCACCCTTGCTTACCCGTTCGAACGGGGGAAAAGCTCCCCATTAAAACGGAATGTCGTCATCAAAGCCGGCCGGTGCGGCGCCACTTCGCGGCTCCGCTGCGGGCGTCTGGCTGCCGTAGTCCGGTTCGGCGGCGGCGCCGAAGCTGCTGTCGCCGCGACCGTCCAGCAGTGTCAACTCACCGCGGAAACGCCCAAGCACAACCTCCGTCGTATATTTCTCCTGGCCATCGTTACCTGTCCACTTGCGTGTCTGCAAGGCCCCTTCGAGGTATACCTTGGAGCCTTTTTTCAGGTACCGTTGCGCGATGTCCGCCAGCCGATCGTTGAAGATGACGACCCGATGCCACTCGGTCCGCTCCTTGGTTTCGCCGCTCTGCTTGTCCTTCCAGCGTTCCGAGGTCGCGACCGAGAAGTTAACGACCTTGCTGTTGTCCTGCAGAAAGCGCATCTCCGGATCGCGCCCGAGATTGCCGACGAGAATGACCTTGTTGACCGACCCAGCCATGGCGATTGCCGTCCCTTCCTGGTGTGAGCAGCCAACTTTACACGCTCTGTCGCGTCGTTCGCTACCGGCTTGTGCTCGCGGGCGGCATCGAAAGCCAGGAACGGGGGTGAAGGCCGGCGTGGCTTGGCTGCGCCTCAATGCGGCACGATATGCATGAGCTCAGAGGGTAACGGGACGCTGAGCCGGGCCTGAGGACGCGATGCAACAGCTCATCATCCGCGGCGCGCGCGAGCACAACCTGCGCAACGTCGACGTCGAAATTCCGCGCGACAGCCTGACGGTGATCACCGGGCTGTCGGGGTCGGGCAAGTCGTCGCTGGCGTTTGATACCATCTATGCCGAGGGACAGCGGCGCTACGTCGAATCGCTGTCCGCTTACGCGCGGCAGTTTCTGGAATTGATGCAGAAGCCGGACGTCGATTCGATCGAGGGCCTGTCGCCTGCGATCTCGATCGAGCAGAAGACGACATCGCGCAACCCGCGCTCCACCGTCGCCACCGTCACCGAGATCTACGATTACATGCGCCTTCTTTGGGCGCGCGTCGGCGTCCCGCATTCGCCCGCGACCGGCCTGCCGATCGAGAGCCAGACGGTGAGCCAAATGGTTGACAGGATCGTCGAGCTGCCCGAGGGCACTCGGCTGCTGCTGCTGGCGCCGATCGCCCGCGGCCGCAAGGGCGAGTATCGCAAGGAGCTGCAGGACTTACAAAAGCGGGGCTTCCAGCGGGTCAAGGTCGACGGCACGCTGTACGAAATCGATCAGGTGCCGTCCCTCAATAAACGTCTCAATCATACGATTGAGGCCGTCATCGACCGTGTCGTCGTGCGCGAGGGTCTCGCCAACCGGTTGGCCGACAGCGTCGAGACCGCCTTGGCCTTGAGCGACGGCTTGCTCTACGCCGAAAACGCCGATACGGCTGAGCGACTGACGTTTTCCGCCAAGTTCGCGTGCCCGGTGTCCGGCTTCACCATTGCCGAGATCGAGCCCAGGCTGTTCTCCTTCAACAGCCCGTTCGGCGCCTGCCCGGCCTGCGACGGCCTCGGCACCGAGATGTTCTTCGATCCCGGTCTGGTGGTTCCCAACGACAGGGTGTCGCTGGCGGAAGGCGCGATCGCACCGTGGGCCAACAGCACCTCTCGCTACTACCGGCAGACGCTCGAAGCGCTCGCCCAGCATTTCGGCTTCGACCTCGAAGCGCCGTTCAAAAAGCTGACGGAGAAGATCTGCCACATCATCCTCTACGGCTCCGACGGCGAGGCGGTCAGCTTCCAGTATCACGACGGCGTGCGATCGTACGAGATTGCCAAGTCCTTCGAGGGCGTCATCCCGAACATGGAGCGGCGCTGGAAGGAGACCGATTCGGCCTGGGTGCGCGACGAACTCGCCCGCTTCCAGACCATCACCCAGTGCGAAACCTGCGCCGGCAAGCGCCTGAAGCCGGAAGCGCTCGCGGTCAAGATTGCCGGCCGCGACATCAGTGACGTCAGCGATCTGTCGATCGAGGCGGCGGTCCTCTGGTTCGGCGCGCTGGATGGCGCCCTCAAGCCGCAGCAGCGCGATATCGCGCGCCGCATCCTGCGCGAGATCAACGAGCGGCTGCACTTTCTGAAGAACGTCGGGCTCGGCTACCTCACCCTGTCGCGTGCATCGGGTACGCTTTCGGGCGGCGAGAGCCAGCGCATCCGGCTTGCCTCGCAGATCGGCTCCGGCCTGACCGGGGTTCTTTATGTGCTGGACGAGCCCTCAATCGGCCTGCACCAGCGCGACAACGACCGCCTGCTGGCGGCACTCAGGCGGTTGCGCGATCTCGGCAATACCGTGATCGTGGTCGAACACGACGAGGACGCGATCCGAAGCGCCGATTACCTGATCGACATGGGGCCCGGCGCCGGCGTCCATGGCGGCCGGGTCGTCGCCCGCGGCACGCCGGAACAGGTGATGGCCAACCCCGGCAGCCTGACCGGCCAGTATCTCTCGGGCGTCCGCCAGATCCCGCTGCCGCGCCGCCGGCGCCCGGCTGCGGCCGACGCGATGCTGCGCGTCATCGGCGCCCGCGCCAACAACCTGCACAGCATCAGCGTCGACTTTCCGCTTGGCCTGTTCACGTGCGTCACCGGTGTTTCCGGCGGCGGCAAGTCGAGCCTCGTCATTGATACGCTCTATCGCGCGCTGGCGCGGCGGCTCAACGGCGCCCGCGAGGTCCCCGGCACGCACGAGCGCATCGAGGGCATCGAGCGCATCGACAAAGTGGTCGATATCGATCAGTCGCCGATCGGTCGCACGCCGCGCTCCAATCCCGCCACATACACCGGCGCCTTTACGCCGGTCCGCGACTGGTTCGCCGAACTGCCCGAGGCCAAGACGCGCGGCTATCGGCCGGGGCGGTTCTCCTTCAACGTTAGGGGCGGCCGCTGCGAAGCATGCCAGGGCGACGGCGTCATCAAGATCGAGATGCACTTTCTGCCCGATGTCTACGTCGAGTGCGATACCTGCAAGGGCAAACGCTACAATCGGGAAACCCTTGAGATTGGGTTCCGCGGCAAGTCGATCGCTGATGTGCTCGACATGACGGTCGAGGAAGCGGTCGAGTTCTTCAAGGCGGTGCCGGCGATCCGCGACAAGCTGCAGACGCTGGCGCGCGTCGGTCTGGGCTACATCCACTTGGGCCAGCAGGCGACGACACTCTCCGGCGGCGAGGCGCAGCGGGTCAAGCTGGCGAAGGAGCTCTCCCGCCGCGCCACCGGCAAGACGGTTTACATTCTCGATGAGCCGACGACGGGATTGCACTTCGAGGATGTCAGCCGGCTCCTGGAAGTCCTGCAGGCGCTCGTCGAGCAGGGGAACACCGTCATCGTCATCGAGCACAACCTTGAAGTGATCAAGACCGCCGATTGGATCATCGATCTCGGGCCCGACGGCGGCGACAAAGGCGGCCGAGTGGTCACATGCGGCACGCCCGAAGCGGTCGCCGGGGTGGCGGAGAGCTATACGGGCCAATATCTCGCCCAGTCGCTCGGCAGCGCCCGCCGCCGGCGGACGGCCTAAGGCGGGCCCAAGAAGCGATGGGTGAACCGCGCGCCCGCCGCGCAGTCCACGTCATCGGCGGCGGCCTCGCCGGAAGTGAGGCTGCCTGGCAGCTTGTGCGCGCCGGCATTCCCGTCGTCCTGCACGAGATGCGCCCGCTCACGCCGACGCCGGCGCACCGAACCGGCCAACTGGCCGAACTCGTCTGCTCCAACTCCTTTCGCTCCGACGATGCCGAGACGAGCGCGATCGGTCTCCTGCACGCGGAGATGCGAAAGCTCGGCTCCCTGGTTCTGCAAGCCGCCGATGCGTCGCGCGTTCCTGCCGGTGCGGCGCTCGCCGTCGACCGGGAGCTGTTCAGCACGCGGGTTGAGGAAGCGCTATTGAGCCATCCGCTGTTGACCTTTAAGCGGGAGGAGGTAAGCGAACTGCCGGCCGCCGATTGGCCGCATGTTATTATCGCCACCGGGCCGCTGACCGCGCCCGCGCTCGCCGCCTCCCTGCAAGCGGTCACCGGCGAAGGCGCGCTCGCCTTTTTCGATGCGATCGCCCCGATCGTGACCCGCGACAGCGTCAATTTCTCGATCGCCTGGTTCCAGTCCCGCTACGACAAGGGCGAGGGCCGGGACTACATCAACTGCCCCTTGAGCAGGCCCCAATACGACGCGTTCGTCGCCGCGTTGCAGGCGGCGGACACGGTGCCGTTCCATGACTGGGAGCGCGACACACCCTATTTCGAGGGGTGCCTGCCGATCGAGGTGATGGCGGCGCGCGGCCTCGAAACGCTCGCGCATGGGCCGATGAAGCCGGTCGGCTTGCGCAATCCGCATGACGGCGACAAGCGGCCGTATGCGGTGGTGCAGCTGCGGCAGGACAACGCGCAAGGAAGCCTCTACAACATGGTCGGCTTCCAGACCAAGATGAGGCATGCCGAGCAGGTCCGCCTGTTGCGCACCATTCCCGGCCTCGAGAACGCCGCGTTCGTCCGCTTGGGCGGCATTCACCGCAACACCTTCGTGAACAGCCCACGCGTGCTGGATTCGACCCTGCGCTTAACCGCGCGACCGCAGGTGCGGCTTGCCGGCCAGATCACCGGCTGCGAAGGCTATGTCGAGAGTGCCGCGGTCGGGCTGTTGGCGGGACTCTTCACGGCGGCTGAGATCGGCGGGGGCGTGATGCCGCCGCCGCCGCGCACGACCGCGCTCGGTGCTCTCCTGCAGCATCTGGTCGCCGATGCGGTGGCCGACGTGTTTCAGCCGATGAACGTCAATTTCGGCCTGTTCCCGGCGCTTCCACCCAGCGGCACGGACAAGCGTCCGCCGGCCGGCCGGGACCGCAAGCGGCTCCTCGCCGCGCGCGCGCTCGCCGATCTGGCAATCTGGTCGCAGCGCGTGGCGATAACGGTGGGCTAGCTGCTTTCGCAGGCGTTGAAGCCGTGGCGGACAGGAATCCACGGCTTTTCGACCAGCTTGGAAAAGCTCTCCGGCGCCGTCTCGAACGCCTCGTAGAAGATATCCCAGGTGAAGTAGCAGTAGCCGTAGCCGATGTTCTGGCTGCGCTTGGACGCATCGTTGGCCAGATTGGTTACGAACTCGTTGAGCTTGTCGGTTCCCTTGACGCCGTGAATGCGCTGGAACAAGCCGATCAGATGGCTGCCCTCTTCCTGCAGCTGCGGTTGAAACCTCGTCACGAACTGGTTGTACTGCTCTCCTTGGCCGCAGCTCAGCGCACCGATGAGCAGTTCCGTCTGCAGCACGCGCGTGTCGAGCGCGAGCTTTTCGCTGTTGGAAACACAAGGGTTAGGCTTTGCAGCCTTGACCGCCGCGGCGCCGGCAGGGGCGGCGAGTGCAGCGGCGCAAACAAGAGCGAAAACGCCGAACGTGGAACGACGAAGCATGTGAACAACCCACTTGAAGCCATGACCGGGAAGGCAACGCAACGCTGCACGCTTGTGCCATCACGCTTGCGCCCACACAAGCATGCCGCAATGGCATTGCTTGCAAAGTAACGATATTTCTAGCGCAGGCTCTGTTAAGCGACCGTGAACGCCAAGCCGTCCATGCCCACCGCACCGAGGACACTCGCGAGTACCACGTTTCACGTTCGATTGCCATGGCGTGCCGGCTACCCGCGCGCAGGTCGGCCGAGGCCGGACCGCAGTTGTGACGAAACCGCTGCAGCGACTTGGAGATTTGCAGTTTGAGGTGCGGCCGTCGCTGGACAATGCGCGCCGTGAGCGATACCGTCCGCCGCCTTTGAGGTTTTGAACATCGCGGAGAATCGGCCATTGATGAAGGCAACCGCGCGCACTGCCCGGCACCAGGGGGTCTCTACAGGCTGGGGCGCTTGGTTGTGGCGCGCCGCCGCCGCGGTCGGTGTCGCTGCCGTCATCGGCACGGGTGTGGCTGATCGCGTCCCGGTCCTGGGCAACGTGCTCGTTGGCGGGCTGCTGGTCGTCGGGCCGGCCGCCGCTGCCGAAGAATCCGCCGCCCGGGCGACACAGCGGTTGTTCGAAGCGGTGCACAGCAACGACCTTGCTGCGGCACGGGCCAGTGTGGCCGCCGGCGCCGACCTGGAGGCGACGGATCGGTGGGGCCTCACCGCGCTCGAACTTGCGATCGACAAGGGCTACTACGAAATCGCCCATTTCCTCACCGCCGCCCGCAGCGCGCGGCGTTCGCAGCGGCCAGGGACACCGCAGCCTGCGGAAGCCGCGCGCTCCGCCCTCCCTGCGCCCGGCACTGCAGCCACCCCGGGCCTGTCAGACCGCCGCTACCCGCCTCGCACCTAATACCGGCCGCGCGCGTGGTTGACGGCTGCCGCGATCATGCGCAACGGCGCCCGGCGGTGCAACCGAACGGCGAAGGGGTCGTTTCCGGCACGCTTCAGCTCGTTGAGGTGCCCCTCGGCGTACGTGGCCCACAACAGCACCGGCAATGCCCGCTTTGAAACCACTGCGCGGCGGTCGCGCGCCGCCGCCAGATGCTGCCGTGCCGTCGCCGCCACTATGCCGACGGCGGTGCGCAGCTGCGGGCGCGCCGATTCCCGGATCGAATCCGCCTGCGTGAGTGCGGCGGCCTGTGCCACCGCCTGCGGCACGACCAGCGTTCGCGCCCGCGCATCCGCAGGCAGCTCCCGCAACAGCCCGGCGAGCGCCCAGCCGACGCTGACCTCCTGCGCTGCCAGCCGCTCTTCTCGGCCGCCGCAGGCGAGCACCGTCAGCGCCAGTGCGGCTATTCCGGCCGTCGTTTCCTGCACGTGGCCGATCAGCGCCGCCATGTCCGGCAGCGCCTCGTCGGCCAGTTCCCGGTCGCGCGCAGCCAACAGGGGGGCGAACGCGCCCTGCGGGAGGTCGTAGCGACGGATCGCGTCGCTCAATGCCACGGCGACCGGATGGCCGGAACAACGTCCGGCGTAGATCGCGTCGATTGCATCCCGCCACCACTGCACCCGCATCAAGCCGACAAGCGGCTCGCGTACGCGGGTGCGGATCCGCGACAGCTCCAGGTCAAGCGCATAGAGCGCCGCGAGTGCCGTGCGCACCTCGGCCGGTGCAAAAAGGCTGCACAGAAAGCGTTCCTTGTCGAACGAGCGGACCTGATCGATGCAATAGGCGGCCGAACCGTCGATCGGCGCTTCAGACTTGCGCTCGCCTGTACTAAACAGACACATCCATCCACTTCCGACCGGCGGCGCCGCTGGGGGGACGACCATACGACGCAGAGCCGATCCGGATTTCTCGCTGATGCCTTGGCTGTTCCCGGCGCGACTGCGGCCGCACGTCACCGCGTTTGGCCGTTTTGTTCGCCTCGCCCACGGGATTGCTCACAACGCCTTCCTCAGCCACGAGGAGCGCCTGCATCACCTCGCCACGCTTGACGCCGCAATCGGCGGCGATGAGGCCGAGCCGCCGGAATTCCCGGGTGCCGAGCCGATCTGCGCGGCGCTGCGTGCCAGCCTGCGCACAAGCGGGGTCGCCGATACGCATGTGCGCCGCATCCTGCAGGCGCTGCGCCGTGATGTCGAGGGAGGTGCCAACAGGAGCTGGGGCGACCTTCTCGTTTACTCCCAGTTCGCCGCGGCGCCGATCGGCCGGCACATGCTGGACCTGGTGGGCGAAGACAGCCGTTCCTACCGGCCCGCCTCCGATGCGCTGTGCGCGGCGCTCGGCATTCTCAAGCAATTGCGCGACTTCCGCGAGCCGACACTGCACGACAACCGCCATTGGGTCCCCGAAATCTTCCTTGCCGATGCGTTCATCACCCATGAGCATTTGGGGGCTCTGAGGGCGAAGGGACAGACCCGGGCGGTGCTGGATCGCATTCTTGACGGGATCGAGCAGCTCCTGAATGCGGCCGAACCGCTGCCGCGCCACGTGCGATCGTGGCGGCTGCGCAGCCATATCCGCGTCGTCCAGTGCCGGGCGCGCGGCCTCGTTGCCTGCTTCCGCGATAACGACCCGCTTGATGCGCGCGTCGGCCTGACGTGGTGGCAGCGTCAGGTCTGCCTGGGTGCGGGCCTGATCCGCGGCCTCGTCAATACCTGATGCGGCTGTCGTAACGACTACCCGCGGCACGAGGGGCCGCGGCGAACGTCCCTTTTCATCGTGCCGGCGAAACCCTATGTTGCCGACTATTAACCACGGTTGGATGGGGATGCAGGACCATGGCTTTCGAACTTCCGCCGCTGCCGTTCGCGAAGGACGCGCTGGCGCCGCACATTTCGGCGAACACGCTCGACTTCCATCACGGCAAGCATCACAACGCCTACGTCACCAATCTCAACGCGCTGACCAAGGATACGCCGCTTGCGAACGAAACGCTGGAAGGTGTGATCCACGCCGCTGCCGGCGACGCCAGCAAGGCCGGTATCTTCAATAACGCTGCGCAGGTGTGGAACCACACGTTCTACTGGAACTGCATGAAGCCCGGCGGCGGAGGACAGCCGTCGGCCGTGCTTGCAAGCGCGCTTGCAAGTGCTTTCGGTTCGTTCGAGAAGTTCAAGGACGAGTTCAAGAACGCCTGCGTCACTCAGTTCGGCAGCGGGTGGGGTTGGCTGGTCGCAGCTGACGGTGCACTTAAAATCACCAAGACCGCCAACGCCGACCTGCCGCTGGCGCATGGGCAGACCGCACTCCTGACCTGCGACGTTTGGGAGCATGCCTACTACCTCGACTACCAGAACCGGCGCCCCGATTACGTCCAGGTGTTTCTCGATCACCTCGTCAATTGGGATTTCGTCGCTGAGAACCTGAGCAAAGCCAAGTCCTGACGGCACGCTGTTGAGTCCGTGCGAGGGGGCTGGTGCAGCGCCGTCTCCCCTCGCGCGTTCACTCGACCGCAATCAGGGCTGCGATGACGGCGCGCTCATCCGCGAGCAGCAGGTTCCACGTGCGGCAGGCTGCAGCGGTTGTCATCCATTCGAGACCGGCACCGGCAGCACGAACGGCTTGCGCAATCTCCTTAGGCGGTGGCAGGTAACGCGGCCCGCACCCCACCAACAGCATCTCGACGGTGCTGCCGCGCACAAACATGCCGCGCAAGCTTTCGAGGCTGATGTCGCCGGCACCGGGGACGTACCACGGCTCGGCGCACTGCGGGTGAAGGATCAGCGGGCCTTCGTAGCGCTTGCCGGCGACCGTGAAGCCGCCTCGGCCGTACCTTTGGATGACCTGCGGGATCCCCGCGGCGGGCGTCCGCGGCTCACTGTCCGCCATTCGCCCTCACGGCTGCTGCTGCTCCGTCGTCTCCGCTGCGCTTTCGCCGGCGAGCGTGCTCTGGCGAACGTTGAGGTACAACAGGAGCGGCACGGCAACGCAGACGGACGAATACGTGCCGATGACAATGCCCCAGATCATGGCGAAGCTGAACCCGCGCAGAACCTCGCCGCCAAGGAAATAGAGAGATAGAAGAGTGAACAGTGTTGTCGTGCCGGTCAGGATCGTCCGCGACAAGGTCTGATTGACGGACAGGTCGATCAGCTGCGGCATCGCCATCGTCTTGTACTTGCGCAAGTTCTCGCGCACGCGGTCGAAGACGACGACCGTATCGTTGATCGAATAGCCGGCAATGGTCATGATCGCAGCCACGATCGTCAGGTTGAATTCGTAGCCGAGAACAGAGAATATTCCCGCCGTGGCGATGACGTCGTGGAGCAGGGAAACGACGCCGCAGACCCCGAACTGCCATTCGAAGCGGAACCAGATGTAGACGAGGATGGCCAGCAGCGCCGCCGTGACCGCGTAAAGGGCGTCGCGAAGCAATTCGGCGCCGACCTGCGGGCCGACGAATTCGACCCGGCGATACTGCACCCCAGCACCCAAGGCCTCCTTGACGGCACCGACGGCGCGCTGCTGTGCGTCCTCGGTTCCTTCCTGCTTCGGGATCCGGATCAGGACCGTATCGGCGCTGCCGAATTCCTGCAGGCTTACCTCGCCGAAGCCAAGGCCGCCCAGCGTTTGCCGCATGCTGCCGAGATCGGCCGGTCCCGCCATGCGCACTTCGAGGAGCATGCCGCCCTGGAAGTCAATGCCGAAGTTGAGGCCACGGACCACCAGCGACAGCAGCGAACCGATGATCAGAATGCCCGAAATGACTAAATAAGCCCGTCGCCAGGCCATGAACGGCAGGCGCGGGGTTTCGGGGAAGAATCGGATGCCGCGAAACATGGTCACTCAGATCGGCAGCAGGGTGGGCCGGGCCCGGTTGAGCCAGGTCGCGACAAGCAGGCGGGTGACCGTCAACGCGGTGAACATCGACGTCACGATGCCGATCGACAGCGTGACGCCGAACCCGCGCACCGGGCCGGAGCCGAGGAAATACAACAACAGGCCGGCGAACAGTGTCGTCAGGTTGGAATCAACGATCGTCGTCAATGCGCGCGAAAACCCTGCCTCGATCGCGGAGATGATCGGTTTGCCGAGTGACGACTCCTCCCGGATGTGCTCGAAGATGAGAACGTTGGCGTCGACCGCCATGCCGATGGTGAGCACGATGCCGGCGATGCCGGGCAGGGTCAGCGTCGCCTGCAGGAGCGAGAGCAGGGCGATGATCAAGATCATGTTGAAGACCAGCGCCACCACCGCGAACAGCCCGAACAGGCCGTAGGCCGCGATCATGAACACCGCAACCAGGATCAGGCCAACGACGCTCGCAACCTTGCCGGCGGCGATCGAGTCCGCACCCAGCGCCGGGCCGACCGTCCGCTCTTCGAGGATGGAAAGCGGGGCCGGCAGCGCGCCCGCGCGCAACAGAAGTGCCAGGTCGCGGGCTTCGGCGACACTGAAACTGCCGGTGATGATGCCGCTGCCGCCCAGGATCGGTTCGCGGATGCGCGGCGCGCTGATCACCTCGCCGTCGAGCACGATCGCCAGCAGCTTGCCGACGTTTTGCGTCGTGACGTCGCCGAATCGCTTGCCGCCGGCGGTATCGAAGCGGAAGGAGACGACCGGTTCGCCATCCTGAAACGTCGGCTGCGCATCGACCAGATTCTCGCCGCTGACGACGACCCGCTTGCGGACGGCGATGCGCCGCTGCGCGTCAGCAGTGCCGCGCGCTTCGCGCATCGGCAGCAGCGTGGTTCCGACCGGAGCCTGGCCGCCGGTGACGCCCTGGTCATCGACGAGGTGAAAGGTCATCTTCGCCGTCTTGCCGATCAGCGCCTTGATGCGCTCGGGATCATCGACACCGGGCAGCTGGACGAGCACGCGGTCGCTGCCCTGGCGCTGGATCGAGGGCTCGCGCACGCCGGTGGCGTCTATCCGGCGGCGGATGATCTCGATCGACTGCTCGACCGCCGCCGTCTGGCGCTGCCGCATCCCCTCCTCGGACAGCCGCAGCGTGATCCGCCCGCCATCGCCGACGTTCACCACGAGGTCGCGGTCGCTCTCGGCGATGAGCCGGCGCGCTTCCTCGACGCGGGTCCCCTCGCGAATGGTCACGGAAGCCTCGGCGGCGGCCGCGCCCAAGCCCTCGTACGGGATGCGCGCACCCCGCAGCAGCTCGCGGGCGGCGTCAACGACGCTGTCCATCCGCTCGCGGATCAGGGCGGCCGTATCCACCTGCATCAGGATATGCGATCCCCCTTGCAGATCGAGGCCGAGGTTGAGCTGACGGTCGCCAACCCACGCGGGCAGCGTCTGCACCCGTTCCGCGGAAATGAGGTTAACGGCGGCCAGCGCCGTCCCGAGGACGACGACGGCAGCGATGACAAGAATCTTCCATTTCGGGAAGCGGACCATCGGTGCGGCCTGGCTGCGGACGGATTAGTCCGATTTGCCGCCCAGCATCTTCTTGAACTTGGCGCCGATGCCTTCCTGCTGGGCCGGTTCCGCCGCCGGCGCGGCCGGATCCTGGCCTTCGGTCCTTGCCGGCGCGCCAGGCTCGACCTTCGCGACGACGCTCGAGATCAGGTGCCGTTGCACCCGGACGCGCACGCCCTCGGCGATCTCCAGCTGCACCTCGTTGTCGTCGATCACCTTGACCACCGTGCCGACGATGCCGCCGCCGGTGACGATCTTATCGCCGCGCCGGATAGCGCCCAGCATTGCCTTGTGTTCTTTCATTTTCTTCTGCTGCGGCCGGATCAGCAGAAAATAGAAGACGACGAAGATGAGGATGATCGGCAGGAAAGCTTCAAGGGCACCCGGTCCGGCGGCTCCCGTGCCTGCCTGCGCGAAGGCCGGCGAAACAAACATCGAAGTCTCCTTGAAAAGGGGGCGTCGCTTGCGTCGAGGGCGGACTATAACCGGCGCCGTGGCGCTTGCAACCCATAAGGCGGACCGCTCCTGCGCCGCCCGAAGGCGCGCGTGGCGCCCGTTGGCTGTGACCAGATGCGTGATTGCGGAGTTAGGAGTGCATGCACACGACCGATCTCGCCCCCCTTCTGCGGCGCTTGGCCGACGCGCTTGAGCGTCTGGCACCGCCGCTGCCCGCCGATGCCGGCCTTGACGACGGCGATGCCTTCGTCTGGAATCCGGCCGCGTCCGGCCTGCGCGCGGTCGCGAGCGTCAACCGGCTGGATTTGCGCCTGTTGCAGGGCATCGAGCAGCAGGCCGTGACTCTGCTCGCCAACACCAGACGCTTTGCCGAAGGCCTGCCCGCCAACAACGCGCTGTTGTGGGGCGCGCGCGGCACCGGCAAGAGCTCGCTGGTCAAAGCCATTCACGGCCATATCAACGCCGAACAGCCGCGCGCGCTGGCGCTGGTCGAGATCCACCGCGAAGACATCGCCTCGCTTCCCGATCTGTTGTTGCGCCTGCGGGCGAGTGAGCGCCGCTGCCTGTTGTTCTGCGACGATCTGTCGTTCGACGGCCGCGACGCGTCGTATAAGTCGTTGAAAGCGGTGCTCGAAGGCGGGATCGAGGGCCGGCCGGAGAACGTCGTCTTCTATGCGACGTCCAATCGCCGCCACCTGATGCCGCGCGAGATGATCGACAACGAACGCGCAACGGCGGTCAATCGCGGCGAGGCGATCGAGGAGAAGATCTCGCTCTCCGACCGCTTCGGCCTCTGGCTCGGCTTCCACAGCTTCGATCAGGCGACCTACCTCGCGATCGTGCGCGCCTACGTCTGCCACTACGGCCTTGCGGTGGCCGATGACCTTGTGGCGGCGGAAGCGATCGCCTGGGCGCAGGCCCGCGGCGCCCGCTCGGGCCGCGTCGCCTGGCAATTCATCCAGGACTTAGCGGGCCGCCTGGGGTGCGGGATGGGTGGGGGGTAGGGGGCGCGGGCGAACCATGCGGGCGCAAAACCTCGTTTGATCTCCGCAGTCGAGAACAAGTATCGTATCCTTCTCTGCGTTTGAGGAGTGAGATTGCATGCCGACAGGCAGCAGCGTTACCGGCCCCAAGGGATCGGCACTGGCCCTCCCCCCGGCGACCACGCTGGCGGAGATCCCAGCGCAGACGACGCTCGAGCCCTTGGAGAGTGGCGATCCCCGCTACGTCGATATCAACCGCGGTCTCGGCACGAGAGATCTGAGGAGGATGCGGGTGTGCCTGGAACAATCCGATGCCAACGCCAACCGCTATGCGAAAATCGCGTTCACCGGCCACCGTGGCTGCGGCAAGTCGACGGAACTCCTGCGGATGGAGCACGAGATCAGCGATCGCTTCACCTGCCTGCACCTCTACGTTGATGAGACCCTAATTCGGGACTGTCAGTACAGCGATCTCCTGCTCTGGCTCGCGCACAGTCTGGTCGAGAAGGCTGAGGAACTGGGACTGAGAGCGCCACCGGGGTTGGTCAAGGATGTGGCCGATTGGTTCGCGGAGAAGACACTTGATGACGTAAAGACGGTCAAGCATGAGATCGAACTCGAAGCGACAGCCGAAGCCAAGGCGGGCGCCGGCGCTTTCGGCGTCGCGCTCAAGCTGTTGGCGCGCATCCGGGCGCGCGTGCAGGGCAACGTCGAGCAGCGGCAGACCATCAGGCTGAGATTACAGAGCTACGGCGTAGAGCTGATCGAGCGCGTCAACAGCCTGCTCGACTGGTTCCAGCAAGCCCTCGTCGATGCTCGCTGGGGGCCCGAACTGCTGATCGTCCAGGACAACCTCGACCGGCTGCCGGTCGACGTCGGCCGCCACCTGTTCTTCGATCACGGCGAGCTCTTGAAGCAGTTGCGGGCACACATGATCTTCACGCATCCGATCGCGATGGTGCTCGCCCCGTACCGTATCGGTGCCGTATTCGACAACTGCTACACCATGCCGATGGTGAAGGTGCGGCACCGGGACGGCAGCCCCTGCGACGACGGCCTCAATGCTCTGATCGATCTGGTTGGCCGGCGGGTCGCGATCGATCGGGTGTTCACGGAAGAAGCTGTTGCGCGCTCGCTTGCCGCCCGGTCTGGCGGTAGTGTCCGTGACCTGTTGCGGCTGGTGACCAGCGCCCAGCAGGAAGCGCGCCTCGACGGCAAGACGCAGATCGACCAGGCAAGCGCGGATGAAGCGGTCAAGCGCCTGCGCCTCGATTTCGAACGGCTGCTCGTGCCAAGCGATGTCTATTTCCCGCTTCTGGCGCAGATCCACAGGACCAAGGACCTGACGCTCGCCGGTGGAACCGCCGCTGCTGCCAGTACGGCACAGGACGCACGGGAATTCTTCAGCCAGCTTCTCTTTAACGGCAGCGTTCTTGAGTACAACGGCGATCGCAACTGGTACGATGTCCATCCGGTAATCCTGGACATCGAGGCCTTTCAACGTGCCCTCACGAGTGCCCGAGCCGGCTGAGCCATCGGTTACCGCGGCCATTGATGCAAGTCCGGATCCGCACGACCGGGAATTGCGCGGGGTAGCGCTTGCTCTCAGCGATGGGAGCGGTTTTCGCCTCGCCATCGCCACCTTCGGTGATACCGGGATCCGCGACGTCCTCATCGATCGTCTGACGGCAAGGCTTGCCGCCGACGGCGTGACACTCACGCGCCTTGATGTCGCGTCCCTGGTGCCCCCTGATGAGCGGGAGGCGCGCCAGGAGTTCAGCTTGCTCGCCGCACTGCGCGACCATTGCGCAGGACTGACAGCGGCGCAACAAGGGGCGAAAATTGCCATCTCGGTGGTCGGCCTGGAGCACTTCATCTCCGAGTTCAGCGACGGCGGCCTGGACGTGCTCGCGACCGCCAACCTGCAGCGGGAGCTGTTTCCCAAGGCCTGCCCGGTGCCGGTGGTGCTCTGGCTGCCACCGTGGGCGACGACGCTGCTGGCTCAAAAAGCACCGGATCTGTGGCACTGGCGGACTGCGACCTTCGACTTTCCCGGCGGCGGCGCCCCGCCATCGGCCCTCACCGCGTGGCCGGAGCTGACGCGCGAGGAGTGGTGGCGGCCGGTCGATGGCGAGCGACTGGGGGAACTAACCGAGGAGCTGGAGGCACTGCGGAGGTCCGAGGGCGGGGAGGACTCACCCCGCGCCCGTGCGTATGCGGCGCGTCTGCGCGTGCGTCTCGCCGACGCCCGTTATTCGCGAGGCACTTGGGATGAGGCGCTGTCCCTGCTGGTGGAAGCGCGCGAGGCCTACGAGCGCTTGGGCGACATGCGCTCGCGCGCGGTGACGATGGGCCAGATCGCGGACATTCTGCAAGCGCGCGGTCAGCTGGACGAGGCGCTGCGCATTCGCAAGGAGGAGCAACTCCCCGTTTACGAGCGCTTGGGTGACGTGCGGGAGCGCGCGGTGACGATGGGCCAGATCGCGGACATTCTGCAAGCGCGCGGTCAGCTGGACGAGGCGCTGCGGATCCGGATGGAGGAGCAACTGCCGGTCTACGAGCGCTTGGGTGACGTGCGGGAGTTGCTTGTCGGCCGGGCGAATCTGGCGCAAATGCTTCTCATTCGCAACACCAAGGACGATCGCCCGGAGGCGCACCGGCTGCTGTGCCTGGCGCTGGCCGACGCCCGACGGCTGGGCCTGCCCGAAGCCGCACAGATCGAACGGCTACTGACCGACGCTGGCCTTGCATGCAATTGAAAGCCACGCGCGGAAGCGTCAGCAGCTTCCGCTAGGGTGCGGATGCGGGGGCTCCTCCCGGGGAGCGCCGACGCGTTATCTAAACGGCGACCGCCCCGCCGCTCGCGCTTCGCGTCCGCCCCCCCGCTAATGCCGCCAGTCGTCGCCGGGGGTCAGGGCGGCGTCGAGGAAGTTGGCGACCGCGTTCTGCAGCAGGCTCTGCACGCTGACGCCCCACAGCCGCGCGATGTTGCGCAGTTGGCGGTGGGACTCGGGCCGCAAGCGAAAGCTCAAGCGTTTCCAGTCTTCCTCCCGGCCCCCGTCGATCGCTGCCGGCGTCAATGGCGGCGGTGCCGACAGTGCCTCGCGTGGATACTCCTCCGTGCTGTCCGCGCCCCAAGGCGTCTCGCCGATCGGGACCGGCGGCGGTGCCACGATCGCGCCCGGCGGCAGCGCGCCGGTGACCCGCCGTTGGATGAGGAAGCCAAGCGGTGATGAGGCGCCCGCCTCGACGCCCGCGCGCGGATCGCGCACCGGCACGCCGGCGGGAATAGCTTCGCCCTTCTTGGCGAACAGGCTCTCGCGCCCGCTGCGGGCGCGCGGGGCTCTCGTCATGTTCATGTCAGCCTGCCACGGCCACCGGTGGCGTCGACTTGCGGCGGCCAAAGGCGGCGCGCTTCTGGTACACGCCGGTGCCGAGCGTCGCGCGGCCGGCCGGCTTGTCGATGCGGGCGTAGATGTAGTTCCACAAATCCGCCACCTCGAGCGCGGCCGCGGTGCCGGGCTGCGTCTCGACCACGGTCAGGCCGTGGATCATGCTGGTCGCATAAATGGTCCTGTGCGCGATGCAGACCGGCGCCACCGTGCCGTGCTGGGAGAGCGCGATCGCGGTATCGCTTGTGATCCGGGCCCTGGGCGTCGCGTCGCTGACGACGAAGATCAAGGGCTTCATCTGGCTGTCGATGATATCGACCGTCGCTCCGACCGCCCGCAGATCGTGCGGCGAGGGCTTGGTCGGCACCACAACCATGTCGGCGAAGGCGACAATGCGGCGGATGGTATCGGTCACCGCCGGCGGCGTATCGATGAAAACAAGCCGGATGCCGCTCCGCTCCAACTGGTCCAGGTCCTCGTGCAGGTAGTCGACCTGCGCCTTCATGAACACCGGCGCGTCCGCCGAGCGCGCATTCCACCACTGCGCCAGGCTGCCCTGCGGATCGGTATCGACGAGCGCGACCGGGCCGCAGCCGGTCAGCTCCGCCTGCACGGCAAGATGCCCGCACAGCGTGGTCTTGCCGGATCCGCCCTTCTGCGAGGAGAACACGACGACGCGAAGGCCGCGCGTGTTCTCGCCGGCGGCGGACGAGCTTTCGTTCCCGACCGGTTGAGACGTCAGCATGCTCCACTCCCTGCCGAACCGCCAACCCGTTGCTCGCGGTGCTGGCGGAAAAGAGCTCGATGTCGCGTCGCAAGTATCCGGCCAGGGCGGCGGCGCTGGTGCGTGTCCGGGACGATTTTCATCAAGCACAACCCGAACCGCATCCGGCGACACGCCAAGCCGCCGTGCACTGGAAGAAATAAACCGAAAACCTGCACCGCGTTTATATAGCATAGGACGTCCCAGCAGACGAATTATAATATTCTATACTTATATATGCTGAAATAGCTGGAAATTGCTCTTAATTAATTGCATATTTTCGCGCATTAATCTCTTTACGAACCCGGCTCCGGCCGGCCGCGGCTCGCGCGGTGCCGTGGCCGCACCCACAACCGATAGGAGAGCATCGGTGCGGCCGCCGCGGCCTGCTGCGACCGCGGGGAAGCGCGCACTGAATGTTTCGCCGGCATGACAGCGGCAAAAGTGCGCTGCGGCCGCGGTTTCATTGCCCGCCGCCGCCAAGACCCTCGTTGCCAATGCGAGTCCGCTCGTGTATTTGGGGCAAAGCGCTAGCCCAAGAGCGGGGAGATTCAGGTATGAGAGTCACGAGGACGGTTAAGAAGATTCTTGATAACTATGAAAGCGACAATCCGGGCACCAAAGCCAATCTGGCACGGATGCTTTCCACAGGCCGCCTCGGCGGCACCGGGAAGATGGTCATTCTGCCGGTTGATCAAGGCTTTGAGCATGGTCCGGCGCGCAGTTTCGGCCCCAATCCGGCCGGTTACGATCCGCTCTATCATGCCCAACTGGCGATCGATGCTGGTCTGAATGCCTATGCATCGGTGCTCGGCATGATTGAGCAGGTGGCAGACAGCTTGGCAGGGCAGATCCCGTTCATCCTCAAGATGAACAGCTCGAATTCGCTGGCTCGTAATAAGGAAGCACCGACCCAGGCCATCACCGCATCGGTCGACGATGCGATCCGGCTCGGGTGCGCCGCGATCGGCTACACCATCTATCCGGCATCCGATGCCGCATTCGACATGATGGAAGACCTGCGCGAGCTGACCGCCGAGGCGAAGGCCAAGGGGCTTGCCGTCGTCGTGTGGTCGTACCCGCGCGGCGGTGCGCTGTCGAAGGACGGCGAGCTGTCGATTGACGTTGGCGCGTATGCGGCGCACATGGCGGCTCTGCTCGGTGCCCACGTTATCAAGGTCAAGCTGCCGAGCAACTTCCTTGAGCAGGGCGAGGCGAAGAAGGTCTACGAGGCGCAGAAGATCGACATTTCGACCCAGGCGGCGCGGGTCAAGCACGTCATGCAGGCGGCTTTCGCCGGCCGGCGCATCGTTGTGTTCTCGGGCGGCGCTATGAAGGGTGCGGATGCCGTCTATCAGGATGCGCAGGACATCTTCGACGGCGGCGGCAACGGCCAGATCATCGGCCGCAACACCTTCCAGCGGCCGCGCGAGGATGCTCTGGCAATGCTTGATCGCATCATCAACATCTTCCTCGGCAAAGTTCGTCAGGGCGAGGGCAAGTAGCCCCTAACACGGTGAGGCCGCCGTCGGGGACGCGGCAATGCCGCCCAACTGCCGGCTGTATCTGATCACGCCGCCGCGCTTGGACGCGGCGGCGTTTTCATCTGTCATGGCGCAGGCGCTCGATGCCGGTGACGTCGCCGCCGTGCAACTGCGGTTGAAAGACGCTGCGGACGACGACATTCGTCACACGTGCGACGTTCTGCGCCCCGTCGTTCAGGCGCGCGACGCAGCCTTCCTCCTCAACGACCGCGCCGATCTCGCCGCCGAGACGGGCTGCGACGGCGTCCATATCGGCCAGACCGACTGCCCCTACCGAACGGCGCGCCGCCTGGTGGGCGAGAACGGCATCGTCGGTGTCACGTGTCACGCCTCGCGCCACCTGGCCATCGAGGCCGCGGAGGCTGGCGCCGATTACGTGGCCTTCGGGGCCTTCTTCCCGACCGCAACCAAGGTTGCGCCGGCCGCAGCCGATCCGGAGATCCTAGAGTGGTGGTCGACGATGATGACGCTTCCCTGCGTCGCCATTGGCGGCCTTACGGTCGACAATTGTGCGCCCATCATCGAGGCGGGGGCCGATTTTCTCGCCGTCAGCGCGGGCGTGTGGGACCACCCCGCGGGCGCTGCGGCAGCCGTGCGAGCCTTTAACGCCACGATCGAACGGGTGCTCGAGCCGTCGCGCTGAGGCGGCAACGTGCCGCAGGCGCGCACACGGTTCCTCATACGGGCGCGGCGGCGGCCGTCAGCTGCTCGACCGCTCCTGCCGCCGCCGGCGCACCTTGCGCCGTGGCAGCCCGCGCGGCAGCACGATAGGCCGCCTCGACCACGGTTGCGCCGTACTTGCGCTCCAGCCGGCGGATCGTGAAATGCCCGCGCGCGATGTCCTGGAAATGCTTGAGGAAGAGGGTGTTGATGGCGGCGCCGGTGAGCGCGCCCATGATCGGCACCATCTGCGCCGCTGCCTTGTCGGTGATGACGACGCCGAAGCGGGCAGCAATGCCGCGCACCAGATCGACGGCGCCGGGGAGGCTGGTGACGCCTGTACCGGCCTTGGCAAGCTGGCTCGTCAGCGGCGTAAAGTGCAGCGCAAGCGCAAGGCGGACCTCGTAGTAGCCGATTTCGGCGTAGCGATCCTCCCCCGACCGCCCCCCCAGGGCAAACACCTCCAGACAAGCGAAGCGGGCGCCTGCAGAGCTCAGATCCTCGCCGTGGCTGCGGGCAATATCGGCAATTGAGCGTAGCATGATAAGTGTCGTCACCGGCAACTCGATCATCAGCGCCGGCAGGCCGAAATAGCCCCCCAATGAACCCGTCGTTACGACGGCCAGCCGATGCAAAGCGGCGTGACCGCGCCTGCCGGCTCGGGCGTCCAACGAGTCGAGCGCGACCAGGAACGTCTTGCCGATCGCCATTTCGGCCGCGGCGTGCACGCGGTCGTGCCAGTGCTGCGGCAGGTAACGCAGAACCTCCTCGATCGGTCTGCCGATCGTGTTGGCGAGGCGGGCGGCGAAGCTCGGATGTTCGAGCGCCTCGAAGGCCTGCCCCAGCTCCGCCTGTTCCGCTGCCGACATTACCATGGCACTGCCCGCAAGCTTGATGCTTCGAAGCTCAGATCCGGAAGTTCTCGGCGTAGTTCTTCGGCCGCAGCTGGCGCGGCTTCGAATCCTGGACTTGGTACTGAAGGCCATGCCGTTCCGCAAACGCCACCGCCTGCGCGCGCGTCTCGAACCACAGGCGGATCTGCTGCCGGGTGTCGCTGGAGCCGATCCAGCCCATCAGCGGATCGTGAAAGCGCGCCGACGACGACTCGAACTGGAGCAGCCATCGCTTGGTGTTGCCGCGCCCGGATTGCATCGTTGTCTTTGTCGGTTGAAAAATTCGTACCGTCGTCACGTCTGAACCACCTCTTCCGCGACGCCCACCGGCGCCTTGCGTTCGGTCGGTAAGATAGCCGCTCTATCGCTCCCTTGGAAGTCGCTGGCCAGCGAGTTCACGAGTGCGCAAAGCTTGCCGTTGCGTCAATGGCAGGGGCGGGCTTCAATACCGGACCGGGCAGACGTGCCGAAGCCGCCGCAACGCCGTGGCGAGACCCGAGCGGCAGGCGCGTCGGCCAACAGGGGCGGACACGCGGCATCGCGCCGTCGATCGCTTCCAGCGGGAGAATGATGGCCGATCACATGGCAATGTTCTGGGCGGTCTTGCTTGCGACGGTCCAGGTCCTTTCGGCGGTCTTCGCGTCGGCGCACGCCGTTTTGCACAAGCGTGACGTTCGCGCCGCCATCGGTTGGGTCGGCCTGATCTGGCTGGTGCCCTTTTTCGGGTCGATTTTCTACGGGCTGTTCGGCATCAACCGCATCCGCCGACGCGCAAGCGATCTGCGTGGCCACGAGCCGCAGGTGCGCGCCACGCGCGGCGGACCCGCCGCCACACGTGCGGCCGTTGCCGGCGCCCTGCCCGAGGCGCATTCGCATTTCGCCGCCGTGGCGCGATTGCTCGATGCGATTGCGCCGTGCCCGCTGACGGCCGGCAACGCCTTCGACCCGCTGGTGGGCGGGACGGCTGCCTTTCAGGCCATGCTGGCGGCGATCGAACAGGCGGAGACGTCAATCGGCCTCTCGACCTACATTTTCGATGCCGACGCCCTTGGCCAAGCGTTTGCCGCGGCGCTTGGCCGCGCTCAAGCGCGCGGTGTTGCCGTACGGGTCCTCGTTGATGGCGTTGGCGTGCGCTACTCGCAGCCCTTGATCACGACACGGCTGGCGGCGCTCGGGGTGAGTGCGGCGGAGTTCCTGCCGACCCTGTTTCCTCTGCACCTGCCTTACGCCAACCTGCGCAATCATCGCAAAATCCTGCTCATCGACGGGATCGTCGGCTTCACCGGCGGCATGAACATCCGCCGCGGCCACCTCGACGACGCCGCCACGGCGGAAGCAATCCAGGACGTCCACTTTTGTTTGCAGGGACCCGTCGTTCGCGATCTTGCCGCCACGTTCGCCGAAGATTGGCAGTTCGCGACCGGCGAGCGCCTGGCTGGCGCCGCTTGGTTTCCGGACCTGCAGGCCTGCGGGCCGGTCTTCGCGCGGGTCATCGCTGCCGGCCCCGACGAGGATTTCGAGCTTCTGCACTGGTCCATTCTGGCTGCGCTGTCCCAGGCCCGGCGCGCGGTCCGCATCGTCACCCCATATTTCCTGCCCGATCCAATTCTCGCCACGGCGCTGATCCTGGCGGCTTTGCGCGGTGTCACCGTCGAGATTGTCGTACCGGTCAAGAACAACCTGAGGCTCGTCCAGTGGGCCGTCTATGCCAAGATCGGCACACTGCTCAGCCGCGGCTGCCGAGTCTTTCTCAGCCCGCCGCCGTTCGATCACGCCAAACTGATGACAGTCGACGGCAGCTGGGCGCTCATCGGTTCGGCGAACTGGGATCCGCGCAGCCTGCGGTTGAACTTCGAGCTCGACGTCGAATGCTACGACGCTGATCTTGTTGAGACTCTGAACGGCTTGATCGACGCCCGGATCGCCGCCGCCACACCATTGACGCTGGAGCGGCTGAACGCGCGCCCGTTGGCGGTCAAACTTCGCGATGCGACGGCGTGGCTCCTGTCGCCCTATCTGTGAACGGCAGCAGAGCGAAGCCGGAGCCTGCGGTGCGCGAGAGCACCCTTGTACTCCGCGTTTCCCCCCTGGGGGCAGAGCCGGACCCTTGCGGTCCGGCTCGCCCCGTGAGGGAGTGCCAGGAGATGGGGGTGGGGAGCCCCTGACATCTGGACTTATAACAAATTCAGCCGCGTGGTGCTGTGATAATGCGCACTCGGTTAGCCCTCTCCCCGAAGCGCTGCCGGCCAACCGGCCGGCTCGGATCGCTTACTCGATGACGAAGCGCGAACCACCCAGCGTTCGCCCGGCTTCATCGACGACGACAACCCGCCACTCGCCCTTTTGATGCGGTAGAATCGTCTTGCGCGAGTTCGCCCGCCAGCGGTTGCTGGTGACCTGAAAGCGCATCGTGCCCTCCACCCGGCCACGGTAGATCCAGCGGTGCTCGACCTTGCGGCCCATGAGGCCGGTCAACTCGGTGAAGTAATGGAGCTGGCCGCGATCGACCTCGCGCAGGCTGACGCTTTCATCCAGCGTATTGACCGGCTCACGATTACGAATGGCGGTCGTCACCAGCGAGCGCGCGACGTTCCGGCTGCCCGCCACCGGCAGATCATCGTTCGCTTCCACGGACCGCGCCGGCAGCTCCCGTTGGGCGACCACCGGCTCCTCGTCAACCACCGGCTCCTCGTCAAATGAGGGCGGCGCGATCACCGGCTGCAATGGGGCGGCGACAATGGCGAGCGGATCGCCTGGGGATGATGGCGGCGGCGGCGGAATCCTCGCGTCAACGAGATCTTCATCCTCAACCGTTGGCGCGGCCTGACGCGCGCGCGGGACGGGGCGCGGTACAGGCTGGGTCGTCTCTGGGGTGCGCTCTGGCTCTGAAGATGGCGTGATTGCCGGCGCTTGTGCCAGCGAAGCGGTGGTGGTCGGCGTGGCCGGTTCGGCCGGCGGCGGTGCGGCCGGGCCCGCGGCAGGCTCGACGGCGAGTGCGGCCGCAGGATTTTCTGGCGCGGCAGGGGCGGGTGCTGCAGGGGCAGGTGCGGCTGGGGGCGCGGTGCGGGCACCAGGGACCTGTTCGCCGTACTGGCCGTTCGCATTGCTGCCGGAGGCCGCCGGCCGGGTCGCTGCTGGTGCTGAAGCCTGGCCAGTCGCCTCCGCCGCCGATTTATGGCGCAATGCGCCACCCCGCAAGATCGCCTCCTTCGGCGCCTGCGACGGTTCCGGCGCGCCGGCACCGGCTGGCGGCGCGGGCGCTGGCGGCAGCGCTGCCGCTTCGGATTCGATCACCGGCTTGGCGGCGACGCTGTCCTCGCTGCGACGGTCGTTCTCGACCGGATTTCCGAACCGCATCGACGGCCGGTCGATGAAGGCATCACCGAAACCGGAGGGAAGCTTGACCGGCTGACCGGCGTCGGTCGCGACCGGAGCGGTAATCTGTGCGGTCTCGCGATGCCGGGTGCTGTCGGTGAACCACAGTGCGTAGCCCACACCGAGACAGAGAACGGCAATAAGAAAGACGGCCAAAGACCGCGACTGTTGCGGTCGCTTCTTGCGAAACAAACGTCGGGCCATCGCACCTCTTGCTTTCGCCTTGCGGGTCTCCGCCAGGGCATCGTGGCAGGCCTCGCGGCATCTGCATTCCTTCTACGCGGTGTGCCGCGCCCTTGGCAACCCCGCAACGGGCGCTCAGATGAGTGCCGCCGGGCTGTAAGCGGGGAGCGGCTGAGGCGGGAGGCTGCCGGAACCGCGATCGGCCGGCTTCATGATCACGTGCAGCCATGATCTGGCGCGGCACGCCGTTAACCCTTTCTTCACACCTTAAGCGAAGAATCGAGACCGATACTGGACAAGGGGCACTCCCTGATGGCACCGCTCAGCATCGCATTCGGCGCCACACCGCGCGAGCGCCTCGAGCCGCTGGGGTTGCGTCTGCCGACGCTCACCGGCACGTGCCAGCTTGAGGCCGGCTCATTCTTCGAGCCACCGTGCTTCATCCAAGCCCGGGTCGATCAGCCGACCCTGCTTGAGGTCGGGGCCTTTGCCTCGGTCAGCGGCGGCCAGATCGGCAAGGTGAGGATCGGCCGCTATTGCGCGATTGCACCCGATGTCCGCATCGGCGCGCACGAGCATCCGACCCATTGGCTGACCTGCTCGCGCGTCGCCTACTATCCGGTCGTGCACGATTGGGATCGCTTCAGTCGTCCGGACCGGTACGAAGCGATCCGCGAGACCCAGCACCCCTTCGCCGCCAGCTGCCCGCTGACAACGCTCGGCCCCGACGTCTGGATCGGCCAAGGCGCATTCATCAAGGCCGGCATCACGCTTGGGCCCGGCGCGGTGGTAGCGGCGCGCTCGGTGGTCATCAAGGACGTACCGCCTTATGCCATCGTCGCCGGCATGCCGGCGAGCGTCAAGAAGTACCGCTTCGCGGACCGCATCATCGAGCACCTGCTTGAAGTCAACTGGTGGCGCTATTCCCTTTACGACTGTTACGATCTGCCGTTCGACAAGCCTGAGCAGGCGCTGGACACGATCGAAGAGCGGGTGGCCGCGGGCACGCTGAGGCCCTATTGCCCGCGCGCCCTAAGTGCGGCCGACCTGCAGCAACTTTTCGCGGCGAATGCTTAAGCGGCAGCGCGGAGCGAGCGCATTCGTGGGCACCTCTGAAGCATCTCCCCTTTCCCAACGAGCGAACTGATGGCAGCCAGAACGAGAAAAATCCTGGTCATGATCCCCGCTGGGGAGGTTTACGATCACGACTGTGTCCGCTGGTACAAGGCCAGCGATACGCAACGTTCGATTGAACATTACCATAACATTGGTGATGCGTTTGTTTTCGACTCTTCGTTAAAACTACTTGATTATAATCATATCGACTCCCTTGAGATAAGCAAGTTCGATAACCGAAAAATTGATGTTTACAACTCGGAGTATGATTACTGCTTTCTGAGAGGCTCCAACTATCTCAACCCCTCGACCAACTGGAGTCATGCGGCTGATATCATCGAGAAGCTGACAATCCCGGTGATCGCGTTCGGCATCGGCGCCCAGGCACCGAGCCAGGGCGCCCTTGAGTTATCGGAGGAAACGAAGCGGGTGATGCGGGCGATCGCGCACCGGTGCAGCACCATCGGCGTGCGCGGCGCGTTCACCGCCCAGACACTGTGGGACATGGGCGTCAAGAACATCCGTATCATCGGCTGCCCGACACTGTTCCGCCGCAACAATCCCGAGCTCCGCATCGACCTGCCGGCCCTGGCAGATGTGCGCACGATCGGTTTCACGGTGCGCCGCGAGGTTTCCGCCGCGTACGCGAAGGATGTCGAGAGCTATCTCGGCCGCCACCGGTCTATCATCGCCGATCTCGACAGCCACTATGACGTCAGGCTGATGGCGCAGGGTGAAGTCGAAGAAAAGAAGCTGGTGTTCGGCACGCCCTTGCAGCGGGCACAGGCTCTCGTGCAGCTGACGCAGTCGCAGTGGTTTGCCGGGCCCGATGATCCTCTCGTCCGGCTCTACTGCACGCGACTGTTCTACTCGGACGTGGTTGCCGACTACGATTGCGTGACGCGGCTCCACGATCTCGTTCTTGGCTACCGGCTGCACGGCAATCTGATGGCGCTCGCGAACGGCGTGCCGGCGATTTACTTCACCTACGACAGCCGGACCGCCGAATTTGCCGAGACCTTTGCTATCCCGGCCTACGATGTGTTTTCGAACGAGCCGTTCGCTTTGGAAGCGTACTGGGATCAGAGCCGCTTCGAGCGGTTCAACCAAGCCTACTACCGCGGCTACCGGGAGATGCGAGCCTTTCTAACCGAGAACGGCCTTGCACATAAGATGAAGGCGGATGCGCCGGTTCCGGAGGCGCGTCGTGCCGCCTGAACCTGTTGTCGACGGCGAGCCGGGCACCCCAACCGCGCCCGTGGCGCTCGTGGCGCCTCCTTCGATCGCCGGCTACATCGATGCGGTCAAGGGCCTCAAGGTCTCCGGCTGGGCCTGGAACCGCGCCGACCCTGCGGCCGCCCTCGAGATCGAGATCCGCCGTGACGGCAAGGTGGCGGCCCTCGGCCGTGCCGATAAGTTCCGCGCTGACCTGGAGAAGGCCGGCGTCGGCGATGGCCGTCATGCGTTCGAGATCATGCTGGAAACGCCGATCGCCCCGGGGGAAGGTCACGCCATCGAGGCGTTTGCAATTTGCCCCGGCCTCGCACGACCCGCGCCGTTGGTCAATCGCACCGGTGCCGCGCCTGGCAGTGAGCGGGGGGGCGCTCCGGCGATGCCCGCAGAGTTCCGCCAGTGGGTTGATCAAGTCGCCAGCGTGCAACGAACTTTCGAGGCGACGGTGCGTTCGGTCATCGGTGATGTTCGAGCGGCCGAAGCGCGCGCAACCCGCCGCCCGGCGGCGGAGCTGCAGGCACTGACGGCTGCGGTCGAGAGCCTGCACGGTGCCGTCGGCGAGATCGCCAGGCAACTGCAAGGGCTCGAAGTGTTTCAGGCGCGCTTCGACGGCCTCGCGGCCACGCTTGAACAGGCCGATGCGCAACGGACCAAAGCAGCGCCCGCCGACCAGCGGCTGGTCATCGCCGTCGCCGGTGTGGCCGCCCTCTCGCTGCTTTCACTGGTGATGGGGATCTGGGCCATCCTCTGAGACGCCTGCCGCTGCCCGCGCGGGCATTGCTGGTCAGAGCCGCTCATCGCTCGCGCAGGGCGTGCCGCATCCGCTCGGTAAGGGGCTCGACGAAGTAGTCAATCGCCCGCCGCTCACCGGTGTTGATCATGACCTCCACCGGCATGCCGGGCGAAAGACGGGCCCCCTCGTTCATCGCCAACGACTCCGCCAGCAGTTTGAGGCGAACCGTGAAGTAGGGCTCGCCGGTCCGAGCGTCCGCCAGCTTGTCGGCAGAAACATAGCTCAGCACGCCGCCGATGACGGGCGCGTTTGATCGCTTGTAGGCCGTGAGCCGTGCCTCCGCCGGCAAGCCGGGATGCAGGCGTTCAATGTCGACCGGGCTGACACGGGCTTCCACGATCATCTCGTCGTCCACCGGAACGATGTCCATCAAGGCTTGGCCCGGCCCGATTACGCCACCTGGGGTGACGACGCGCAGATCGACGACGATGCCGTCCTGCGGTGCCGTCACCGAGCGGCGTTCGCGGATGTCGCGGGCGGCGCGGATGCGCTCGCTCAGGTCTTTCTCAAGCTTCTGGGCATCGGCGATGCCGCGTGCGATCTCGGCCAGGCGGGTCTGCTCGAGGTTGGCGATCTCCTGCATCGTGCCGGCGATTGCAGCGTTGGCGCGGCCGACCTGATTGGCAAGCTCGCCCTGGCGACCTTTGAGTTCTGCCACCGTCCGCTTCAGCTCCAGCATCCGCGGGCGCCGTTCATAGCCCTTGTTCAGCAAGTAGACGACGCCTGCGAGCTCTTCTTCGTACAGTCTCAGCCGCTCGCTCGTCGCCGCCAGCTCCGCCTCGGCGCCGGCGATCTCCCGGCGTGACTGCTCAATCCGTTGTTCAAGGACCGCCTGCGCGCTGTCGTGGGCCTGCCAGCGGACGTGGAACAGGCGGCTCTGTCCCGCCAGCAGCGCCGCTGCGTGCGGGTCATGGGCTGTCCCTGCCAGCGCCGAGGGTTCCTCCATCTCGCGCGAACCCGCCTGTTCGGTGCGCAGACGGGCGAGCTCGGCGGAAGTTGCCAGGGCTTGTGCGGTGAGCTGGCTGAGCTGGGCCTCCGCTTGCGTCGCATCGAGGAGCGCCACCGGTTGGCCCATCCGCACGCGGTCGCCCTCGTGCACCAGCATCTCGCTGAGAATGCCGCCTTCGAGGTGCTGGATGGTCTTGCGGTGACTGTCAACGATCACCGTCCCGGCGGCGATGACTGCCGAGTCCAGGTGCGCCAGCAGTGACCAGCCGAGGAAGCCGCCAAAGCAGGACGCAATCGCAAGCGTGCCGGCAATCACGGTCCCGCGCAGCGATGGCTCCGTTTCGTCCTCATGGGTGCCGGCGTTGGCAGCGCCCGCATTGAGGAACTTGCCTGGCAATAAACGCAACGATATCGCGGTCATGGTCAGGCCGTCGCCGTCAGCGGCAAGCGGGCGACGCTGGCGCGGGTTGCGCTGCGCCGCGGTGCGGGAGCCGCATAGTCCTTGACCACCTCCTGGCGCGGCCCGATCCGCTCGATGCGACCTTCTCGCAGGACCAGGAGCCGGTCGGCCGTCGCGACCACCGAGGTGCGTTGAGCGACGATCACGACCGTCGTTCCGGTGCGCCGCGCCTGCTCGATCGCGACCAGCAGTGCGTCTTCGCCTTGCGCGTCCATGCTGGAGTTTGGCTCGTCGAGAACCAGCAGGCGAGGCCCGCCGAACAGCGCGCGCGCCAGCGCGATCCGCTGGCGCTGGCCGCCGCTCAGCACGAACGCCCCTTCGCCGATCATGGTCTCGTACCCGCGCGGCAGGCGGCCGATCATCTCGTGGACGCCGGCAGCCTTGGCGGCCTTGATCACGTCCGCGAGTTCCGCGTCCGCAAAGCGGCCGATGTTGTCGCGGACGGTGCCCTCCAGCAGCACGGCATTCTGCGGGAGATAGCCGACGGCACGGCCGAAGCTTGTCCGCTCCCAGGCGTAGACGTCATGCCCGTCAAGGTAGATGCCGCCGGCGCTCGGCTTCCATACCCCGACCAGGAGCCGGGCCAGTGTCGATTTGCCGGCACCGGATGGGCCGATGATGCCCAGCACCTCACCCGGGTTGAGGCTGAAGCTGATGCTTTTCAACAGGGCCTGATCACTGCCGGGCGGGATGAAGGAAAGCCGCTCGATGACCACGGCGCCTTCGGTTGCGACGGCCGGCACCTCAAGCCGGTCGGAGACATGGCTGGCCAGCAACTGCCGCAGCCGGGCGAAGGCGCCGAAGGCGAGGCACCACTGGCGCCATCCCTGGATCAGCTGATCGAACGGCTGCAGCAGCCGGCCGAGCATGATGGTGGCCGCCATCATGCTGCCGGCGGAGACCTCGTGATTGATCAACAGCGTGGCCCCTGTGCCGAGCATTGCAACCTGCACCATCATCCGCAGCGAGCGGGCAACGGCGCCGATCGCCTTGGCGGCAGTGTTGCCGGCGCCCACCAACATCAGGGCCCGATCCTGGCCGCGCCGCCAGCGGCTGGCGATCGCAGCGCGCATGCCAAGCGCTTCGATGAGTTCGGCATTGCGGATCGCGGCGCCGACTTCGACGTGGGAGCGCACGGCGGCATCGTTGGCGGACGCTTGCGGACGCCTGGCCACATATTCCATGGCGATGCTGAGGCTGATCAGGACCGTGATCGCGATGACGCCAACGACGCCATAAGTGGGATGCAACACGAACAGCAGCAGCAGGAACAGCGGCGAGACGAGGGCATCGAACGGCAAGGCGACGGGTCCGCCGGTGACGAACTGGCGCAACTCATGGACGTCGCGCATCGCATCTGTCGCGCCCGCGGATCCGCTGCGTAGCGACTGCGCGACTGCTGCTTGCAGCACAGGGGCACCCAGCTGGCGCGCCAGCCGTTCGCCGACGATCACGAAAACGCGCGCGCGGATGTATTCCAGCAGACCCAGGAAGCCGAGGCCGACCACCGCCAGCAGCGTCAACGCGATCAGCGTATCGAGGCTGCGGCCCGGCACGACACGGTCGTAGACCTGCAGCATGTAGAGCGGCAGGATCAGGTGGAGGAAGCTGATGAAGGTGCCGAGCACGCCGGCGTAGAGCACGCCCGCACGCGTTCGCTTGAGTGCGCTCTGCAGGACCGGACTGACCGTCGCTCGCGTCGTCGCCGCCATTGGAGGCTACTCGGCCGCGAGGGCGCTGAGTGTCACATCCGGCCGGCGGCCTTGCGTCTCGAACAGGCTTCGAAACAGCGCGTGGTGCTGCTGAGCCGCGTCCTCGGCACTGACCGGCTTGCGGATGCGCCCGCGCAGGCGCTCCCACAGCTCCGGCGTGGACAGCGCAAGGGTGATCCGGTCGACCAGGCTTTCGGCGCTGCCGGCGCGGAAATGAAGGCCGTCAACGGTGTTGCGCACCTTTTCCGCCATGCCGCCGATGTCGCTGCAGAGGATCGGCCGGCCATGCAGGAAAGCCTCCTGGATGACCACCGGCGAGTTCTCCCACCATGTCGACGGAATGATGACCCAATCGATATCGCGCATCAGGACTGGCAGATCCGGGCTGCGGTAGCTGCCGAAAAAGCGCACGCGGCGGCCGGCGGCGGCGACGAGGCGCCTGAACTCCTGCTGAAACGCTTCCGGCTGTACTTCCAGGTTGCCGCCGTAGACGTTGAGGATGGCGTCGTTTCCCCAGATGTTTGCCGGAATGCGGACGATCGCTTCCAGCAGCACCTTAATGCCCTTGAACTGGTTCAGCTGACCGAAATAGGCGAAGTGGCTGCGCCTGCTGCGGGGGCCTGCGAGCGGCCGCGGCGGCGCGATCTCGCCGATGTCGAGGCCGTTCTCCAGCATCACCATTTTCTCGCGTGGCAGTCCCCAGCTCACATAGCGCTCGATGAGAAACCGGCTCGGCGAGACAAACATGTCCACCTGATCGAAGAACGAGCGAAGGAACAATTCCCGCCGCATGAACTGGGCCGGCGAAATGCCCGGAAAGCAGACATTGCATTCACCGGGGGTGGCACGCCGGCACAACTGGCCCCCCCTGGCTTTGATCATCTGACCGTGATTGTTGCAGATCGACAGATACTCATGCAGCGTAAAGACGATCTTTGCTTCGGGCAGCGTCTCCCGGATCACGCGGATCGCCTCAACGCCGAAACCCAGCACGTGATGCAGGTTGACGACATCCGGTCTGACGTCGCTGAGGAAACGGCTGAAATCGCGGCTCAGGTTGCCGAGGTCGCGATTGGAGAGGCGGTAGTAGTCATAGTCGTTGGCGTAGAACAGCGTTTCGCGCGCGTTCTGACGCAGGCTCATGAAGGGCGTATCGCGGTGCCGGCTGATCGGCGGCCCGACGCGGGCGAGATAATGCGCCTCGCAGCCGTCAAGCCGGTTCAGCCCTATGAAAAGATTGTAGGATGCAACCTCGGCGCCACCGATCGAGAACGCCGGATGGCCGTGCGACAGGATCAGGACCTTCACCTCTGGGCTCCCCTCGTTTCACGCGCGTTCAGTCGAGCAACGGAACGGTATCGGCCGGCGCGCGCCATTGACGCTCGAACGCCCAGCGATCGACCATTTGGCCGACGCGCAGCCAGTAGTCCGGCTCGGTCGTTTCGCTGCCGTCGTCGAGGGCATAGAGCCGGATATCCGGTACCCACGTGCACGTGCGGCCGTTGCCACGGACCTTAAGCGAGAAGTCGAGGCTCTTCAGTTCCGGGCCCACCAGCGCCCGCGAGAAGCCCTTGAGCTCCTCGAACAGGCTCCGCCGCACGAGACAGCACTCGGGCGCTGCCGCCGCAACGGCCATCGGCGCCCGCTCGGTCAGCCAGTCGGCCGGATAACCGGCGAGCCTGCCGGAGGAGGGGAGGGGCGCTGCGTTGGCATCGAGCCGCCGTCCGGCGAAGCGGATCGACTCATCCTCGTACATCAGCGTTGGACTGACCAAGCCGGGGCATTCGACGCGCGCCAGTTCCGCCGTCAGTCGCGATAGCCAGCCCGGCTCGCGCGAGAAAACCGAGGCCGAGAGAAACAGGAGCAATTCGGCATCGGCGTTCAGTGCGCCAAGCTCCATCGCTTCGAACGCGTCCATCCCGTCTGTGGTGACCACCAGCTTGCCGGAAAGCCCGTAGAAGGCTGCCTGGGCTTTCAGCGTTGCGGCCGATATCCCTGACGAAGCCGCCACCAGGATCAGTTCGGCGGCGCGAAAATCGGGATCGGTGGCGAGGCAGGCGAAGTTGACATCGATATCGCGATAGGCGGGCGGCACCGGCATGATGACGGACAGGCCGGGCTTCGGCCGCGGCTGACCGAACGCGATCGGTGCGCACGGGGTCTGCGGCGCTGCCCGCCGGTCAGCCAGCGCGGAGACGGCCGGACCCAGGTGCTGGCTGATGATCCGCTCCAGGTTCGGATCGTCCAGGCTGACGCCGGCGAGCAACCGGCGGACGATCAGGCTCGGATCGTCTTCGGCAAACGCGATCGGCAGGAAGGCGCATGCCTCATCCTTGGTGACGAGCTCGAGATAGAAGTGCTCGTCCGCTGCCACCGGTGTCGTGCGCGGAACGAAGGCGAGAAAGCCGTGACGGTGGTCCGTGTTGGCCATGAGCGGCGCTATCTGCGGATCGGCCTCAAAGCCTTGCGAAACATCCGGCCGCGGCAGGCGCGCCCAGATCGGGTGCAACCGCGCATAGAAAGTGGCCGTGCTTTTCAGGAGTGCCAGCCACACCCGCTGGCCGGGGTCGAGCAGCCAGCCGCTGACGAAAATCCCGTGCCCGTCAAGCCGCAGCGCAACGTCGCAGGCGATCCGCACCGGCTCGGCAAATGTGGAGACCGTTTCGTGGCCGGGAAATCGCGGCCGGACCACCCGCTTCAGCGCCTGCAAGACCGGCGGCGGGCCGTCCAGCTTCGGCATCATATCCTTGAGCTGCGCAACGCTGGCGGTGTTATCGAGGTAGATCGCTTGCGTGTTGACGACGTCGAGGTGCAAGTACTCGTCACCACTGCGAAAGTGGATCGTCCGCAGTGTCGCCAAGTCCCGGATGCTGGTGTCCTTGCTGTAACCGATGATGCCCTTCGCGGTATTGAGGAGGTCGGCGCGCTCGAACGTCGCGACGGCAAGGTTCCGGACCTCGAAGTGGTCGGTCACGATCTCGACCTCGATCACTCCGGCGCGCAGGTGGCCGGACCAACCCTGGACCAGGAGCCCGCCGTACTCCGAACCGCCGAGGATCTCGAGGAAGCCGTCGTGGCGCGAAATGGCTGCCAGAATTGTGAGCATGAATTGGTGGTTGCGGGTGGAGTCGCCGCCGAACGCACGGTCTGACAGCGTCTCCTTGAGGAAATCGTAGATCTGCGCCATCGGCGCGCCCGCGCTCGCCAGCTGAGCGACGAGCGCCCGGCTGTCGATCTCGATCCGCTGGACGGGCGGCAAGACCAGTTTCGCGCCGCTCTCCTCCACGTCGAGTTCGAGTGGCATGGCCTGCGCGCGAAACACCTGCTCGACCGCAAGGGCAGCGACGAAAGGGCTCATGCCTTCTTGACCGTCGCCCACGGGCGCCCAGGCGAAACAGCGCCAGTCACCCGCGGCATCGCCTCCGCCGGCAGCACAGCGGACCTTGGCTGCTGCCGGGGGCAGCGCGGCCATGCGGCCGAAAACGAGCATGCAGCGTGTATCGAGGACGAAGCCAAGCACCAACTCGGCTTTTGCGGCGATGGGGGTCGCTTCCGCTGCGGCAGTTGCGGCTGGCCGGTCGTCGTTTGGATCGGCTCGAACGAGCGTGTCTCCGGTCATCGGGTTTGCCTGCTCCATCGCGATCACGCCGCGTCCTTTCGCCGCATCAGCTCTCGATAGAGCGCAAGATGCTCCTGGGCCGTGTCTTCAAGGGTGGGCACGACCGGGCGGCGATCATGCAGGTCCTGCCACAGCTCGGGTTCGCTCGCCGCGCGCGCCATTGTCTGCGCCAGATCCGCCGCATCACCGGCCCGGAAATGCAGGCCGTCGTGCCCCGCCTGGACCGCTTCCGCCATGCCGCCCAGGTCGGAACAGATGACCGGCCGCCCATGGCGGAACGCTTCCAGGATGACGAGCGGCAGGTTCTCCCACCAGACCGAGGGCACCACGACCCAGTCCACCGCCGCCAGAAGCGTGGGCAGCTCCCCGCGCTGATAGGGGCCGTGGTGGGTGGCGACCGGAGCCGCCGCAGCGAGCGCTTCGGCAAAGGCCTGACGAAATGCCGGCGGCTGGAAGCCGAGGCCGCCATGGATCTGCAAGGCCAAGTCACTGCCAGCTGCGGCCAGGCGGCGGGCGGCCTCGAGAGCCACCAGCGTGCCCTTGTGCGGTGCAATGTTGCCGAACAACCCAAAGGTTCGCCGATGCCGGAGGCCGCCGCTCGCGAGGGGTGCATCCTCGGCCGGGACCGCGTTGGCAATGACCTGGATTCGCTCCGGTGCGAGGCCCCAGTCGACGTACCGCTCACGCAGGAACGCACTCGGCGCAATGAACTGATCGACCAGCGCAAGCTGGCAGTTCAGCCGCAGCCGCCGCAAGGCATGTCGCGTGGCCGCCGTTTCCGGAAGGCACCGGTGGCAGGCATCAGGGGATGGGTGGCGGCACAAGATGCCTTCAGGGCGGGTCAGCATGAGACCATCGTTGGCGCAGATCAGGTGGTAATCATGCAGCGTCATCACGATCCGCGCCTGGGGCGCGTGCCGGCGGATCAGGACCAAGGCTTCCAGGCCGACCAGGGACAGGTGGTGCAGGTGGACGATCTCCGGCCTGAACGAGCGCAACAGCTCGGACAAGGCGCGCGAGAACGCCGTGAGCTCGGTTTGTGCAAGCATCAGCCGATCGAAGCGGCCAACGCACACCAGCGCCTCATCCCCGCCCGGCCCGATTGCCTGCAGCACGGCGTCTGAGCGCAGCTGCCGATGCAGCGGAGTCGCGCAGCCGAGGAAGAACGGCTCCGCCTGGCCACTGGCCCGCATCGCGCGGAAGAGGTCGTACGCGAAGATCTCCGTGCCGCCCGGGTGCAACGCGGGGTGACCGTGGCAGAGATAAAGGACGCGGGCGCTGGTCATGCTGCCCTCTTTCGCGGACGCGAGGGGCGAAGCCGTGCCTTGGCGACCGCCGTCGCTGGCCGTCGCGGTTGGTCGTCGGCGCCCGCGCCCATTGCCTCGATCAAGGAACGCCAGCGGGCTTCGAACAGGCGCCCGTCAAGTGCACGCGCGAGCGTGGCGTTCGCGGCGGCCGCGGGATCGTCGGCGTGCAACGCGATGACGTACGGTTCCGCCACGACGCTGACGTGACCGCCCGCTTTCCACACCCGCGCCGAAAAATCGGCATCGCGATGGAACGGGCCGAGGTAGTCCAGCGCAAAGCCGCCAACCGCCTCGAACAGCGCGCGCGATAGCGCGAGGCAACCGGTCGCGGCGATCGGCGCGGCAGCGGCCTTCATCCGGGCCGGATAGTCGCGCGGGAAGCCGGCAAAGCGGTTGCGGATCGCCCAGCGGCCGGTCGTGTCCAGACCCGCATCGGCGCCGGCGGTCGCGATCGAGCCATCGTGGTAGAGTGTCGGTGCCGCCACCAGCGAACGCTCGGGTCCGACCGCCAGTGCATGCAGGAGCGCGTCGAGCCAGATGGCAGCTTCCGGGATGACGCCCTCACCATGGAAGGCGAGCACCGGCGCGGCGATGAGCGATGCGGCAACGTTGAGGCCGCTTGCGCAGGGGGCATCGCCTGGCATCACGACCAGCCGGTGGCCACCGCCGTAGCACGCCTGCAGGTCGGCAAGACCGGCGGCGACCGCGGCCTCCTTGTCCGGGCAGCTCAGCACATAGACGATCTCAACGCCGTCGCGTTCCGGCATGGTGGCGAACAGGCCGGCGTGCGCGGCAAGAAAATCAGGATCATCGCCGACCGGGATGACGACACCGGCCCGGGGCTCACCCGGCACGGTGCCGAACGCCAGCACCGTGCGCGGGGCAACGGCCGCCGTGCGAGAGTCGATCAGCGCGCGGACGGCAGGCTCGATGCAGGCGGCGACGGCCGCGGGGACGGCAGGCGCCCGCACTGGTGTCGTCACGATGGCATCGAGGGCGGCGGTACCGCGGAGCGGACCCGGGCCTTCGCCGATCTCGATCGCGTGTCCGGAGCGCAGAACGAGGCTGATCTGGCAGGGAGCGTCGGGCCTGCAAGCGTCCTGAACCGGGAAAAACACCGCAAGGCCGCGGCTGCCGTGGGGCGTGCCTGCCGGCGGCAGAAGAAGGGCGCCCTCGTTGATCGGCACTGTCAGCTGCCCGCTGAGGCTTGCGGTTGCGATTGCGCCGACAAGATCGTGCGGATCGTTCAGCCACGCCTGAACAAGAAGCCCCGCAGGGGTGGCAATGGCTTGGTTCAGCCCGGCGGCCAGCGCCTTCGATCGGCTCACGCTGGCCGGTGCGGCCGGCGGCGCCAGGGCCTCCAACTCGTGGATCAGCCGCTGTGCGGCCGCCGACCGGTCATTCTCCATCTGCGTGAGGGCTGCGAACAGACACCAGCGAGCGGCCCGGGACAACTGGTCAGGGTGCGCCAGCCAGTCGAGGACGGATGGCACGGCCAATCCGTCGACAATACCGTTTCGCCAGGCGAGACCGCCCGTACCGAAGATCAGGAGGTTGGTCGGCGCCGCCTGGCTGACGCCCGCCTCGAGGAGAACAGCGACGCGCTGGAGGCCTGCCGGCAGGCCAGGGTCGGTGCAGGCGACGGGCGTGCCGATCGGCAGCGCGATCGCATTCTCGCCGATTGCGACCGCGCTTAACTGCTGCCCAAGCCGCTTCGGTGTTAAGCATTCACACAGGACGTAGCCGTCCAGGACGCGGGCGCGCGGCGCGATGGGCTGGGCCTTGAGCTTGAGCTCGCTTAACAATTCCCGGCAGCAGGCCACATAATCGGCGTTGTGGCTGAGTTGCAGGACCGCAGGGCAGTTCGCCACGAGGAAGCGGACGCCCGCAATCCGCTGTGGCGTATCAAGGCCGGCCAGCAGGCGTGCGGCGTCGAAGGGAAGCGGCTCCCCGCGCCAGCACTCCTCCTCGCGCGCGATTACGCGGCCGTCAACGTCGCGGACGGCGAGCCCCGCCGGATCGAGCGGTGCGCCGTGATGGACGAGGGCGAGCAAGGTCCGGCTTCCTTGCCCGGCCAGGGACAGGCGCGTGGTGATGAACCGGGTGCGAAACGGCACGCCGCCGTTCATCGCCACGAGCCGCGTCCGCGGCGGTACCCCTGCCGTATCCCACACCAAGAGCAGCGCTGCCCGCGTCAATTGAAACACCTGCAGCGCTGCTGGCGGTGAGGCGCCGGCCATACTGTTGCTGGGGGCCATTACGAGGTCCTCTTAAGGGGCTTCCCGCCGTTCCCTCGTGCAGCCGCAAGCGATCCGGCGGCAGAAGGGGAGTATCGGCGCTAAACCACCATAATGAACTTGCCCGGGTCAGCCTGCAGATCGTCAACCGACACACCGACCAGCGTCACCGTATCGTCGCCGAAGGTGAGAACGGTGCTGTCGCCCTCTTCGGTTGCCAGCGCCGCCACGTCGGCGGCGGAGCTTACGTCGAGGCCATTGATATTCTTGGCGATGCGCAGCGTATCTTCGTCCGAGTGGAAGTCGAGGATGATGTCGCTGCCGCCGCCGCCGTTGAAGATGAACAGGTCTTCGCCGCTGCCGCCGCGCAGGATGTCGTCACCAACACCCCCGGACAGGACATCGTTGCCGGCGCCGCCGATCAACATGTCATCGCCCGCCTCACCGAACAGTTTGTCGTTCCCGGCGCCGCCCAGGAGGACGTCGTCGCCTGCACCGGCACTCAGCAGGTCATCGCCGGATCCCCCCTCCATCATGTCGTCGCCGGCATTGCCGTGCAGGACGTCGTTCCCCGCCCCGCCGGAAAGAGCGTCATCACCGTCGCCGGCCACCAGCCTGTCGGCACCGGAGCCGCCCTTGAGCATGTCGTCACCCGAACCGCCGAGCAGCAGGTCGTCGCCGGAACCGCCCTGAAGCAGGTCATCGCCGCTGAGGCCGGTCAGCACGTCGTTGCCGCTGCCGCCCTCGATGGTATCGCTGCCGTCTTGGCCGAACAGCCGGTCATCACCGGCCTTGCCGTTGATCTGGTCATTGCCCGCTCCACCTGCGGCGACGTCGGCGCCGGAGGAACCCTTGATCACGTCGTCAAACGCCGAGCCTGGAATTGTAGCCACGGTCACCTCCCGATTGGATCTGTCCTGAGGAATGGCGCCCGTCTTGCACCCCGCGGCTTTGTAATTGAAAGACGAGGTGGCTGTCAAAATAAACAAAAGTAAGTAAAAAAGCTCTCTTGTCCGCTGACGTTATGGATAAGTATATTCATATTCGCTTTAACATTGGTGAAAAATTGCGTGGATCTCGATCTCTCCGCCGTCTCACGACCAGGGGGCACAATCTGCGCACGGGACTGGCCCTCGAATGGCGGATGCGTGGCCAGCGCCCGTTCGTTTTCACCAACCTCAAGACCGGCGCCGGTCTTGACGCCGTCGCCGCCTTCATCCTGAAGGCCGGCGGTCTGTCCCCGCGCTGAACTCCGCCCAAGCCGGCCGGAGCCGGGGTGTCACGGAACATTCATCTGCCATGGTCGGACTTCTCGTCTAGAAAGGCGCGCCAAAGCGTTACCGGGCGGGTGCATCGTCGTCCGCTTGGCCGAAAAACGACATCGAGAATAGGGAGCCGCGAAATGGCCGCGCTGCGTCGCACTGTGCTTGCATGTTCTGCCGCTTTCTTGACCGCCGCAACGGCGTTGGTCGCCGATCGGCCGGCCGGCGCGGCGGAGATGCTGACCGTCTACACCGCCTTCGAGAACGAGCAACTCGCCCCCTACAAGAAGGCGTTCGAGGCGGCGCACCCGGATATCCAAATCCAGTGGGTGCGGGACTCGACCGGCATCGTCACCGCGCGGCTGCTGGCGGAGAAGGCGAAACCGCAGGCGGACGTGATCTGGGGCTTGGCGGCCTCCAGCCTGCTGCTTCTCGACCGCGACGGCCTGCTCGAAGGGTACGCGCCCGCGGGCGTCGAGAACCTGAAGCCGAAGTTCCGCAGTTCGAAGAACCCGCCGACCTGGGTTGGCAACGACGCGTGGATGAGCGCGGTTTGCTACAACACCATCGAGGCCAGCAAGAAGGGCCTGCCGAAGCCTTCGAGCTGGGACGACCTCCTCAACCCCGCCTACAAGGGTCAGCTGGTGATGCCCAATCCGGCATCCTCGGGCACCGGCTTTCTCACCGTGTCGGGCTGGCTGCAGCAGATGGGCGAGCCCCAGGGCTGGGCCTACATGGACAAGCTGAACGAGAACATCGCCGCCTATACACATTCCGGCTCCAAGCCGTGCAAGCAGGCCGCTGCCGGCGAATACCCGCTCGGCATCTCGATCGAGTACACCGGCGCCTCGCTCAAAACCAAGGGCGCGCCTATTGATGTCATACTGCCGCAGCCCGGCTCCGGTTGGGACATGGAGGCGACGGCGATCGTTAAGGGTACCGACCAGCCGGCTGCTGCGAAAAAGCTGGCCGACTTTGCCGCCAGCAAGGCCGCGAACGAGCTCTACAACACGTTCTACGCGGTCGTGGCTTACCAGGGCATGACCCAGGATATCCCCAATTACCCGGCGAACGCCGAAGCAATGATGATGCCCAACAACGACTTCGAGTGGGCGGCGCTCAACCGGGAGCGCATCCTGGCCGAGTGGACGAAGCGCTACGACTCCAAGTCCGAACCGAAAAAATAGCATGTGGGCGATCGAATGCCGGGCGTGCCAGGCGCGCCCGGCGCCGCTCATGACGGGACAGCGATCGTGAATGCGGAGCAGGCTCAGGCGGCTGCGGCGGGGCAGGGCGCAGGCTCGCCCTATCTCAGGATCGAACAGCTCGGCAAGCGGTTTGGCAGCTTCGAGGCGCTCAAGAACGTCTCGCTCGTCATCAACGAAGGCGAGTTCGTTTGCTTCCTCGGCCCTTCGGGGTGCGGCAAGACCACCTTGCTAAGGGCGATCGCCGGGCTCGATCCGCAGACGTCCGGAACAATCGAGCAGGCAGGGCGCGACATTTCGGCGCTGCCGCCGTCGCAGCGGGACTTCGGTATCGTTTTTCAGTCATACGCCCTGTTTCCCAACCTGACGGTGATCAAGAACGTCGCCTACGGCTTGGAGAACCGGAAGATGCGCCGCGACGAGGCGCGCAAGCGTGCCGTCGGGCTTCTTGAGATGGTCGGCCTCGCCGATCAGGCCGAAAAATTTCCGGCCCAGCTCTCAGGCGGCCAGCAGCAGCGCGTCGCGCTTGCGCGCGCGCTCGCGACATCGCCCGGCATGCTTCTGCTGGACGAGCCGTTGAGTGCGCTCGATGCCAAGGTCCGGCTGCACCTGCGCAAGGAAATCAAGGATCTGCAGCGTCGGCTCAACATCACCACGATCATGGTGACGCACGATCAGGAAGAGGCGCTGACCATGGCCGACCGGATCGTGGTGATGAAGGCGGGCGTGATCGAGCAGGTCGGCACGGCGGACGAGATTTATGGCGATCCGGTGAATCCGTTCGTCGCCGACTTCATCGGCACGATGAACTTCCTGCCGGGAACGCTGATTGACCGGCAGCATGTGCGCCTTGGGCGTGTCGACGTGCAGTATGCGGGCGGACTGCAGGGGCTGGCGCCAGGGTCCCGGGTGACCGTTTGCGTGCGGCCTGAGGATGTCGAGATCGGCGATGGCGCCGCCGGGACGGCGGACAATCACATGGACGCACGGGTCGCCGAGCTCGACTTCATCGGCAACTTCTTCCGCGCCCGCCTGGCACCCGATTGTCTCGAAGGGATGATCCTCGCCGCCGACCTGCCAACGCCTCTGGTCCGCAGCCGCCAGGTAAGGTGCGGCAACTCGATCCGCATCGCGCTGCCGAGCCAACGGCTGCGTGTCTACCCTGCCGTGTCATGACGGCGTCGGGTGTTGGTGCCGAGGCCGCAACCCTGGGCGCACCGGCGGTAGGGGGAGGGGGCTCCGGCCGGGTGGCTGGGGAGCGGCTCATCATGGCGGGCGGGCTCGCGGCGCTGGCCGCTTTCCTGCTCATCTTCGTTGCATTCCCGCTTTATGCGCTGTTGTCGAAGAGCTTTGAGGATCGAACCGGCGCCTTCATCGGGCTTGCCAACTATGCCGCCTATTTCACCAATCCGGCGTTGTTCCAGTCGATCGGCAACAGCCTGTTCATTTCGATCGTGTCGACCGTCATCACGACCACGATCGCCTTCCTGTTCGCCTACGGCCTCAGCCGCACCTGCATGCCGGCCAAGGGGCTGTTCCGCGCGATCGCGTCGATCCCGATCCTGGCGCCGTCGCTGCTGCCGGCGATCTCGCTGGTCTACCTGTTCGGCAACCAGGGGTTGATCAAGGATTGGCTGTTCGGCGCCAGCATCTACGGGCCGATCGGCATCGTCACCGGCATGATCATTTTCACCCTGCCGCACGCGATCATGATCCTCTACACCGCGATGTCGCTCGCGGATTCCAGGCTCTACGAAGCGGCGCAAGTGCTGGGCGCCGGCCCGGTGCGGACGTTCTTCACCGTCACCCTTCCAGGGATCCGGTACGGTCTGGTCAGCACCATACTGGTGGTGTTCACGCTGGTGATCACGGACTTCGGCGTGCCGAAGGTGATCGGCGGCCGCTACAACGTGCTCGCGACCGATGTCTACAAGCAGGTGGTCGGCCAGCAGAACTTCGAGATGGGCGCCGTCGTCGGCATGGTCCTGTTGACGCCGGCGCTGCTTGCGTTCGTCGTCGACCGCTGGGCCCAGCGCCGGCAGTCGGCAAGTCTGTCGGCCCGCGCCGTGCCGCTGGTGCCGAAACCGAACCGGGTCACGGATGGGGTCTATCTCGCGATCTGTGGCCTGATCAGCTTGTTTTTGCTGGGTATCCTCGGCGTTTCGGCCTACGCCTCGTTCGTCAAGTTCTGGCCCTACGACCTCGGCCTGACACTCGCCAACTACGACTTCTCGGTCGTCGATGCCGACGGCTGGAAGTCGTTCTTCAACTCGCTCAAGATGTCGGCGCTGACGGCGATCATCGGCAGCACGGTGGTGTTTGCCGGCGCCTACCTGGTCGAGAAGGGGCGTGGCGCCGCGTGGCTGCGCTCGGGCGTTCACCTCCTCGCGATGGTGCCGTTGGCGGTGCCGGGCCTCGTGCTCGGCATTTCCTATATCTTTTTCTTCAACGCGCCGTGGAATCCGCTCAACTTCCTGGTCGGCACCATGGCCATCCTTGTCTTGTCGACCGTCGTGCACTTCTACACGGTGAGCCATCTGACCGCGGTGACCGCGCTCAAACAGATCGATCCTGAGTTCGAGAGCGTCTCCGCATCGCTGAAGGTGCCGTTTTATCGGACATTCTGGCGCGTCACGGTGCCGGTCTGCCTGCCCACCATCCTCGACATCGGGCTTTACTTGTTCGTCAACGCCATGACGACGGTCTCCGCGGTGGTGTTCTTGTTCTCCTCGGACACCCGGCCGGCGGCGGTGGCGGTGCTGGCGATGGACGATGCCGGCAGTGTTGCCGCGGCCGCCGCGATGGCGATGCTGATCGTCTACACCTCGGCCACGGTCCGCTTCCTGCACACGCTTGCCTCCCAGGCGCTGACCCGGCGTACCCAGGCTTGGCGGCGGCGCTGAGCCGGTGATGACCGACACGAGTATCCCTGCCGTGGCCGACGTGCCAATCCTGCTCACCCCCGGGCCGCTGACCACCTCGGCCACGGTCAAACAGGCGATGCTGCGCGATTGGGGCTCACGCGATGCCGCGTTCATTGCCCTCAATCGGCGCATCCGCGAGCGGCTGCTGGATCTTGCGGACGCCGGCGAGACGCACGTCTGCGTGCCGGTTCAGGGGTCGGGCACGTTCGCCGTAGAAGCGACCATCGGCACCCTGGTACCGCGCGACGGCCGGCTGCTGGTGCTGGTCAATGGTGCCTACGGCCGGCGGATGGTGCGCATCGCCGAGGTCATCAGCCGCGCCGTTACGTCGCTGAGCTGGCCTGAGGACGAGGCGGTGGACGCGCAAGCCCTCGATCGGGCGCTCGCGGCAGATCCGGCAATCACTCATGTCGCCGTCGTCCACTGCGAGACGACATCCGGCATCCTCAATCCGCTGCAAGAGGTTGCGGACGTCTGCGCCCGTCACCGGCGGCCGCTTCTCATCGATGCGATGAGCAGCTTCGGCGCGTTGCCGATCGACGCCCGGGTGACGGTATTTTCGGGCCTGATGGCGAGTGCCAACAAGTGCCTTGAAGGCGTGCCGGGCGTCGGCTTCGCGCTGATCCGCCGTGAGGCGCTGGCGGCAACCAAAGGCAACGCGCCTTCGTTGAGCCTCGATCTCTACGATCAATGGCGGGGATTGGAGGCCAACGGCCAATGGCGCTTCACCCCGCCGACGCACGTGCTTGCGGCCTTCGACCAGGCACTTGACGAACACGCGGCCGAGGGCGGCGTCGTGGGCCGCGGTGCCCGCTACCGCCGCAATCACCAGCTCCTTGTCGAGGGGATGAGTGCGCTCGGCTTCGCGATGCTGGTGCCGCCGCCGCTGCAGGCGCCGATCATCGTCACCTTCCTGATGCCGGCCGATCCGCGTTTTGTTTTCGCTGAATTCTACGACCGGCTGCGGGAAAAGGGCTTCGCGATCTACCCCGGCAAGCTGACCGTGGCGGAGAGCTTCCGCATCGGCTGCATCGGCCGCATCGGCGAGGCGGAGATCCGCGCTGCGCTTGCTGCCATCGGCGAGACGATGCGCGAGATGGACGTCGCGTCGGGCGCGCCGGCGCCGGGAGGCCAGGCGGGGAGGCAGGCATGAGCGGGGTGAGCCGCCGCAGCTATCGCGGACCGCTGAAGGCCGCCGTGCTCGACTGGGCCGGTACTGTCGTCGACTTCGGCTGTCAGGCGCCGGCGGCCACCTTCATCGAAGCGTTCGCCGCCGAAGGTGTCGCGATCAGCATCGATCAAGCGCGGGCGACGATGGGCATGGCCAAGCGCGACCATATCAAGGCGATCACCACGATGCCCGACGTCGCTGCGGCTTGGCAGGCGCAGCACGGGCGCCCGGCCGGCGAGGACGATATCGATCGCCTGTACGACGCCTTTCTTCCGCTGCAGCTGACCGCCGTTCGCCGTCACGCGCGGCTGATCCCCGGTGCGCTTGACGCTGTCGAGGCCATGCGGGCGCGCGGCCTCACGATCGGCACCACCACCGGCTATCCGCGCGCGGTGATGGCCGTCGTCGCTGCCGAGGCCGAGGCTCAGGGCTACCGGCCGGACTGCGTGATCGCCGCCGAGGATGCGCCACTTGGCCGGCCGTCGCCGTTTCCGGCGCTTGCGGCACTCGCCCGGCTCGGCATCTATCCGGTCGAGGCCGTGGTCAAGATCGGCGATACCGTGGTCGATATCCAAGAGGGGCTGAACGGCGGCATGTGGTCGGTGGGGATCACGGTCACGGGCAACGAAGTCGGCCTGACGGAGGCCGAATGGTGGGCACTGGACGAGGAGTCCCGTTCCGAGCGACGGGATGCGGCCGCAGACAAACTGCGTCGAGCGGGCGCCCACTACGTTGTCGACTCGGTTGGCGATGTCTTGCGTGTCCTTGACGTGATCAACCGGCGGCTCGCCCGCGGTGACAAGCCTTGAGCGGCGGCTTCATCGCCAGCGAGGGTGACGTCAACCTCGGATCCGAACGCGCCCGCTGGCAGGAAATGTCCCTTGGCGAGGCCGGCCGCCGGCTCGTCGCGCGCGACCAAGCGGTGTTCGTCCGCCAATCGCTCTCCAGCCCCTGCCTCGCGGCAATCCGGCGTGCCGAAGGCATCTGGATCGAGGATGCGGATGGCCGTCGGTACATGGACTTCCATGGCAACAGCGCCCATCACGTCGGTTACGCGCACCCGCACGTCATCGCAGCCATCCATCGGCAACTCGACGCGCTCTCGTTCGCACCGCGGCGGTTCACCTGCGAGCCGGCCATTGCGCTGGCCGAACGGTTGCTGCGCCTCGCACCTGCCGGCTTCGGCAAGGTGCTGTTTGCGCCGGGCGGTTCGGAGGCGATCGAGATTGCGCTCAAGCTCGCCCGCGTTGCCACCGGCCGGCACCGGACGTTGTCGTTCTGGGACTCCTTTCACGGCGCCGGTTATGGCGCCGCCAGCGTCGGTGGCGAGGCTCTGTTTCGCGACGGCCGGCTTGGGCCGCTGCTGCCGGGCGATGCTCATGTGCCACCGTTCGCGTGCTTCCGCTGCCCGTTCGGCTTTCCGTCGCCAAGCGGCGCCCCCGATCTCGACCGCTGCCGGATGGCGTGCGCGAGCACGGCCCAGTACACGCTCGAGCGGGAGGCTGACATCGCAGCCCTGGTGGCGGAGCCGATTCGCGCCGTGCCTTACCTGCCACCGCCCGGCTTCTGGCCACGCGTCGGGGCAGCTGCGCGCTCCGTTGGCGCACTCGTCGTCTTCGATGAAATCCCGACCGGGCTCGGCAAGACTGGCCGCCTGTTCGCGTTCGAGCACACCGGCGTTACGCCGGACATCCTGGTGCTCGGCAAGGCACTGGGCGGCGGCGTGCTGCCGTTGGCGGCGGTGCTGGTGCCGTCCGGCCTCGACGTCGCGCCGGAGCTGGCACTCGGCCACTACACGCATGAGAAGAATCCGGTGCTGGCGGCAGCCGCGCTTGCCACCCTTGACGTCATCGAAAATGAGGGTCTGGTCGAGAATGCGGCGATGCTAGGCCGTTACGCGCTCGCCCGCTTGGCCGAGATCGCGGCCGGCCGGCGCTGCATCGGCGAGGTGCGCGGCCAGGGCCTTCTCATCGGCATCGAGCTGGTGAGCGCGGACGGTGCACCGGCGCCGCAGCTCGCCGAGCGGGTTCTGTACCACGCGCTCGCGCGGGGCTTGGGCTTCAAGCTCACGATGCGGAGCGTGCTGACGCTCTCGCCGCCCTTGATCATCCGCCGCAGCGAGCTCGACAAGGCCCTCGATATCTTGAGCGAAAGCCTCGATGCCGCTGCGGCCGAAGGCGTCTCGTAACGGCGCTGGGATGGTGTCCCTGATCAGCGTCCGCTGGCGCTTTCGGCTTCAGTCCTGGCGGGAACCGCAACCCGCAGGAACAGGCTGTACATGACTGGCGCGACCCCCAGCGTCAGCACGGTGCCGATCAAGAGACCGAAGGCGATGACCACGGCCAAGCTGAAGAACAACGGATCCCTCCAAACGATCAGCGGCAGAAGGCCGGGAATGGTGGTCACCGTGGTGATCAGGATCGGCCGGAAGCGGGAGACCGACGCCGCGATGATGGCGGCATAGGGGTCCAGGCCGGCCCGCCGCTGGGTCTCGATGTTGTCGATCAGCACGATCCCGTTGTTGGTGATGATGCCGGCGAGGCTGATCAGGCCCAGAAGCGACATGAAGCCGAACGGGGCGCCAACGACGAGCAGACCGATGACCGAACCCGCAAATGCCATCGGGATGGTCAACAGGATAATCGCGGCGCGCCGGAACGAGTTGAACTGCCACACCATAATCAGCACGATGAGAAAACCGGCGATCGGGAAATTGGCGGTCAGGTTGCTCTGTGCAGTGGCCGCACTTTCCAGCTCGCCGCCGAATTCCCAGCGGTAGCCAGCCGGCAGGTCCAAACCTTCGATTGCCGGCAACACTTCCTCAGTGAGTTGCCCGGCCTTGAGGTGAAGGTGCTTGGCCTGGACGGTGACGGTGCGTTCCAGATTGCGCCGGTTGATCCGATAGGGATCCCAGGTGCTGCGAAGCTCGGCAACCTGCCGTAATGGGACGAAGGTGCCCAGTGAGGCCGAATAGACATCGAGATCGAGAATGGCGGAAAGCTGATTGCGCTCGGCTTCCGTACCGCGCAAGACGATGGGAATCACGGCGTCGCCTTCCCGGTACTCGGTGACCGTGCCGCCGCTGACGAAGGCGTTCAGCGCGGCGGCGACATCCGCGGACGTAACGCCGGCCCGGCGCGCCCGCGTCTGGTCAATCTCAACCGCCAGCGTCAGCACCCGGTTCTGCCAGTCCTGCTCGATTTCGATGGTGCCGGGAACAGCGCGGAATGCCGCCATCAACTGCTCTGCTTTGGCCATCAGTACAGTCTCGTCCTGGCCGCTGATCCGGATCTCCACCAGCCCGGCCTCGGTTGGCCCGAACCACATCGCCTTGACCTTGCCGCGCGCCTCGGGGAACTGCGTGTCGATGTAGGCCCGGGTTCGCGCGACCAGAGCGGGCACGTCAAGGTTGGAGGCCGTTTCCACCAGCACAAAGGCCGCGTGGGGATCGGGGTTGATTGGCGAAAGCGAGAGAAAGAACCGCGGTCCACCGCTGCCGACGTAGGCGATGGTCTTGGTCACCTCGGGATTGGTGGAGTCGTTCCCGAGCCAGTCGGTAATGGCCTGGACAACGCGGGTCGTCTCATCGACGTGGGCACCGGCCTGCAGATCGACGTAGACGAGAAACTGGTTGCGATCGTTGGCCGGAAAGAACTCCTTGACGACAAAGCGCCCGGCGAAGACGGTGCCGACCAGGCAGGCAACGACGACGGCGATACAAAGGGGACGCCGGCGCAGCAGCGATTCAAGGAATTGCCGATAACGCCGATAGAATGCGGAATCGTAGGGATCGACCTTCCCGCCGCCGCTGGCTTGCGGGCGGGCGGTCATGAACCAGCAGCTCAGCGTCGGGGTCATGTACATCGACATGAACCACGAGCCGAGCAGGACCAGGATCACCACTTGGCCCAGTGACAGCGTGTATTCGCCGACGCTGCCGATGGCGAGGGCGATCGGCATGAAGGCGAAGATCGTCGACAGCGTGGAGGTCAAGAGCGGCAGTCCAAGCTCCTTGCCGGTGGCGATCGCCGCCGCCTTGCGATCCTCGCCGGCCTCGATCCGGTTGCGGATGCCCTCGGCGACGACGATCGCGTTGTCGACCATCATGCCAAGCGCGATGATCATGGTGGCGATCGACATCCGTTGGAGCTCGACGCCCAACAAGGACATGCCCACCAGACCCAGAAGCATGGTCACCGGGATGAAGGCACCGACGATCAAGCCGGTGCGCACGCCGAGGAAAAGGACGACAACGACGGTCACGATGACGAGCGTCTGGCCAAGGTTGCTGATGGCGCCGTTGACCGCCCGTTCAACCAGGTCTGGCTGGAAGGTCGCAAAGTCGAGGGCCAGGCCAACCGGCAGGGTTTGCTCGATTTCGTGGATTTTCTGCGTCAGCCGCTGTCCGAACTCGACAGCGTTGGTGCCGTCCAGGATCGAAACACTCAAGACGATCGCCGGATGGCCGTTGAAGAACACCGGTCGGTCGGCCGGATCGACGAAATCGCGGCGAACCTCAACGATATCCTTGAGCGGGATGCTCCCCCCGGTGCCCGGTACGGGGATCAACACCGCCGCGATGTCATCCACGCTGGCGAATGTGCCGGAGGGCTCGATAATCAGGTTCTGGCCGTCGGCGTTGATCACGCCCCCTGGCAACAGGACGTTCTGCGCGCGCAGCGTTTCGAACAACACGGCGGGCGGAATGCCGAGACGCGCCAGCCGGGCGCTCGACACTTCCAGAAAGACCCGCTCGGCCTGAATGCCGAAGACGTTGATCTGCTGCACGCCTCCGAGACCGTCCAACTGCTGGCGGACGTTGCGAGCGACCCTGCGCATTTCCTCGAGCGTGAAGCCGTCGCTCCAAAGTGCTACAGTGGCAACCGCCGTCAGTCCGAATTCGTCGTTGACGAATGGCCCCAAGGTGCCTGTCGGAAGAATCCGCGCGACGTCGCCCATCCGGTTGCGCAGGTCCTGCCAGATCCGAGAAAAATCCTCTGCATTCACTTCGTCGGCCAGCTCGACATGAATGGTGGCCGCACCGCTGCGGCTGTACGACCAGATATCGTCGACTTCGCCGATCTCACGGATCTTTTCTTCGACTGTGCGAGTGATGAGGTCTTCGACCTCATAGACATCCATGCCGGGATTGAAGACAGTGACGATCGCTTCCCTGATCTCGATCGAGGGGTCCTCTTGACGCGGGTAATCCAAGAAGATCAGCAGCCCGATCAGCGGGATGCCAATCAGGAACAGAATCGTGATCCTGTTCGTTTCGATCGCAAACTCGGTGATCTTGCCCAGCATGTTGCCTCGCGATCGGGTTTATGGAGGTGCGCCGTCTCAGCTTCCGCGGTCAGGCGCCAGGAGGGCTACCCTCTGGCCGTCCGCCAGAAAGCTGATCCCGGCCGAAGCCAGCCTTTCCCCGATCATGATACCGGTGACGGCAACCACGTTGCCGCGCGTAGCCTGTGCCGTTTTCACTGCCCTCCGGTTCACCGTTGACGTCTTCGGATCGTAGACGAAGACGAACCCCTCCCCCGGCTGCTCGCTCGGTGCGACGGCCGACAAGGGGACGAAGAACCCGACGTCGGTCGCGCCGTGCGCGAGCGTCAACGATGCCTCGGCCGTCATCCCTGGACGCAGCAAGGGCGGCGGATCGGTCAGCGCCGCGCGCACCGGAAAAACGGTCCCGGCGCCGGCGGCGCTGCCAATCTCGGTAATCAGCGCCGCCAGCGGCTCTGCCATCTGAGGGGTCTGGACTTGCACCGGCATGCCAAGCGTAATTTCGCCGATGACCGTTTCCGGAACGCCGAATTCTGCCTCCAGGCCACCTTCGGCATCGATCTGAAAAACCATCTGCCCGGCCCGCACTTCGACGAAAGGATCGACAGCGCGGATCGCGATCGAGCCTGCGAACGGCGCTGCAAGCGTCGTGTTGGCGAGGTCCCGTCTCGCCAGATCAAGTCGGGCGACGGTGTAATCGATCCGGCTCGATGCCGCCCGATAGTCCCGCTCGGCATTGTCGAAGCGGACCCTCGCAACCCAGCCCTGACGATACAGCGTCCGCTGACGCTCGAACTCCGCCCGCATGTTGGCGAGATAGGCGCGGGCTCGCGCCAGGTCCGCCTCCGCCGCCCGGACGTCCAAACGGTACGGCGCCTGATCGAGAATGGCGAGCACGTCGCCCGTCGCGACGCGGTCGCCTTGGCTGACCCGCACCTCGCGAACATTGCCGCCGACCTGGAAGCTGAGCTGCGCGGTGTCGCTCGGCTGAATTACCGCGGAGAAGCGCCGGACCTGGCCGCTCGCGACTTCGGTGACGGTAAAAGTCCGGATGGGCCGGACCTGTTCCGGGATGTCCGGCGGTTCCGCCTCACAGCCGGACAGGGCGCCGGCGATGGCAACACCAAGGAGGATAGACTTGACGGCCGGCCACATCGGCACTTCTCCTTTCCTCGTCCCGGACACCATGCGGTGCCGCGAAGTGCACGCCAGCGGCTTCTACAGCGCGGCGAACACCGCGATCCAGACAAAGTTGACGATATCGATGAAAAAGCCGCATGCCAGCGGCACGATGACGAACGCACGTGGGGCGCGACCGTATTGCTTGGCGACGGCGGTCATGATCGCCATCGTCGTTCCCGTCGATCCAAGGGACATGCCGGCGAACCCGCTCGCCATCACCGCCGCGTCGTAGTCTCGGCCCATCACCCGGTACACGCAGAAACAGGCGTAGAGCGTCGCTAACAGCGCTTGGACCGCGATGGTAACGACGAGGAAGCCGAGCATGCCTTGCGTCGTCCACAACTGCATACTCATCAAGGTCATGGTGTAGAACAGGCCGAGACAGACGTCGGCAACCATCGAAAGCCATTGATCACTGCCGTGCCAGTCGACCTTCGGCGCCATCCGCGGCATCACATTGCCGAGCACGAGGCCGGCGAGAAGGCACGTGACGTACAGCGGCAACTCGATGCCGAGCGCGGCAAGCCCCCAGATCAGGAGTTGGCCGATGATGATCGTGATGTGGATGCGCAGCAGTGCCAGCATGAAGGCGCGGTAATCCAGCTGCGGCGACGCCACGTCGCGGGAAATCCCGACGTCCAGGTCGGCACTCTGGCCCGGGCTTGCCAAGCGGTGGTGACGGATGAGAAATCGGGCGATTGGGCCGCCAATGCAGCACGCGGCGATCAGTCCCGCCATGGTGGCGCCGAGGCCGAAGCGCGATACATGCTCCAGTCCGAACCGTTCTTCAAACAGGGGCGCCCAGGCGATCGTGGTGCCTGCGCGGCCCATCAGCGCCATCGAGCCCGCGACGATGCCGAGTTTCGGGTGATGGTCGAAGGCGATGGCGATGGCCATGCCGACGCCGTTCTGCACCACGATGAAGACCGTAGCGAGAAGGACGAGCAGAAATAAAGGCCGTCTGCTGGAAAAGATCTCGCTGATAATAGATCGCAGACCAAGTGCCGAAAAAAAATAAGCGAGAAACAAATCTCGCCTTGTAATATCGAACGTAATTTCCAGGTCAAAAGAGTAGTATATGAGCGTGATGATGATGGCGGTGGCGAAACCGCCGACGACCGATTCCGGAATGCTGAATTCCCGAAACGGTCTGACCCGGCTCACGATCGCGCTGCCGATGAAGAAGACGCACATCGCAATCGTCATGGTGACGAACGTATCGGCCTGCACGGTCATCGCGGGAGGATGTGGCGTCACCAGCCAGCCGATGGTTTGCGGCAAAGCGCGCTCGTTCCGGTCGCCCCACCCGCGCGCGGGTGGGGCTGCGGCACGTCACACTGCCTCGCTCGAGTGGTTCGCTGCCAATCGCAGATCTTCATCCGATGGTTAAATTAAACCATCAAATCAACAAGTTAGTGGATCGACCGCGCTGATGATTGGGATACAAGCCTCAGATCCGATCCGCTAGCGACCCTGCTGCCGGCGCCATTCGTCGAACTGGCGCTGTTCTTCGATCTGGCGGCGGGTTTCCTCCTGCTGCAAGGTGCGTTGACGCTCGAACTCGAGCTGCCTGCGCATGTTGGCATCGGCGGTCGCCTGGGCGTCGCTCTGCCGGCGCTGCTCCGCCTGGCGGTCCAGCGTCATGTTGCCGGCAAGCCCGCCTGCAGCGGCGCCGAGCAGCATGCCCGACGTGCTTGAACCGAACAGGGCCCGGCTGGCGCCGGCACCGGCGGCGGCACCCCCAACCGTACCGATGCCCGGCGAGGCAGTTCCATCGCCGGCGCAGCCGGCCAGCACCAAGGCGAACAGCCCCGCGATTGCCGTCAGGGCTAAGCGATTGGGGGCAGTGGCGCTCTGATTAGACATCGTCTCACTCGCCCACTTCGGCCGCGACTGCATCACGCATCTCCTTGAACGAGAGGTATCCGTCCTTGTCCTTATCGGCCTCGTTGAAGGCCCGCGACTTGTGCGCCATGACCTCTTTAAACGAAAGTCTGCCGTCGCCGTTTTTATCCACCCGCGCGAACCGTGCCGGGTCGTGGGCCTCTAGCTCGCCGGATGTCAGCGTCCCGCTGCGGTCCGCGTCCAGGCCGCTGAACCCGGCCGCCGCATCGCGGGCCAGTTCGGCCTCGCTGATCTTGTCATCGCCATCCGTATCGGCGGCGTCGAAGGCGAAATCCTCCGCAGCCGCGCCGTAGGCTTCGATGGCTGAACGCGGCTGCTGCGCGAGGCCGGGACCGACCCCTGCAACCGCGATCAGCGCGGCACCGAACGCCGATGCGAGAATGACTCGCCCCACCCGGGCCCGGATCGATCTCCTGGGGCTCCGCTGCTCCACGCAGAGGCGCCAACGCTCGTCTGCGTCAAATTCCGTCATGATCGCCCATCCCTATCCTTGTGCCGAGGTGCGGGTCCGCTTGAGGAAGCACGACCGAGGCTAGCACGCGCCTAAAGCGAAGAGAAGCGCGTTATTGCCGGGCTTCGCGTGCAATTTCGGGTGGCGGACCCCAGCGAAGAACGGCCGTCGCCGGCCCGTCCATTTCGAGCCCCTGGGCGATGGCTGAGCCGCTGGAGGCGTCGGCAACGAAGGCAAGTCGGGTCCTGCGGTTGAGCACCGGCGGCCGAAGCCACTCGAAGGCGCCGTCCAGCGCGTCCGCGACGGAGCGCAGGCTTGCGACACGCTCGGCATTGTCATGCCCGCGCGCACGACCGGGCCCGGCCGTTGCCTGCCAAGCGTTGGCAGCGCAGGCATCTCCCTCGATCACGTGCGCGCATTCCGGCTGCCGCTCGATCACGCAAGCCTCATCGGCGGCGAGCCCGGCAAGGATATAGATCGCCGGCAGCGCGATCGGGGTCTCCACGAGCAGCGCTTTGGCCTCGGCAAAGGTGCGCGCGCGCTCGAAGACCTGTCGCAACAGATGCGCTGCCGTCAGATGCGGCCGGTCCCAGACGTGCAGGCGGGTAACCAGCCAATCAAGCGGATAGAAGCCGACCGGCTTTTGCATCGGCGCCTGATTGAGGGCAGCAGCGAACCGCCGTGGCGCCACCGCCTGGAGCACGCCGGTGTACCCCGGCCACGTCATCGTCAACCACGGCCCGGCCGCGCCATCGACGACCGCGGCGATGACATGCCGGCCGAGCCCGCGGTCCGGCCAGTCAAGCACACGTGTCAGCTGCGCCGAGCGGCCGTCGGGCGACGGTCCTGCCCGCGAGGTGCAGCCCCATTCGTAGCTGACGTTGAGAAAGTACGCGCCCGGCCGGCCGATCCGCGCCGCGATGCGATCGACCTCCGCAAGATAGGGTTCGTGCCAGCGTTCCAGCCAGCGCCGCGAGAGCGCATCGGCGGCCCGGATCGCAAACCCGGGAAAGCGCCTGCTGCCTTCGTCCAGCAGCGCATTTGCCCGCTCGAATGCGTGAACAAGCGTCTCGAACGGCCAGTCCGCGCCAACCTGGAGCAGCGGGATCTCAGGCAAGGGCTGATGTCGGCCCGTCATCACCTACCTCTTATTCGGCAGCCGGCCTCTTATTCGGCAGCCGGGCCTCCGGAGGCGGCAACGAGCTGCGAATAGCGCTCGAGCAGACCTTCGATCTCCAGCCGCTGCGCCCGGATGTAATCGACATGGAGGCGGCCCAAGCGGCGGAACGGTGTGCCGCTCATTGGTCGGCCTCCGGCGCCTGCTCAGCCGTCGGATGATCGGCGGGCGCCTCGTTTTCCGCGTCTGCCTCTGCCGGCACGGCGGGGACCGATCCGCCTGCCGGCCTGGTGCCCGGAAACCGCCGTTCGCACGCGCTCACCGAGCGAAATCGGACGCACTCCTGCCATTGTCGGTCGAGGCGCTCGCGGTGGGCCGGCGTCAGCGGGACCGTCACACGCATGTTCCTCTCGCCGGTGCTGGGCTCGATCGTCTTTTCGCATCCCGCGGCAAGGCCGACCGTGACCAACGCACCGACAGTCATCCCGAGCCGCATCCGTAAGCGCATCCCGCAATCCGTTCGTGTCATCAAGCCGCCGCTCGCTCCAAAAAACCGGAAGAGTCCACAGCGCTGACGGAGAGCGCCGCGCCCACCCATTTCTGCCGCACGCCTCGAGCGGCAGGTTGCCACGATTGACCGCTAAACGACCGATTATTCTTGTTGCAGAGCTATCAAAGGCACGCCGTTTCCCGGCAGCAAGAACATTGTGTATCCGAGCCTGCGGAGGTGTTCAAGCTGACTTCGCCCGCCGCCGCCTGTCCGGTTTGGTTGCGGGGGCATGCGGCGGGCAAGTGCCGGCCGTGGCTGCGGATCAGACGGCGAGATACATCCGGCTGATCGCGCGATCGCCGGCAAGATCTGCCATTGTTCCCTCGAAGCGGATTCGGCCCTTCTCGATAATGGAGACGCGGTCACTGATTGCGCGCGCAAGGCGCAGGTTCTGCTCCGACAGCAAAATGCTAAGGCCCTGCTGCTTCAAGGTGAGGATGGCCTGTCCCAGCTGCTCGACGATCAAGGGCGCCAGGCCTTCCGACGGCTCGTCCAACATCAGCGTTGCCGGGTTGCCCATCAGCGTGCGCGCGATCGTCAACATCTGTTGCTCACCGCCGGAAATCTCGCCTGCCGTTCGTGCGCTGATCTGGCCGAGATTGGGGAACAGCCGGAACAGGCTTTTTTCAGTCCACGAAGGCGCGCCGGGCCGCGGCGGCTGCCGGCCGACGAGGAGGTTCTCGGCAACGGTGAGCTCGGTAAAGATGCGGCGGTCCTCCGGCACGTAGCCGAGACCGGCGCGGGCGATTTGCGGCGTCGGCGCATGCGTGATGTCGCGGCCGTCGAAAACGATCCGCCCAGAGCGCCGTTCCACCAGGCCGACAATGCTTTTCAGCGTCGTCGATTTACCGGCGCCGTTGCGCCCCAAGAGCGCCACGACCTCGCCGCGCTCCACCTTGAGGCTGATGTCGAACAGGATCTGGGCGCGGCCGTAGAAGGCGCTGAGCTTGTGGACTTCCAGCCTCATGCGGGCGGCCCTGCCGGGCTGGCAATGTCGGCCGAGCCGAGGTAGATCTCCTGGACGGCGGGATTGGCACGAACCTCGGCCGGCGAGCCAGCCGCAACGAGCCGGCCGCGATTGAGGACGATGATCCGGCTCGCGTGCGCGAACACGACGTCCATGTCATGCTCGGTGAACAACACGCTGATGCCCCGCTCGCCAACGATGGCGGCCGTGAGCCGCATCAGCTCGATCCGCTCGGCCGGCGCCATGCCTGCGGTCGGCTCATCCATTAAGAGCAGCTTCGGCGCATTGGCGAGCGCTACCGCCAGCTCGACCCGCTTCAGATCGCCGTAGGCGAGCACGCTGCACGGCCGGTCGGCCTGGTCCAGCATGCCGACGCGCGACAATAGCTCAAGCCCCTCATCGACGTAAAGGTGCGTGGCCTTGGGCCAGATGGCGCCAATCCTGCCGCGCCCCGAAATGAGCGCCATCTGCACATTCTCAACGACCGTCATCGACTGGAAGACGGCCGTGATCTGGAACGTCCGGCCGACGCCTAAGCGCCAGATCCGCCGCGGCGGCAGGCCGACCAGGTCGTGATCAAACAGCCGCACCCGGCCGCGGTCCGGTCGCAGCTGGCCACCGACCATGTTGAAGCACGTGCTCTTGCCGGCGCCGTTGGGGCCGATGATTGCTAGCAGTTCGCCGGCCTGGACGGAAAAGCTGACGTCGTCGACCGCCGTCACGCCGCCGAAGCGCTTGGTCAGGCCGTCGACGCTTAAGACCGGTGTCACGGGCCGCTCCGCCGCTGCATGAGCAAGGCGTCCAGCCGGGTGCCGAAAAATCCGACGATGCCTTGCGGAAAGGCGACGACCAGGCCGACGATGACCACGCCAATGACGAGCCGCCAGTAGTCGGTGTAGCTCGCGAGCACGATCTGCAGCAGCTTGTACACGAGCGCACCGACGATCGGGCCGTTCAGCCGCTGGATGCCGCCCAGCAGCACCATGACCAGGCCATCGATGGAAACCGGAACGGCAAGCACGTCCGGAAACACGCTGCCTTTAAGGAAGGCATAGAGGGCACCGGCGACGCCGGCGAATGCGCCAGCGAGTGCGAAGCCGAACCACTGCACCTGGCGTCGATCGATCCCGATCGCCTCTGCCCGCAGCATCGAATCGCGGCAGGCACGCAAGCCGAAGCCGAACGGTGCGAAGATGACGCGGCGCACGATAACGAGCGCGAGCGTAGTGACGGCAAGCGTGAGGTAAAAGAACACCTCTGGTGCCGCCGCCCATGCGGCGGGCCAGACGCCGACGATGCCGTTGTCGCCGCCTGTCACCCCGTACCACTGGAAGGCGATCGACCATGCGATCTGCGCGAAGGCAAGGGTCAGCATCGCGAGGTAGACCCCTGTCAGCCGGACACAGAACCAGCCGATCAGGAGCGCACCGGCGGCGGCAAGCCCGATGCCGGCCAGGAACGCGAGCTCCATCGGCGCGCCGGCGTGCCTGATCATCAGGGCCGCGCCATAGGCGCCGAGGCCGAACGGAGCGGCATGGCCGAACGAGACCATGCCGGAAATGCCCATCAGGAACTGCAAGCTGATAGCGAACAGCACGAAGATCATGATCTCGGTCGCCACGCTCAGCACATAGGCGTCCGCGATCACCGGCAGGACCGCGAGCCCGAGCACACCGGCGAACACCCAGTTGCGGGCGGCCTCCGATTGCGGCGTGATTGGCGGCTCTGCCAGGCCGGAGGCGGCGCGAATCGCGAACTCCGGCCGGCCGAGCAGCCCGGTCGGCCGGATCACCAGCACGACCGCCATCACCAGGAACACGAGAACGAGCGTGATCTCCGGAAAAATGACAATGCCGAAGGCATTGAGCTCGGCGAGAATGACAGACGCGAGAAAGGCGCCCGTGACGCTGCCGAGCCCGCCGATGACGACGACGACGAAGGCCTCGACGATGATCTCAAGGTCCATCGTGTGATGCACCGCTTCGCGCGGCAACTGCACGGCGCCGCCAAGGCCGGCGAGGAACGCGCCCAAAACGAACACGGACGTGAACAGCCAGCGCTGGTTGACCCCCAAGGCCGCCGCCATCTCCCGGTCCTGCGTCGCGGCGCGGACGAGAATGCCCCAGCGCGTCCTTCGGAACAGGAGATAGAGGCCCCCAAGGACGATCGGGCCCAGCGCGATCAGAAACAGGTCGTAGCGCGGGAACTGGTAGCCGAGCAGGGCCACCGCGCCCTCGAGGCCCGGTGCGCGCGGGCCGATGCGGTCTTCCGGGCCCCAGACCAGCAGCACCAGATCCTGCACGATCAAGACGACGCCGAAGGTTGCCAGCAGCTGGAACAACTCGGGCGCCCGGTAGATGCGCCGCAGCAGCGTGACTTCGAGGAGGCCGCCCAGCGCCGCGACCGCGATCGCGGCGGCGACGATCCCCGGCCAGAAGCCGAGGCTGGGGCCGAACACGCCCCCAACCAGCGTAAACGCCAGATACGCGCCCAGCATGTAGAACGAGCCGTGCGCAAAATTGACGATGCGGGTGACGCCGAAGATGATCGACAACCCAGCCGAAACCAGGAACAGATCTGCGGCGCTCGCAAGTCCGTTCAAAAACTGGATGACGACGAACGCCACCTCTTGTCCTTCGCTCGCCGGCGGCGGCGACGCGCCTTCGGTGCTTCGCTGCCCTACCGAGCCGGGCGCAGCTTGGCGACCTCCTCCGCGTTGGGGAGGTAATCGGCGCCGTCGGCGTAGCGCCAGTCGACCATGACGCCCTTGCCGTCCCGAAGCGCCGTCCGCCCGACGTAGGCGCCGAGCGTCGACTGATGATCGATGCCGCGAAAGATGATCTCGTCGAACGGCGTTTCCACCTCGACCCCCTTGGCCGCTTCCACCATCAGTTCGGTATCGACCTTGCCCGCGCGGGTGATGATGGCGGCGACCGATTTCATCGCCGCGTAACCGACCACCGAGCCCAAGCGCGGATAGTCGTTGAAGCGCGCCTGATAGGCGGCAAGGAAGGCGCGATGCCGCGGCGTATCGATTTCGTACCAGGGATAGCCGGTGACGATCCAACCGATCGGCGCTTCCGCACCGAGCGGGTCGAGGTATTCAGGCTCGCCGGTCAAAATGCTCACGACCTCGCGGTCCTTGAACAGCCCACGGGTCTGGCCCTCGCGCACGAACTTGGTCAGATCGGCAGCGAAGGTGACGTTGAAGATTGCCTCAGGCTTGGCTTCTGCCAGAGCCTGCGCGGTCGGGCCGGGATCGAGCTTGCCCAGCGCCGGCCACTGCTCTGCTACCCACTCGATATCCGGCCGGCGCGCCGTCATCAGGCGCTTGAACGCCGCAACTGCCGACTGTCCGTACTCATAATTTGGGGCGATGCTGGCCCATCGCTTCGCTTTCAGCTTTGCCGCTTCCTCGGCCAGCATGCCGGCCTGCATCGACACGCTGGGCCGCAGGCGAAAGGTGTAGCGATTGCCCTTCTCCCACGTAAGGGCGTCGCTCAAGGGCTCGGCGGCGACGAACAGGATCTTCTTCTGGTTCGCAAAATCGGCCACGGCAAGACCGACATGGGAGAAGAAAGTGCCGACCAGGAGCGCTACCTTCTCGCGCGCCACCAGTTCATTTGCCGCTGTCACTGCGTCGCCCGGCTTGCCGCCGTCATCGCGCGAGATGACTTCGAGCGGCCGGCCGAGGACGCCGCCGGCGGCGTTGATCTCGTCTACGGCGAGTTGCCAGCCGTTGCGGTAGGGCAGGGTGAAGGCCGGCAGGCCGGAGTAGCTGTTGATCTCGCCGATGCGGATCGGCTCGGCCGCTGCACTCCAGCGCGGACCGCCGGTGGCAACGGCAAATGTCGCCGCGCCGGCGGCGAGAAAATCTCTGCGCGTAAGCATGCTGTGACTCTCCGTTCGCTGTTTCGCAGTGCCGGTGCGACCGCCGTTCATGGCCTGGCTCATCGCAGTCCGTCCTCGCCCTTGATTTCCGCCACGGTGAGGCCGCCGACGCGCGCCAGCGGCCGGCCGGAGTCGCTCAGCACCACCGCAACCAGGATTTCGCCTGCCCGCGGCGCATCCGCCAGGCGCACCTCCATCGCATCGAAGTGGCTGCGCACGAAGGCCGCATCCTTATGGCCGAGCGGAACGTCGATTGCGGTGCCGATGCCGCCCATCTTCTTGGCTGATGGCACCAGGGCCGCCCCCGTGTGCACCGCCTTGCGCAGCGGCGCGCCGAGCCGGGGGTGCAGGATCGCGGCTGCATGCTCCAGTTCGCCTGCCTCGCCGACGATTGCGGCTTTGCCGTAGCTCTCGATCTGCTCCGGGTTGATGCCGAGCGCGGCAACGGCGCGTTCGCCGAGGAGGCCGCCCAACGCCTCGCCGATCGCCATCAAGGGCTCAAGGTCCTCGGCAAAGCATCCTGCAAACGGGTTTTCGATGACGGCGATCGCGGCCGCCTTGCGAGTCGGCGGCGCGATCTCGCGGCCGGCTTCGCGGCGCGTTTCCTCGACCCAGGTCACCAGCTTGCGGATCGTCGTGCGCGCCATCGTCTCCTCCTCCTCGCGGCGTGCGTTCGCGGTATCGTTCGCGCTCACGCCGCCTGCCCCCGCTGCTCCTGGCGTAGCACCGGAAGCGGTGCGCCGACAAGCCGCTGGCGGCCGCGCAAGTGCAGATACGCCGCCGCGATCAAGCCGCGCTCACGCATGTCGCTGGCGACGGCGCGGCCGGCGTCGAGCGCGCTCTCGACTTCGGCTGCTGTCAGCGCGCCAACGGCGGTGACCACCGGCAGCGCGCCAAGGTCCGTGTCCTCGACGACCGTATTGGCCGGCTGCCGTTCGATGACGCGGCTGTCGATGTCGACGGCGTTGGCGATCAGCGTCGCTGCCGCATCAGCTTGAGCGCCCGAGCGCGCGAGTACGGTGACCGCGTCGGCGATGCCGCACGAAAGGCTGCGCCCCCCTTGGCCGCTGGTGGCGACGCCGCGGACCGGGCTTGCGGCGGCTATCGTCGCCACCGCGGCGATGCGCGGCGCCGCAAGTGAGGGGACGATGCCGATCTCGAAGCAGGTGCCAGGCGCAAGGAAGAGCGCGATGTCGCCACCATTGTTGACGTACGCGCGCTTAAGGTGCCGGCCTTCGAGCATCGCCGCCAGCACATGATCGGCGACCGCGCCGGCGACCGCCGCCATCGGCGTGATGAACAGGGCTGCATGCGGTCGGCAGGCATCGACCATGCGCTGTGCCACCGGACCCTCGACGGCGATCGCTTCGGCTTCAACCGGCCGCCGGAGCAGGCTCAGCTCATCGACCAGATCTGCCAGCACCGGGGTAAAGGCCGCCCAGGCTTGCCGGTACGCGGCCTCGACCTCCGCACGCGCGCCATCAGCGGCGATGATCAGGTCGATCGGCCCGTGCTGGAGGTACAGCCGCCTGCCGTCCGCCAGCAGCGTGGCTTGTGCGGCCCCGCTCACGGCGCCTTCTTGCGGGCAAAATGGCTCCGCGCGAACGGCCACGGATTGTCGCCACTCCAGGCAACGGCGCTCAGGCGAGTGTCGGCGCGGATTGTGTCCAGCCGGGTGACATGCTCGACGTGGCCGCCCAGGGCCGCATAGTCGTCGAGCCGCATGGTGAACTCGATCGGGGCGACCAGCGCCGGCGTCGGCACCGAGCCGAACGCGCGCTGCGGCATGCGGCAGACATCGACCATGAACGTGATGCCGCCGCCGGGCCAGACATAGGCCGGCGCGCCGCCGCAGGAGACGTAGACGAGCGAATCCTTGACCGAGCGGGTGAGGTGGACCGGGTTGCGGGTGACGCCCGCGCGCAAGGAGCCGCCGGCACCGCCCATGAACAGGACCGAGCTTAAGGCCGGCTCGCAGTTCTCGCTGATCAACCGCACGGTCGCCGCGAGCGTTGCCGGCATTTCGGCTTCAACCGGGATCAGGTGCTCGTCGAGAACGAAGTAGGCCGCTTCCTCGCCGGTCGTGCTGACCATGAGCAGGGTCTGGCCCGGCCGTGCCAGCTTCGCATCGAACGGGCCTAAGATCGCGAGCGGATCAGTGATGTCCGTCCCGCCCCAGCCCTGGCCGGGTTCGGCGACGCGAAAGTAGCGCCCGGGCGTCGAGCGCCGGCCGCGGACATAGATCCCGGTTGGTTTCATGCCCAGCGCCTTGCCCGCCTCGTGCTCACTCAGGACGCCGGTGATGTGGTCATCGACCACGACGACATCGTCGACCAGGTCCTTCCACGCAGGCGCGAACATGCCGATGGTGGCCGAGCCGCAGCCGACGCGCATCCGCTCCTCGCGCTCCCCGTCGATCACCGGCGGTTCGCCCGCGGCGATGGCCAGCGTGGAGCCGCCATCGATGCTGAGTTCGACACGCTCGCGGTTGCACAGCGCCAGAAGCGTGCTGCAGGTCACCACGCCCTCGCGTTTCGAGCCGCCGGTCAGGTGGCGGACGCCGCCCAGGGAGAGCATCTGCGAGCCGTATTCGGCCGTCGTCACGTGGCCGACCGGCTCGCCGTCGCAGCGCACGAACGCCATCGCCGGGCCGATGTGGCGATCGGTGTCGATCTTCACCTTGGCGCCGCAGTAGCTGAAGATCCCCTCGGTGACGACGGTCACCATGTCGACACCTTCATGTTCGCTGGCAACGATGAACGGCGCCGGCTTGTAGTCCGGGTAGGTGGTTCCAGCGCCGATGCCGGTGACGAAGCTGTGCTTTTCGTGCAGAAGGCCGCCTTCCCAGCCGTCCTTGTTCAAGAACGGCACCAGCGGCCGGTCGCGTTCGGCGGCGCGGCGCGCGACAACGAGTGGATCGACGCGGTTGAGCACACCATCAACGTTGGCGTAGCGGTCGCAGGCGCCGACCTCACCCGGCTTGATCCGGCAGCGCACCGGGCAGGCATCGCAAACGACGCGCTCGATGGGCTCAGCTCGGGACATCGCCTGCTTTCGCGCCTCGCAGGCCGGCGGCAACAATGGCCGCCCGCATCCGGTCAGGCGTCGCCGGCACGCGGGCAATGGTCACACCGGTAGCGTCGCGGATCGCGTTCAGGACCGCCGCCGGCGTTGCGATCATCGCCGGCTCGCCGACGCCCTTGGCGCCGTAGGGTCCGAGCGGCTCCGGATCCTCGATCAGGATCGTCTCGATCGGCGGCACGTCGCCCACGGTCGGGATCAGGTAGTCGTGCAGGTTGGTGTTGCGGCCGGGAATGTACTCCTCCATCAGCGCCATGCCGATGCCCTGGGCGATACCGCCCTCGATCTGGCCTTCGACCAGGGCCGGGTTGACAGCGCGGCCGACGTCGTGCGCGGCGACGACCTTGAGGACCTGCACGGTGCCAAGTTCGCGATCGACCAGCACTTCCGCGATCTGGGCGCCAAAGGCATAGGTGGCGTAGGGAACGCCTTGGCCGTCGGTATCGAGCGCCGTCGTCGGCGGATCGAAGGTTGCTTCGGCAGTGAGAACGGCGCCGTCCGCGTCCGCGGGCAGGCGCGCCAGATCGACCCGGCGCGCGCCGCCGTTCTCGGTGATTGTCAGCAGGCTGCCCGCGAGCTCAAGCCGAGCCCTCTCGCCGGCATTCGCAAGCCGCAGGATCTGCCGGCGGAGGTCCGTGGCGGCAGCAAAGGTGGCACGGCCTGAGACGAAGGTCTGCCGCGAGGCCGATGTCTTGCCGGCATCGGGTGTGAGGGCCGTATCCGCGCCCTTGAGCGTCAGGGCGGCAAGCGGCAGGCCCAAGGCTTCGGCGCAGATCTGGGCGAGCACGGTGCTCGATCCCTGGCCGATGTCGACCGCGCCCTGGAACAGAACCACGCGGCCGTCGGCCATCAGTGCGACGCGCATCGTCGAAGGGTTGGGCAGCGCGGTGTTGCCGCAGCCGTACCACATGCAGGCGACGCCAACGCCGTGGCGGGCGATTGGTTCGCCGGCATTGTGCGCCCGTGCGGCCGTTCGTGCCGCCTGCCAGGGAGCTTTCAGCGCTTTCAGGCATTCGGCCATGCCGACGCTCGCCGTCAACAGCTGACCGGTCGCGGTCCGGTCGCCGACTTTCAGCGCGTTCTTGAGCCGAAATTCCAGCCGATCTATGCCGAGCTGGTCGGCGAGCGCATCCATCAGGCTCTCGGTCGCGATCGCGGCTTGCGGTGTGCCGAAGCCGCGGAATGCGCCCGAGGGTGCGTTGTTGGTGAGGATTGCGCGCGTCTGCGCCAATACTGCCGGCACGGCGTAGGGGCCGGTGCAATGGATCGGCACCCGTGTCGCCACGGTCGGCCCCCAGGAGGCATAGGCGCCGGTATCGAAATCGCCCCGGAACGCGATCGCCTGCAGCTGGCCTTCCGCGTTGGCGGCGAGGCGCGCATGCATCCGCGCCGGATGGCGCTTGGTCGTGCTCGCCATCGATTCGGGGCGGGTGTAGGCGCAGCGCACCGGCCGGTCGAGCAGCCAGGCGGCGATCGCAAGGTAGGGCTGCACGGCCATGTCGAGCTTGCCGCCGAACCCTCCGCCACACGCGGTCGGCACCAGGCGGACCTGCTCGGGCGCGAGCGCCAGGATGCGCGCCGTCTCGTCGCGGTCCATGTGCGGCGTCTGGGTTGAGACGAACAGCTCCAGGGTGTCGCCGGCTCTGCGCGCGAAACCGGCTTCCGGCTCGATGTAGGCGTGTTCGACGAACGACGTCTCGAAGCGGCCCTCAACAACGGCAGTCGCGCTGGCGAAAGCCGCCTCGATGTCGCCACAACGGACGAAGCCACCGGTCAGGATATTGCCCGGCCTGTCGCTGTGCAGCAGGGGGGCTGCGGCCTGAACCGCAGCGTCCATATCGGCAAGCGCCGTCAGCGGCTCCCAACGTACGGGGAAATCGGCATCGTCGAAGCCGGCAATGGTCGCTTCATCGCCGACGATCGCGGCGATCGCCTCGCCGGCAAACCGCACGCGCTCGACCGCAAAGACCGGCTGGTCGCGAAACGACGTGATCACGCCGTGCTCGTTCGCGCCTGGCACGTCGGCCGCCGTCAACACGCGGACCAGGCCGGGGTAGCGGGCCGAGAGTGATGCCAGCGCGCCGATGGTGAAGCGGGCGGATGCGTGCGGCGCGCGGATCACCTTGAGCCACAGCGCATCGGCCGGTGCCAGATCGTCGCCAAACGGCTCGCTGCCGGTCACCTTGCCGATGCCGTCGACACGCGGCACGCGGGCGCCGACGATGGCAGCGCCCGCTTCGGCCTCAGCCTCAGCCTCCGCTGGGAACCGATGCGCGTTGATGACCGCCTCGATGATCTTGCGATAGCCGGTGCAACGGCACAGTACGCCGCCGAGCGCGTCCTGCACCGCGGCCTCCGAAGGCGCCGGATCGCGCTCGAGCAGCGCCGTTGCCGCGACCAGCATGCCCGGGGTGCAGATGCCGCACTGGGCGGCGCCGCAAAGGAGGAAGGCCTGCTGCAGGCGGTTGAGCGTTCCGTTCGCGAGGCCCTCAACCGTTCGCACAGCGCGGCCGGCGACCTGGGCAGCGGGCGTCAGGCAGGCACAGACTGCCTGGCCGTCGATCAGCACGGTGCAGGCGCCGCAATCGCCGGCATCGCAGCCGACCTTGGTGCCCTTGAGACCCAAGTCCTCCCGCAGCACCAGGGACAACCGGCGCATCGGCGGCACCGAAACGCGCACGTCGCGGCCGTTCAGTGCAAACGTGAGGTGGTCCGGCGTGGTCACGGCGCGCTCGTGCCTAAGCTCGAAAGGGCGCGGCGGACGAGGATCAGCGCTGCCTCACGGCGATAGTCGGCGCTGGCCCGCACGTCGCCGATCGGCGCCAGCGGATGCAGATGCTCCGGCCGGACGATTGCGCGCAGTCGGTCGCCCACGCAGGGCGTGCCGAGGAGTGCGACCTCAAGCGCGGGCAGCCGACATGCCACCGGCGAGCAGGCGCCGACCGCGATCGCTGCCGCAGCCACGCTGCCGTCGGCCGCAACATCAAGGTACGCCGCGACCATGACGATCGAGATCACCTGGTACGCCCGGCTGCCAAGCTTGAGGAAGGTCGAGCGGCCGCCGCATGCCGTCTTCGGTACGCGGATCGCTGTCAGGATCTCATCCGCGTGGAGCGCCGTCTGCCGGTTGCCGAGGATGAAGCATGCGAGCGGCAGGCGGCGGGTCCCCGTGAGCGCGCGCAGTTCGACCTCCGAATCGAGGATCATCAGCGCCGGCACGCCATCGGCGGCAGGCGATGCGTTGCACAGGTTGCCGCCAAGGGTGCCCGTGTTCTGGATCTGCACACCGCCGATCTGCCGGGCCGCACTCTGCAAACCGTTGAAGGCCGGCGGCAGGGCAGCTTCAGCGATATCGTGCCAGGTCGTCAGCGCGCCGATACGCCAGTGATCGCTCTCTTCCCGGATGCCGCGGGCGTCCCGTAATCCGGTCAGATCGAGGACGGGATCGCTGAGCAGTTTTCCGACCTGCGCCGGGAAAACGTCGGTGCAGCCGGCGACGATGCGCCGCGGACCATCCGCCAGGCATTGCAGGGCGTCAGCGATCGAGGCGGGGCGCAGATATTGCGCGCTTGCGGCCGGCCGCTCCTGGCGCGCGGGGTGCGCTTCCTTGTCAACCACGCCCATTGACACGTGTGCTCTACCATTGGCGGCGAAGAGCGGCATGCGCTCCGATTGCGAGACCACGGACCCATCACGACCAGTGCAGGCCTGCCTCGCCAATCCTCCTTGATTAAGGGGAGGCGCTCGAAACCGTCCAAGTCACGTTTCGTTACCGAAGATTTCCCAAACTACTGGCCAAACAGCCCCTTCAAGCCGCGGCCGACGTCCTCGATCAGTTCATCCGCACGATCCTTTATCGTCGGATCCCGTTCTGACGCCGCCGCGTGTGGATTGCGCGCGGTGCGGCAGGGAGTCGGGTCGCCTTCGAGGATGTCGCGCAGGCCCCCCTTGAGGCGGCCGCTGGCGAGCGCTTCAGCCAGGCCGGAGATGACACCGGTGGCCAAGCGCAGCGTGCGGTCGGCAGCGTTGATCGGGTCAAGCGTGACTGAGGGCTGTGCCAGCGTACCGCCGACGTGGATGAAGCTGGCGACGATCCTGGCGGCGCTCAGGCCCAGGCCCTCGCGCGGCGCAGCACGCAGCAGCAGGTCGAGCCGCTCCTCGCCGAGATCGATTTCGCCCGAGCCACTCGCCGTCATCGCCCCCGTCTCCAGCGCCAGGCCACGCTCGAAGACGGCGATGCCGGAGCGGACGTCGGCGCGGACCACGGCGCAGTCGAGGCGCGCCAAGTCGTCGGGTGCGGCGGTTGGCCGGATGACATCGAAAACCTGCTTGAGGACGTCGGCACTCGCAAGCATCAGTGCGATGCTGGTGAGCCGCCCGCCCGCAGCTTCGAAATGGATGCCACCATCGGCGGATGCCGCCAACTGGCGCGCCGTCGCACCCTTGCCGCGGAGCGAAATCTCGGCGTCGAGGCGTCCACCTTCAACCAGGGTGCGGCCGGCCATCATCGTGACTGCATCACCGAGATCGGCCCCCGTCATCGTCAGGGCGGCAGAGACCGCCTTGCGCGGTCCGTCGACGTCGGCCGTGGCCTCAATGCTGCCGGTGGTCAACGCCGCCGATCCGCGTGCGTTCGCGTGGCCGGCCTCGATGTCGCCGGTGATGCGGACGCTCTGCAGCGCCTGGCCCGATGGCAGGACCAGTCGCTCGATAGCCGCATCGATACGGGCGTCGACAAGGGTGAGCGGCGCAAACGGCAGCGCGTCATCCGGGATGACCCGCTCCGATCCACCTTCCGCTTGGCCGCGCCGACTCTCGCCGCGGTCAGCCGCCGGGGCAAAAAGAGGCAGTTTGATCGTGGCGCTCGTGAGCGTCGCCACGATCCGCGGCCGCGGTTCCTTGCGATCGAGCGCGATCTTGCCGCTGATGTCGCTGCTGCCAAGGCCGAGCGCGAGGTCCTCGATCCCGATCGGTTCCTCCGACAGGAGATCGCGCAGCGGGCTGAGATTTCCCGTGGCCGCGACCGGCGTTCCGTTAAGCCGCGCCGTGAGATCGAACGCGATCGGCGCGTCCGGGTCCGGAACCTTGAGCGACAGCGCGTCGACGGCCACGCTCGTCTCGGCGGCGACGCGGTCATCACGGTAGCGAAGCCGGATGTTGCGGAGGCTTACCGCTTCGAGCCTCATTAATGGCCGGGACGAAGACCCCTCAGCGGAGGGGCGTGCCGCTGCCGCATCGCCCTCGGCGGCAGGCTTGGCAAACTCCCAGTTGTGCGCACCGGTGGCGTCCGTCTCCAACAGGACATCGAGGTCGTCGATGACCAGTGTGCTGAGGCGAACGTCCCCAGACAACAGCGGCAGCAGCGGGACGTCGACTGCGGCATGGCCGAGCCGCGCCATGACCGGCTTTGAGCCCTGCGGCCAGTTCGCGAGCGTGACATCATCGATGCTGAGCCGCAACGGCCGGCCGAGCGCGAACTTTATGTCGCCGGCAATGATGAGATCACGTCCCGTCGCTGCCTCCGCCGCGGCCTCGATGCGGGCACGGAAGCGGTTGAGATCGACCAGGCTCAAACCAACGACAGCGGCAATGCCGAGGACCGCGATTACGGCCGCCAAACCGATGAGGATCTTGCGTCTCATGTGCGGTTCACAAGGCTCGCCCTCGTCTCGGCTCCAAATCCGATCGCCGTCAATAGCCGCGCAACGCGATGCCCGCCAGTTCGCTCAAGGTCGGATGGGCGGCAAACGTCTCGCTCAAGTCCTCCACCGACAATCCCTTGGCGACGGCGAGCGCCACCGGCGCCAGGATCTCGGCGGCCCGGTCGCCAAAGGCCGCACCGCCCAGCAGCCGGCCGTCATCCGGCTTGGCCAGCAACTTGACGAACCCCTCCGCCGCCTCGCCGAGGCGGGCCTTGAGCGCGGCTCCGTAGCGGGCGCGAAAGACGCAGACCGGCCGGTCGAGTTCGGCCGCAGCGCTTTCGGTGAGGCCGACCTGCGCCGCCTGCGGCAAGGTGTAGGTGGTCTCGATCACCGCATGTGGGCGGAACGGTGCTGTCGGGGCACCGGTGGCGTGGCGGGCGGCGACGCGCGCCCTCGCCATGCCGCAGTTTGCGGTGTAGGGCGGGCCAGCTGCATCGCCTGCCGCATAAATGTGGTGTTTGCTGGTGCGGCAGTGGGCGTCGATGCGAACGCCCGCAGGCGTATGGACAATGCCCGTGGCAGTGAGGCCTAAATCCGCCAAGTCCGCGCGCCGGCCGATGGCGATGAAGGCGTGCGAACCTTCGAGCGCCGTGCCGTCTTGCAGCGTTATGCGCACACCATCGCCCACCGCGGCACCGGATGCGACGGGTGCGCTCTTCACCATCTCGACCCCGCGCACTTCGAGCGATCGCTCCAATGCCGTTGCCACCTCGAGATCGAAGGTAGGCAGCATCAGCGGCTGGTCGGTGATCCAGGTGACTGCACACCCGGCGCAGCGGAAAAAGTAGGCGAACTCGGCACCCGTGACGCCGCCGCCGATAATGATGATGTGGCGTGGCCAGTCAGCGAATTTGGCGATCAAACGCGGCGCCAGGATGCGCTTGGCGTCCGGTTTGAGGGAGGGCAGAAAAACCGGCACCGAGCCGGTGGCGATGATCGCCTTGTCGAAAGCGATGACTTCGCTCTCGTCACCGTCGCGCTGGATGGCGAGCCTGTCCGGCGCTACGAAGCTGGCCTTGCCCGTTACCACCCGGACCGCACGATCAAGCAGAAGCTGAATTTGATGTGCACTCCAGGCATTGCAGGACTCTTCGATGCGCTCGCGCATCCGCGCCAGATCGAGGCGCGGCGGATCGGCGATGAGGCCGAGAGCTTCTTGGTGGCGGGCGTCATCGAGATGATCTGCAGCCGTGAGGCAGACCTTGCTCGGCACGAGGCTGGACCAGGTCGCCCGGCCGCCCACGGCCTCGGCGCTGATCAATGTTACGGTAGCGCCATGACTGGCGGCTTCCAGGGCGGCGATGACCCCGGCAGGGCCGCCGCCGATGACAGCAATGGTCGGCATCGGATCCTTTGATCTCATTTCGCCGGTAGCCCACTGCCGGCCGGCCTGAGGGCTTTAACTATCGGCGCCGCTTCGTGAGCGTTTCAACCGTTTTCTCGCGCTCTGGGAGCGGCCGAAACTTTTGTCGTGATTCCCGTATCGGAGCGCGCTAGACCACAGTGGATCGGAAGGAATGGGGCGAGGAGAGCGATGGAAAGGCCGTACGAGGTTCTCGACCGTCCAGAGGTCTTGAGTGTCCTGTTTTATCCGCGGCGCGACGTCGGTGTTCCGCAGCTCGGTCCCGGCGTCCATAATGTGCGCATTCCCGTTGCATCCGGCGTTGCCGTCGGCGGCAAGATTTTTGCCGCTGGGAAAGGAGCGCCTGTCATCCTTTATTTTCATGGCAACGGGGAGATCGCTTCCGACTACGACACCATTGCAGAAGCCTACACGCGGATCGGTATTTCCTTGTTTATCGTTGACTACCGGGGCTATGGCACCAGCGATGGTGCGCCGACCGCGACCGCCCTAATCGCCGATGCGTGGGCATCCTTCGAGAAAGCGCGCGAGATCCTGGCCGAGCTGAAGATCGAGGCGGGCGACCTGTACGTCATGGGCCGCTCGCTGGGCAGTGCGGCGGCCATTGAGATTGCGAGCCGGGCACCGGACCGGATTGCCGGCCTCATCATCGAGAGCGGTTTCGCGTACACCTTCGCCCTGATCGAGCGGATCGGCTTCCTCCAGCTTCCCGATGCCTTCGAGAACAAGGATGGCTTCGGCAATCTCGACAAGATCGCGAAGATCAAGGTGCGCACGCTGATCATCCACGGCGAGCGCGACTGGCTGATTCCGATCAGCGATGCAGAGGCGCTCTATGACGCCTGCGCCGCCGAGGACAGGACGTTCCTGAGGGTGCCCAGCGCCGGCCACAACGACCTGATGCAGGTTGGCTTGAGGTCCTACTTCGGGGCGATTGCGACTTTCTGCGGCACCGCCCCCCGTCCAGCATAAGCGTCCCGCATAAGCGTCCCACATAAAATCACCTCTCAAACCGGCGCGCGCGACCGCCACTGGCGCGCGGGCGGGCAATGGCTATAGTCGCCACCATGACCAGTCCCGCCCGCGCCGCCGCGCAAACACGGCTGCCGGCCGCACCGGCGCTCGCCGTCGGCGTCCGCGAGGCGGCATGGCTGCCGCTTGCAGGAGCAGCCGAACTCCTGAACCTTTCGGAGACGGCGCGGCGGGTCGCCGCCGGCAGCACCCCTTTCGTGTGCCATGCGAGTGCCGTCGCGCGGCGCCTCAAGCTTTCGCGCGTGCGGGCCTTCGACGTCTTGGAACTGTTCGCGTTCGTGCGGCCGGCCCGGTTCTGTGTCCCTTCGCCGCGTGGCCTTGCCGCCGCCCTGCTGCTGCCGGAGCCAGCAACATTGGCCGAAGAAGCTTCATCGCTGATTGCCATCGCCCAAGCGCTTCTGGCCGAGCTGACGGCGTCGCCGCGGCCGGACGCGGCAGCCGTGGCGGGCGCCATGACGCAGGGCGGCTGGGCGTGGGCGGATGCGGTGTTAAGCGCCCTCGGTGCGGAGACGGTATCGGTCGGCAGCCGGTCCGTCGAGGGCTTGCGGGTCTGGCGCCGGCTTGCCGATTTCGAGGACACGCCGCCGCCGGCGCCTGCTGACACTTGGCCGGTGGAGGCAGTCGAGGCGCGAGCGCGCCTGGTTCAGCTCCTGGGTGCAAACGCCGAGCCGCGCCCGCAACAGATGCAGTATGCCTCCCACGTGGCCGGTGCCTTCGGTCCGCGCAAACGGGTCGGCGAACCGCATGTCGTTCTCGCCGAAGCGGGGACCGGGATTGGCAAGACGCTGGGCTACATCGCGCCGGCGACCCTGTGGGCGCGCAAGAACCGGTCAAGTGTCTGGATCAGCACCTTCACGCGCAACCTGCAGCGCCAACTCGATCGGGAGCTCGATCGCGCCTATCCGCGGCTCGCCGACAAGGCCGCGAACGTGGTCGTGCGCAAGGGGCGGGAGAACCTGTTCTGCCTCCTCAACTACGAGGAAGCGGTGAACACGCTCTTCGCCCGGCTGGAGGCGGCCGACGCGGCGGCACTCGGCCTCGTTGCCCGCTGGGCACTGGCGACCCGCGACGGCGACATGGTCGGCGGCGATTTTCCCGCCTGGCTCGCCGATCTGTTGGGGCCGCGGCTGACGCTCGATCTCACCGATACCCGCGGCGAATGCATTTACAGCGCCTGTCCGCATTTCCGCCGCTGCTTCATCGAACGCGCCATCCGCAGGGCGCGCGGTGCCGAGATCGTGGTGGCGAACCATGCGCTGGTGATGGTCCATGCGACGCGCGGTGCCGACGACGGCGGTCTGCCGACGCGCTATGTGTTCGACGAGGCGCATCATCTGTTCGATTCCGCCGACAGCGCGTTCTCGATCGTCTTGAGCGGCCTTGAAACGGCGGAACTGAGGCGCTGGCTGCGCGGCGCCGAGGGGGCGGGCCGGTCGCGCCGGCGTGGGCTGCCGGAGCGGGTCGAGGGGCTGTTTTTCGATAAACCCGAGGCCCTCGAGGCATTGCAGGTCCTCTCGCAGGCGGCGGCGGCGTTGCCCGGCCCCGGCTGGCGGCAACGCTTAGGCGCCGGCACCCCGCTTGGTCCGGCCGAAGCACTGCTGGCCCTGGTCCGGGCGCAGGTGTTTGCCCGCAATCCGGATATCTCGACCGCCTACAGCCTGGAAGCCGCGTTGCGGCCGCCGGTGCCGGGGCTGATCGAGGCCGGCCAAGCGCTCGATCAGGCGTTGCTGCGGTTCGCGGCGCCGCTGCAGGTGATCGTGCGCACGCTCAGCGACCGGCTGGATGCAGAGGCGGCGACGCTCGACAGCGAGACCAAGCGCCGGATCGAGGGCGTGCGGCGGAGTATTCTGCGCCGCTCCTGCGAGCCGATCGCCGGCTGGCGCTCGGTGCTGCAGACCCTCGCCGCGGCGACACCTGACGATTTTGTCGACTGGCTGCAGGTCGAGCGCAGCGACAGCCGCGAGATCGATGTCGGGCTGTACCGGCATTGGCTTGATCCGACGCGGCCGTTGGCGGCAGCGGTGCTGATGCCGGCACACGGCGTCGTGATCACGTCGGCCACCTTGCGCGATGCGACCGGCGATGAGGACAGCGACTGGGCGTGGGCGGAGGCGCGCACCGGTGTCGGCCATCTCGCGGTCCCGCCGGTGCTCTCGAGCCTGGCCTCGCCGTTCGATTACGGCCAGCAGACGCGCATCCTGATCGTGACCGACGTCAGTCGCGATGAGGTTCGCCAAGTGGCGGCGGCCTATCGGGAATTGTTCTTGGCGGCCGGCGGCGGCGGACTCGGGCTGTTCACCGCGATTAGCCGGTTGCGCACGGTCTACGATGGCATCGCCGGCGCGCTTGAAGATGCGGGCATTCGCCTGCTCGCCCAACACGTCGATGCGCTCGATCTGGGCTCGCTGGTCGACATCTTCCGCGCCGAGGAGACGTCATGCCTGCTTGGCACCGATGCCGTCCGCGACGGGATCGACGTGCCGGGCCGCTCGCTGCGGCTGATCGTGTTCGACCGCGTGCCGTGGCCACGGCCGACGGTCCTGCACCGGGCCCGACGCCAAGCCTTCGGCGGCCGCAGTTACGACGAAGCCCTGGTGCGCGGGCGCTTGAAGCAGGCCTTCGGCCGGCTCATTCGCGGCGCCGATGACCGGGGCGTCTTCGTCATGCTCGACCGCGGCCTGCCGTCGCGGCTGCTGACGGCGTTTCCGCCGGACGTTCCCATCCACAGGCTGGGGCTCAAGGACGCGATTGCCGAGACGCGGACGATGCTCAAGGGCCACATCCCTTGAGCGCAGCGGATGGGACGCCATTGGTCGTTGCGCGCGCGGGCTTGACGGGCGGTAGGGGCAGACTCTAAGGGGTGCTGTCGGCGCTGGCGCTGGCGCTGGCGCTGGCGCTGGCGCTGGCGCAGGCGATGCTCGCCACGATGGTGGCTCGAAGTGACAACGGGGTGCCCATGATCAGTCATCACGCGGCTCTCATCTACACGATGGTGCTGGTCTCGGCTGCGGATCGCAACATGACCGACGCGGAGTTGCACCAGATCGGCGAAATCATCACCGGTCTGCCGATATTCCGCGACTACAATAACGAAAACCTTTCCGCGACCACCGCCTCGTGCGCCGAGTTGCTGGACGACGAAACCGGCCTCGACAAGGCGCTGGAATTGATCGGCGCCGCACTGCCCGATCGATTGCGGGAAACAGCCTATGCGCTCGCCTGCGATGTCGCCGCCGCCGACGGCCGGGTTGCGGTCGAGGAATCCCGCATGCTGGAGCTGATCCGCGATCGGCTCAATATCGACACCCTCATTGCCGCGGCCATCGAGCGCGGCGCCCGTGCCCGCTTCGCGGCGCTCTAGCTTTAAGCGCCCCCCAGAAGGCTGCCAGAAGGCAGTTCCGGCCCGCCGCGTCCCGCTCCGCTAATCGGGGCGCCTCCCTCACCATAACGCTGAGCTGGGTATCCGGCAGACGGCGCGCACGCGCTGGAGTCGCCGAGACCCTTTGCGGCTGCGCACCGCCCCGTCGTGTGGCACGGCCGCTTTACGGAATATTTCCGATAATTAGGCGGCTATTGGTGACTATGTATTAACAAATAATAATTTTGACACTTCGTGGTCGTAGAATTTATTCTCCCGCCACGCATAGTAAGCGTGCCGCGTGGAAGCTGCGGAAACAATCAAGTCAAGGCTGTAAAGTTTTCACCTTGCGTTGCCAGAGTCGGGCGTTTCCTTCGTTTTACAGACCCCCATCCGGATCCAGGAGTTCGAGTTAGCAATGGCTATTATCTACGCCGATCGCAACAGCAACGTGATCAATGGCACCAACGGCGATGACATCATCATCGTCGATATCGAGGGGTCGTTTACGCTTAACGCGTTGGGTGGCAACGACGTCATCATCATCACCGCCGGTTCCGGGCACATGGTTCGTGCCGGTGCCGGCAACGACGTGATCCATTATTTGTCGACCGATACCAGCAACGGCGTCTCCCAATTGCGCGGCGACGATGGCGATGACTCGTTCGTCCTCGACGGCGCCTTCGCCCAGGTCTTCGGCGGCAACGGCGTCGACTCCACGCTCAGCCGCAGCATGAACGTCACCTGGTCGGGCGAGGCCACCGATCGCTGGACCTTCCTCGGCGAGTCCCTGAACTTCGCGTCGTCGGCGCTCAGCCACTCGATCGTTGCAAGCGGACTCGACAACACGATTACCCTTGGCTCGGGGAATGACCGCGTCTGGGCCGGCGGTGGCAACGATACCGTCGTGGCCGGCGCCGGCGATGACACGATCAACGGCTGTGCCGGTGACGACTATCTCGATGGGGAGACCGGCAGCGACACCGCCGCTTATGACGAGCAGAACGCCACCGTCACCGTCAATCTATCGAGCACTGGACCTCAGAACACGGGCGCTGCCGGAATCGATACCCTGGTGCGGATCGAGAACCTGATCGGCAGCCGCTTCGACGATGTCCTGACCGGCAACGACGCCGCGAACGTCCTGGAGGGCAATGCCGGGAACGACACCCTGAACGGGGCCGGCGGTGCCGACGTGGCCGCATACATGATGGCGACGGCGGCTGTCCGGTTGGATCTGAACCTGACCGGCGCGCAGAATACGCGCGGCGCCGGCACCGATCTGTTGATCTCGATCGAGGGCCTGATCGGATCCGCCTTCGCCGACTCCCTGATCGGCAATGCCGGCAACAATCTGCTGCGTGGCGGCGCCGGCAACGATACCTTGGTCGGCAACGGCGGTAACGACACGCTCGACGGCGGCCTCGGCAACGACTCGATAGCAGGAGGCGCCGGCAACGACACCTATCACGTCGACACCAAATCCGACATCGTCCGCGAGAACGCCAATGAGGGGATCGATACCGTCATCTCGACGATTACTTACGTGCTCGGCGACAATCTCGAGCACCTGACGCTCGCCGGTATCGGCCAGGTCAACGGCACCGGCAATGACCTTGCCAACCTCATGATCGGCAATGACAAGAAGAACACGCTCACGGGCGGCGCCGGGAACGACACACTGCGCGGCGGTGGTGGTGACGACTTGCTCTGTCCGGGCACCGGCGATGACATCGTCGATGGTGGCACCGGGGTCAACACCGCCTCCTACAAGGATGTCGGTGGCAATCTCACCATCGATCTGCGCCTCACCAGCCCGCAAAACACCGGCGCCGGCGGAACTGATCAACTGATCTCGATCCGCCACCTGGAGGGCGGCGCCGGCGATGACGTCCTGATCGGCAACGCCGCTGACAACAAGATGACAGGCGGCCTCGGGGGGGACCGGCTCGAGGGCAACGAAGGCAAGGACACGCTTGACGGCAGTGCCGGCATTGACACCCTGATTGGCGGCCTCGGCGATGACAAGTACTTGGTCGATAATTCCAGCGACCAGGTGGTCGAGGCGGCCGGTGGCGGCAACGACAGTGTCGAAAGCTCCGCGACCTTCAGCCTGCCCGATAACGTCGAGCACCTGTTCCTGATGTGCACCGGCAAGATTGATGGCTTTGGCAATGCTCTCGCCAACATCATCGTCGGCAACAAGAACTCAAACTTTCTCTATGGCGGCGCCGGCGACGACACGATCAGCGGCGGGTATGGCGACGACACGCTGATGGGCGGCAAGGGTAATGATGTCCTCAACGGCTCTCAGAACTACGACTACGTTGACTACCGTGACTCTGAGACGGCCGTAACCATCGACCTCGACCTAGGCACGGCGGTCAGCACCAGCACCGGCAATGACCTCTTGCTCGGCATGGAAGCGGCCATCGGCTCCGATCACGACGATGCGATCACCGGCAACTACTGGTACAACGATTTGCGCGGCGGGCTTGGCAATGACACCATCTCGGGCGGTGCCGGCGATGATACGCTGGATGGCGGCAGCGGCGCGGATCAGCTCATCGGCGGCGATGGCAACGATGTTTATATCGTCGACAACGTCGGCGATGTGGTCAATGAGCAAGCCGGGGCCGGGACCGATACCATCAAGACCTCGCTGCTCAGTGACACCCTGCGCGTGAACTTCGAAAATCTGATCTACGAGGGCGACGGCGGCGGCAATTTCCGCGGCACCGGCAACGCGGCGGCGAATGTCATCAAGGGCAGCACCGGCGCGGACACGCTGCGCGGTGCCGGCGGCGCCGATACGCTCACCGGCGGGTCGGGCAAGGATACCTTCACTTATGCTTCCGTCAACGACAGCTCCGGCGCCAACGTCGATGTGATTACCGACTACGCGCCCAGCGAGGGCGATCGCTTCGACGTGAAGGCGATCGACGCCAATACGCTGGTTACGGGTGACCAGGCGTTCACCTTCATTGGCTCAGCCGCCTTCAGCGGCGTTGCCGGCCAGCTGCGCTTCCAGGTGACCAGCGGCATCACCTCGATCTTCGGTGACGTCAACGGCGATGCGATCGCCGATCTGCAGATCAACCTGCAGGGCAGCTTTACCCTGCAGAGCAGCGCCTTCCTGCTTTAGTAGCGCTCCCTGTCGCGCCGGGCGGGCCGCCGTGAACGGGGCGGCCCGTGCCTTGTGTTGCCGGACCGCCCGTGCACCGAGAGGGAAACGCGGCCCTAATGTTGCTTCAGCGCCTGCTTGCAGTGCGCGATCCAGCGCCGCGTCAGCTTCTCCTGCACGGCGTTCTGCAGGAGCCTGGCGCGCAGGCCGGCGAAATCGACATGGTCGAGGAGCTGGTCCTGGCAGAAGCAGGAGAACACGACCGAGCGCTCGCCCGTGACCGGGTCGATGTGCGGTTGCAGGCACTGGGCGCAGATTTCCTTCATCATGCACTGCATCGGCGAATTGATGCTGCCGACGCCGACGTGATCGGCCTTGAGGTAGGGCTTCAGGACCTCGTGGCGGGCGCGGGCGACGGCTGCCATCATCGCATCGCTGCCGACGACGAAGATGCGATCGACATCTGAGAGCGGGATGCCATCGCCCAGCCGGCCCTCGGCGTAGGCTAACATCGCCTGCACGACGTTGCCGACGAACGCCTTGTCCTGCGGCCGGCGCGCGTCCAAGCCCGGCGGCTCGTCGCAGCACCAGACAACGACGTCGGAATCGGTCTCGATCAGGTGCGGGTGGAAGCGGTCCTCGGGCTTGCGATAGGCGGCGAAGAACAGGATCCGGCAGCCGGCGGCGTGAAAGGCGGTCTTCATCGACAACAGTTCGGCATTGCCGACGCCGCCGCCGGCGAGCAGCACCGTCTCGTTGTGTTCGGTTTCGGTCACCGCACCGGTCGGACCCATCAAGATCACCGGCTCGCCGGGTTTGAGCAGCGGCAACAGGCTGGTCGAGCCGCCCATGTCGAGCGCGATCAGGGAGATTTGTCCCTGCTTCAGGTCGATGCGGGCGCCGGTGAGTGCCACCGCCTCCATCGCCAGCGTGGTGCCGTTGACGCAGGGCGCGTTCGCCTCGAAATTCTGCATGCGGAAGAACTGGCCGGGACCATACGCACGGGCGGCGAACGGCGCACGGACCGTGATTTCCGTTGCTGTCGTCGTCAGCGGCGTGACGGCGACCACGGTCGGCCGCAAACCCCCGTTGAGCGTGGCCGCCAGGGCATCGGCCGCGACCGGCTCCGGTGCCCGCCGGCGCAACGACCGGTCGACGACCGGATAGCCCTGTTTGGCGCTCGCCAGCGCCTTCACCACATTGCCGGCAAAGGACGGGTGGAGGTCGCCGAAGAAGCTCATCGCCCGGCCGTCGGCGCGGATCTGCATCAGCACGTGCGGGGTTCTTGGCTTAGTCGAGCGCTCGGGTTTGGCGACCGCGCCGGTCTCATCGACGGCTGCAAAGTACTTGCCGTCAAGCTCTGCGAAGCCGGGATGCTCGCGCGCGAGCACGGTGTTGGGCTGGGTGCCGGCCGCGACCAGGATCGTCCGCGCCGGCAGTGTCACTTCGTCGCCCGTTGGCTCCGGCCGGCCGTCGGCGCCGATCCGCTGGCGTGCGAGGCGAAAGGCTCGCACGTGGCCGAAATCGTCGAGCAGGACTGCCTGCGGCGCCAACAGTTCGGCAAAGCGGACGCCCTGTTCGAGCGCCTTGATGATCTCCTCATGGTTCAGCGTGTAGCTCGGCGCATCGACCATCCGCCGGCGATAGGCGATCGTTGAGCCGCCCCAGGCATCGAGAAGGCGGAGGAAGCAAGGCGGCCGGCCTTCGCGCTTGGCCGCTGCCCGTTCGTCCTGGAGCGCTTGCGCATGGGTGAGGAACTCGTCCGCGATCGCCCGGTCTTCGGGCGTCCACGTCGCGCGGACCGCTTCGGCCCCTTCCGCCTCGACAAGGATCTCGTAGCGCTGGCGGAACTTCTCCACCTGGCGGACATAATAGGTGAGCGCTTCGGTGGCGGTGTCGATCGCCGTCAGCCCGCCGCCGACAACGACGATCGGCAGGCGGATCTGCAGGTTGGCAACGGAGCCGAGCTTGGCTGCACCGGTCAGCTGCAGCGCCATCAGGAAGTCGGATGCCTGGCGGACGCCGCGGGCGAGCTCGTTCGGGATGCCAAGCAGCGTCGGCTTGCCGGCGCCGGCACACAGCGCGATGTGATCGAAACCCATCGCGAACGCCGATTCGGCCGTGATCGCGCTGCCGAAGCGCGTGCCGCCGATCATGGTCAGGCGCCGGCGCCGCTCCAACAGCAGGCGGATCACTTTCAGGAAGTTCTTGTCCCAGCGGACGGTGATGCCGTACTCGGCGACACCGCCGAAGCCGGCCATGACTCTGGTGTCGAGATCCTCGTACAGCTCGCGGACATCACGGACCGGCAGGAATGGCACCCGCCCACCGAGCTGATCGACGCCGGAGAGCGCGGGCTCAAGCGGTTCGATCTTGGCGCCATCGACCGCCGTGACCGCGTGTCCTTCGTTCATCAGATGGTGGGCGAGGCTGAATCCGGCCGGCCCGAGGCCGACCACCAGCACCTTGTAGCCTGAGTCAGGCAGCGGCAGCGGCCGGCGCAGGTTCAAGGGGTTCCAGCGCGTCAACAGGCTGTACACCTCGAAGCCCCAAGGCAGTGCCAGCACGTCCTTCAGCACCCGCGTCTCGACCTGGGGAATGTTGACCGGGTCCTGCTTCTGGTAGATGCAGGCCTTCATGCAGTCGTTGCAGATGCGATGGCCGGTAGCGGCCAGCATCGGATTGTCGACACAAGCGATCGCAAGGGCGGCGATGACGAAGCCCTCGTTCTTCGCCTCGTGCATCTCCGAGATCTTCTCCTCCAGTGGGCAGCCGGGGATGGTGACGCCCAGCGGGTTCTTCGCAAACGCGCCGGTCTTTTTGTCCTTCAAGCCCTTAGAGCAGGAATCGCGCCCCTGGCGGTGGCAGAGGATGCAATAGCTGCTCTCGCTCAGGGCGCCGGCGAGATCGGTACCCTCGTCGGTCAGCGCGAAGCCGTCGCGCGCGAGCGTGTGGTCAGATGCCGTGGTCGCCGCCGGCGCACCGGCGAGATCGATCGTTCGCTGCGGCACCAGTGCCTGGTGCTCGATCTTGCCGGGGACGCGGAACAGGACGTCATCGGAATAGAGCCTTCGGCCCTCGGGGCTCAGTACCGCCCACGCAGCGTAGCGGCCGGCGAGATCGAGATCGGCCGCATGCGCTGCCTCGTCCTCCATCCAGGCGAGCACGCTCGTAGCGAAGCTCAGCGGATCAAGGGGCCGACCGATGCGCGCGGACAATTCACGAGCCAGTGCCGGGCCATCGAAGCGCGCGGCTGCCTCGGCCGTGAACGCCTTGGCGGCGCGCCGCTGCACGAACAGCCGCCGGCAGGTGTAAAGCGGCGCGAGTTCATGGTGCCAGCCGGCCGCTGCCTTCAGCTCTGCCTCGATGCCAAACAGGCGCGCGACGAACGCATCGAGGTGAGGAGCGAGCGCCACCAGAAGCTCCGATTCGGCCCCGGGCGCCAGCGCATCAGGCGCCCCCCGCGCCGCCGTCAACGATGCCGTGAGCGTCTGGTCCGCGCTCTCGAGGAAGCGGATGAAGGCACGATCAAGCTTGGCCAGCCCCTCGTCGTCATAAAGATCGGTGAAATCGAGCGCGTCGGCGAGCAGGAGCGGGGCAGTGGTTTCCGTCATCGGGCAAGGCCTCATCGTCAGGGACTGACCGCCAGCCGCAAACACGCTCAGCGTCCGTTCGGCGATTGGCCGGGCTGTGTCGGTCAGTGAAGATGAGATCTACGGCGTTTCGGCGCCGCCGTCATGTCCTTCGCGATCGTTCACGGCGTCGTTGGCAGCGGTTCCCAGCGATCGAACCGTGCCGCTTGGCCACGATAATCGCCGCACTCGCGCGACAGGTTCCAGACGGTTGCCTGGCGGATGCGAAAGCGGCGGCCGGTGCGAGAGATCCGGATGCCGGCGTAGTCGTCGATGAAGCCTTGGCCGCGGACGCGGGCCAGCAGCCGCGCCCGTTCCGCCTGGTTGAGCGGTTCCGCCGACAGCCGCGAGGGCAGGGTGATCAATTGCTGCCACGAAAGTTCAAACAGTTCGAGCGCGCGGCGATTGGCGTAGGTGAACAGCGGATCGTCGCCGAGGCCGTGCGACAGGACCGCAAACGGTGCCTCGTACAGCCAGCGACCGGCGTCTGCGGCCGGCACCTGCGGATCGATCAGCACCCGGCCGGTGGTACGGCAAAAACTGGCGGCGAGCAGGGCTGCGTGGCCGGAGAGAAAGCCATTCGCCGCACACGGCTCGTCGAAAGGGGGCGTTCCGCTTTTGCGGGCATCGCCTGCGGGCATGAGCGCTTCCGGTATAGAGGCGACGATCACGCCGGTGCACGTCGCCGGTGCACGTCGCCCGTGCGAGACTCAGTTGATCTTGGCGAGCCCCTCGTAGTCGATCGCTTGCGCAAACGCGATCAGGTCGTCCCGCGAGACCCGGTTGCCGCTGATCTTGACCAGAAACCGCTGGCCAACGACGATCGACAGTTCGCCCTCGGTACCGTTCGGCTCCATCTGCACGATGGCGCGCTGGCCCTTGATCGTTTGCAGCTTGGCGTTGCCCTGCAGCATCGCCGGATTGCCGAACATCATCATCAGCCCCTGCAGCATCGGCGCGTCGCCGATGATCTGCACCGTGATCCGTGAGTCGAGTTTGGTATAAGCGCGCTCGACGGACGTCCCGCCGCCGAACACCGAGGTTGCGGTCAAATCCGCCTTGGAGCCGGTCCAACCGGCCATGGGTTGAGGCAGGAAGGCCTCCAGCCGGCCCCCCTTGAGCTGACGGACAAGCTGGGCGGCATAATCGAGCTGGCCGGCGGCGGTCGTGTACTCGCCGGCGTCATACGCGCGCAGCGCTTCCGCGATCGCATCCTTGATGTCGTCGGCGCGGGCGGCGCCGGGAAGCGACAGGAGAGCCAGGGCAAGGATGACCCTCGCCGGCCAGGGACGTCTCGTCTGCATCGTCGATCTCCATCCTCGGTGCTGAAGGTGACGTCCCGTTGGCTTCCCTTACATGCTTCTTCGGTACTTGCCGCCGACCTCGAACAGGGCCTCGGTGATCTGGCCCAGCGACAGCACGCGCACGGCATCGACGAGCACTGCGAACAGGTTGCCGTCGGCGACCGCCGTCTCCCTCAGGCGCCGGATCATCGCCTCGGCGTCGGGGCTGCCCTGCTCCTGAAACGCGCGCAGGCGATCAAGCTGGCCCTGCTTCTCGGCCTCCGTCGAACGTGCGAGTTCAGGCGTCACCTGCGTCGTGCCGCGCGGATTGAGGAACGTGTTGACGCCTACAATCGGATACGAGCCGTCGTGCTTCTTGCGCTCGTAGTAGAGCGACTCCTCCTGGATGCGGCCCCGCTGATAGCCGGTTTCCATGGCGCCGAGCACACCGCCGCGCTCCGAGATCCGCTCGAACTCTTTCAGCACCGCCTCCTCGACGAGATCGGTCAGCTCCTCGACGATGAACGATCCCTGGTTGGGATTTTCGTTCTTCGCCAACCCCCACTCGCGATTGATGATGAGCTGGATCGCCAGCGCGCGGCGTACGCTCTCTTCGGAGGGCGTCGTGATCGCCTCGTCGTAGGCGTTGGTGTGCAGGCTGTTGGTGTTGTCGTAAGTCGCGATCAATGCCTGGAGTGTCGTACGGACGTCATTGAAGTCGTACTCCTGCGCGTGCAGCGATCGCCCGGAGGTCTGGGTGTGGTATTTCAGCTTCTGCGAGCGCTCGTTGGCGCCGTACTTGAACCGCAGCGCGGTCGACCAGATGCGCCGGGCGACGCGGCCCATGACCGCGTATTCCGGCTCCATGCCGGCGGAGAAGAAGAACGACAGGTTTGGCGCGAAATCATCGATGTGCATCCCGCGCGCCAGGTATGCCTCGACGTAGGTAAAGCCGTTGGCCAGCGTGAATGCCAGTTGGCTGATCGGGTTGGCGCCTGCTTCGGCGATGTGATAGCCCGAAATCGAGACCGAATAGAAATTGCGCACGTTATTGTGGACGAAATATTCCTGGATATCGGCCATCATCTTGAGCGCAAACTCGGTCGAAAAGATGCAAGTATTCTGCCCCTGATCCTCTTTCAGGATGTCGGCCTGGACCGTGCCGCGGACGTTCTGCAGCACCCAGGTGCGGATCTTCAGCGCCTCTTCCTCCGTCGGCCGGCGGTCGTTCTCGGCCTCGAAGCGAGCGATCTGCTGGTCGATGGCGGCATTGAAGAACATCGCCAGGATCGAAGGCGCCGGACCGTTGATGGTCATCGACACCGAGGTCGTTGGATCGCACAGCTCGAAGCCGCTGTAGAGCTCCTTGATGTCGTCGAGCGTCGCGATCGAGACGCCGGAATTGCCGATCTTGCCGTAGATGTCCGGCCGCTCGTCGGGGTCAAAGCCATAGAGAGTGACGGAATCGAACGCGGTCGAGAGCCGCTTGGCGCTTGAATCGCGGGAGACATACTTGAAGCGCCGGTTGGTCCGGAACGGATCGCCTTCGCCGGCGAACATCCGGGTCGGGTCCTCGCCCTCGCGCTTGAAGGCAAACACACCGGCGGTGTAGGGGAACGCGCCCGGCACGTTCTCGCGCAACAGCCAGCTCAACAGTTCGCCGTCGTCCTCGTAGCGCGGCAGCGCCACTTTGGAGATGCGCAAGCCGGAGAGCGAGGTGTGCGCGAGCGCGGTGCGCTTTTCCTTGTCCCGCATCCGCACCACATACTCATCGCCTGTGTAGGCCTTGACTACCGTCGGCCACATCTCGAGCAGCTTGCGGCAGCGCGGGTCGAGCTCACGCTCCTTCGCCGCCAGCAGATCATCGACGGCTGCTGCAGTGTGGCCCGATGCCGCCAGCAGCTCCTTGGTCTTGCGCACGGCCTGGCGTTCGCGGGCAATGCGCACCTGATGCGCGATGGCGCGATGGTAACCGCGCACGGTATCGGCGATCTCCGCAAGGTAGCGCCGGCGCGCTGCCGGGACGATTCCTGCGCCTCCGTCGGAAACGCGCTCGCTGACCTGCGGCGCACTGGTCTCCCAGTGCCCAAGGCTCTTGTCGTTGAACTGTCGGATCAGCTCGCGGTGCAGGGCGGTGACGCCGCGGTCGTTGAACCGCGCGGCAATGGTGCCGAACACCGGCATTTCTTCCAGAGGCGTTGAGAAGGCCTCGCGGTTGCGCTGCAGCTGCTTGGCGACGTCGCGGAGCGCGTCCAGAGCGCCCTGGCGGTCGAACTTGTTGATGGCGACGAAGTCGGCGAAGTCGAGCATGTCGATCTTCTCCAGCTGCGACGCGGCGCCGTATTCGGGCGTCATGACGTAGAGGGAGAGGTCGACGAACGGCACGATGCCGGCGTCGCCCTGGCCGATACCGGGCGTCTCGACGACCACCAGTTGGAAGCCGGCCGCTTTGCAGGCGGCGATCATGTCGGTCAGCGCCGCCGGCACTTCCTGGCTAGTGTCCCGCGTCGCGATCGAGCGCATGTAGACGTTGGGGGCATCGATCGCGTTCATCCGGATGCGGTCACCCAACAGGGCGCCGCCCGTCTTGCGCCGCGACGGATCGATGGCGATGATCGCGATCCGCGGTTCATTGGCGTACATGCGGAAGCGGCGAATCAGTTCGTCGGTAAGCGAGGATTTGCCGGCGCCGCCGGTGCCGGTGATGCCGAGCACTGGGACGACGCCGCGCCGGTGGGCCAGCGCGTACAGCTCCTCGCGGCGTCCCTCTGCCAGCACGCCGTCCTGGAGAGCTGTGATCACGCGCGCAAGGTCGCGCGTGTTGCCCTGCGAGAGGGAATGGAAATCGCCTGGCACGCGGGCGGAGAGCGAAAAGTCGCACCGCTCCATCATGTCGTCGATCATGCCCTGCAGGCCCATGTGGCGCCCGTCCTCCGGCGTGTAGATGCGCGCCACGCCGTAGGCATGCAGTTCCTCGACTTCCTCGGGCACGATCACGCCACCGCCGCCGCCGAAAACCTTGATCTCGTCGCCGCCGCGCTCATGCAGGAGGTCGAGCATGTACTTGAAGTACTCCATGTGCCCGCCCTGATACGAGCTCAGTGCGATGCCCTGGACATCCTCCTGCAGGGCTGCAGTCACGATCTCGTCGACGGCGCGGTTATGGCCGAGATGGATGACTTCGGCGCCGGCCGACTGCAGAACGCGGCGGACGATGTTGATCGCGGCGTCGTGGCCGTCGAACAGGCTCGCTGCGGTGACAAAGCGGATCGGATTGCGGCGCGCGCCTCTGGCTTCCGTCGGCGCGGCTTGCTGTTCGGCTTGCACGCCACTCTTCTCACCGAGCACAACAACATCATCAGGCACAGCGACCTCCGAGACCGATTGATTCTTTTTGCCTGCAAAGGCTCTAATTTAAGCTACGACCGCGCGCCACCGGGCGCAATGCCCTGTGCTTGCCGGCGGGCCCAGCACAAGCGCACCCGCGAGCGGGCTTGGCCGCGCCACCGAAAGCACATTATATCCGCAGCCGGTGCCCGCATGAAAGGGTGGTTGCGGCTTTCGGGGTAGCCGCAGCAAGGACAGGGATGCGAGAAATGTTGACAGAAGAACAAACAATGGTCCGGGACATGGCGCGCTCGTTTGCCCGCGAGGAGCTGGCGCCTCATGCGGCCGAGTGGGATCGCACCCACACCTTTCCCGCCGATGCGATCCGCAAGATGGGCGAGCTGGGCCTCCTCGGCATGGTCGTCCCCGATGAATGGGACGGCGCCGGCGCCGATCACGTCGCCTATGCACTGGCACTTGAGGAGATTGCGGCCGGTGACGGGGCCTGCTCGACGATCATGAGTGTGCACAATTCGGTCGCCTGCATGCCGATCTACAAGTTCGGCAGCACCACGCAGAAGGAGAAGTTCCTGCGGCCGATGGCGCGCGGGGAGTGGCTGGGCGCGTTCTGCCTGACCGAACCGCAGGCAGGATCTGACGCGGCGAACTTGCGCACGCGCGCCCAGCATTACGGCGACGGTTACGTGCTCAACGGCGTCAAGCAGTTCATTACGTCCGGCAAAACGGCGCAGATCGCCATCGTCTTCGCCGTGACCGACCCCACGCTTGGCAAGCGCGGCATCAGCGCCTTCATCGTGCCGACCGACACGCCCGGCTACATCGTCAGCCGCGTCGAGGACAAGATGGGCCAGCGCGCCTCGGATACGGCGCAAATCACCTTCGAGGACATGCACCTGCCGGCTGATCATCGGTTGGGCGAGGAGGGGCAGGGCTATCGCATCGCGCTCAGCAACCTCGAAGGCGGGCGGATCGGCATCGCCTCACAGTCCGTCGGCATGGCGCGTGCGGCCTACGAGGCGGCGCTCGCGTACGCGCGCGAGCGGGAGACCTTCGGCAAGCCGATCATCGCGCATCAGTCGGTCGCGTTCCGGCTCGCCGACATGGCAACGCAGATCGATGCGGCGCACCTGCTGGTTTTGCGCGCTGCCGAGCTGCGCGATGCCGGCTTGCCGTGTCTCAAGGAGGCGTCGATGGCGAAGCTGTTCGCCTCGGAAATGGCCGAGCGCGTGTGCTCAACCGCGATCCAGATCTTCGGCGGCTATGGCTATGTCACCGACTTCCCCGTTGAGCGCATCTTCCGCGATGTGCGGGTCGCGCAGATTTACGAGGGCACGTCGGACATTCAGCGCCTGGTGATCAGCCGCGCCATTGCCGGCGATTGAGCCGGTGCGGCGCGTCTGTCGCTAACCCACCGCCGCCCGGCGCGGGTGGCGGTCGCGCGCCAACCACGCGGCGCTGACAATCGCCACGAGGTCGGGGTACTGGGGTACCCAGCCGAGTTCCCTTCGGATCCTGGCAGCCGTCAGCACGATGGCAGGCGGCGCGCCGGGCGTGGCTGCTGCGGCCCGAGAGGGGATCGTGGCACCGGTCATGCGGCGCACGGCGCCCAGCACCTCGTGAACCGAGTAACCGCGGTCGAGGCCGACGTTGTAGCGATGGCCGCCGCCGTCGATGGCCTCCAACGCACGCACATGGGCGGCGGCCAGGTCGCCGACGTGGATGTAATCGCGTACGAGCGTCCCGTCCGCGGTTGGGTAGGTCGTTCCCGGGATATCGACATAGAGGCGCCTGCCCTCGGCCACGGCCAGCGCGCGCGCGACGAGACCGGTATCGGGCTCGTGCGTCATGCCGGCAAACCGGTCGGGGTGAAAGCCGACGGCAATGCCGTAGCGGAGGCAGGTCCAGGCGAGGCCGTGCAGCGTCTGCGCCCGCGCCAGCAGTTCCTCGATCAGTCGGTTGGTCTCGCCAGCGCTGGTCGTTGTCTCGATCTCCTCGTCCTCATCGATCGGCAGCCGGCACGGATGGCCGAAGACGGCGCCATCGGTGGAGACGATGACCCGGCGGACATCGTGCTCGCAGGCGGTGCCGATCAGGCCGATGACGCCGGCCACAGGCTCGCCGATGCGGCCGAAGGCGGCCCCACGCCGGTGTATCGCGTCAGCAGCCGGGACGTAGACCACGCCATCGAAGCGATGGGCGGCGAACAGCGCCTGTAAGGCCGCGCGGTCGCCGAGGGTGCCGTCGACGACCGCAATGCCGTCGACCGCCGCCGCTCCGCCCGCTGCTGCGAGATCATCGAAGATGACGGGGCGGTGGCCGCGCTCCTTGAGCGCGGCGACGATGTGGCTGCCGAGATGGCTTGTTCCGCCGGCGACGAGGACGGTCTGGGACATCAGCGTGGACTCCGGGTTTTGGCGGTCGGGGCTTTGCAGTGGGTTGATGATGGCGGTTGCAACGGCGGCGGCCGGGGTGTGACGGATGATCTCAAACGGCAACGAGATCGCGCGCCCGCAGCAGAGCGTTGTAAAGGGCCAGGTGGCGGTCGACGACCTCAGCCAGTGAGGGGAGCGGCGGAATGGCGGCTGCAAGCCGCTCCCACAGGCCGTCTTCGCTGGCGGCACAGTGCAGGGTGCGGGCCAGATCACCCGCATCGCCGCGCTGGAACAACAGCCCGTTGACACGATCGCGCACCATCTCCCGCAGCGCGTCCGTATCCGAGGCGATGACGGGCCGCCCGCTCTGAAACGCCTCGAGGACGATCGCAGGCGCGCCGGCCGGCTTGAGCGTCGGCACCAGCACCCAATCGACGCGGGCCATCAGCGCCGGCAGTTCTTCGCGTCGGCACGGGCCGGCGTACCAGGCGACGGATGCAACCTGCTCGACACTTGCCAAAAATCTGTCCGTGTAATCGCCGGCTTCCGGGTGCGCCAGCGCGTGGATGCGCACGGCCGCTTGCGAGCCCTGCTCGCTGAGCAGTCGCGCCGCGGTCAGCGCGCACGTGAGGCCGCTCTCGGGCGAGATGGCAGCAAAGATGCCGAAGGTACGCCAGGACTGCTCGGCCCGTGGGGCGGCCGGCGGCGGCCGATCGGCGAGACCGTAGGGGATCGTCTGCACCTTGCCGCGTGCTACCCCCAAGGCAAGCAGCCGTTCGCGCAAGGACCGGCTGGGCGTCACGAAGCGATCGATGAGCCCGCTCAGATTGCGGATGTGCAGATCGCGGGCGACAAGATCGGCGGCTGAGGTGTCCTTGAGACAACGGCGGCAGGCATCGAGGCTTGCACCAAGGCAGGGCGTTCCCGCCGTGGTGACCATGAGGCCGTCGTTGGCGCACATGAGATCATGATCGTGCAGCGTGGCAACGATCCGGGCGTGCGGCAGGATCCGCCGGACCACCGCCAGCGCCTCCAGGCCTAGCCGGCGGAAGTGATGAAAGTGGACGATGTGCGGCCGGAACTGCGCCAGCAAATCGGCAAACACCTTGAGCGCGGCGCTGCCTTCGCGCGGCGCCAGCATCACGGGATCGAAAGCGCCGACCCACAACAGCGCCTCATTGGCCGACCGGCCGACGCCCTGCAGGCGGACGTCACCGCGCGGCGGGCGGGCAGAGGTGCCCGTGCAGGCGAGCAGCATCGGTTCAACGTCGCCCTGCTCGCGCAGGGCTGAGAACAGGTCGTGCGCCGCCCACTGTGCTTCCCCGGGATCGAGCGACGGGTGGCCATTGCAGACGAACAGGACGCGCAGCGGGCTCATGAATGGACCTTCAGACGGCGTGGCCGGCGGCCGTCGGTCCCGTCATCGGCGGCCGCGGGCTCGTCGCCCGCATCGTCGCCGAGATCGACCTGGCCGCGCCAGCGGCAGGTGAGGCGGCGGCGGTCGAGGAGCAACGGCAGGCCGCCCGCGTCCTCGCTCAGGCCGTGGCGATCGCCGAGCGCAAACACGATCACGTCGGCGGCATGCCAGACGGCCGCGCCGGTACTGCGGACCTTGAAGCACAGATCGGCATCGGCGTAGGTCTGGCGCAGGTAATCGTCGCTGAAGCCGTCCACATCCTCGAACAGCGCGCGCTGCATCATCAGGCATGCCGACGACACCACGGGCACCGGTCCGGCGCCTGTCGCGCCGGCGAAGTCACGCGGGAATCCGGCCAGGCGCGGCTGGACGGCCCACGCGCCGCGCTCGTCGAGCGACAGATCCGCTCCCGCGTGGGCAAGCGATTGGTCCTCGAACAGAATCCGGGCGCCAACGAGGCCGAATTGCCGGCGCGTAGCGAGGGAATTCTTGAGCTTCGCGATCCAGCCGCGCTCCTCCGGCACGCTGTCGGCGCCGCAAAACGTGAGAAGTGGGGCGCGCGCGATGCTTGCGCCGGCGTTGAGCGCCTCGGCGTGGCGGCAAGGCCGGGAGGCCACGACGACGCGGGCCCCTTGCGCGTAGCTGGCCAGCAGATCACGCGCGCAAGCCTCGACCCGCCACCAGGTCCGGGGATCGGCAGCGGTAAAGATGACCTCGACGTCGGCCATTGCCGGGTCGGTGGCAAACTGACCGGCGCGGCAGCGCAGCACGCTGCTTCGCTCGGTAAGCGGGATGACCACGCTCACCGCCGGTTTGGCCGGCCCACCGCGGAGATCGATCGTGTCCCACGTGAGGGGGGTCCGTCCCACCTCGGCGGCAAAGGCCTCGAGCGCGGGCTCGATGCACGCCCCGAGCGCCGCATCGGTCGCTTGCGCCGGCGCGAACGCGTCAAGGATGAGGGCGTGGGCGTCCTGGGCGTCGACCGCCGACGGGCCATCGGCGAACGTGAGCCGGGTCCCCGATTTGAGCCGCAGCGCAAGCCGGCATGGCGTAGCCGCCGGTGCCGGCCCGTCGTACGCGAAGAAGGCGGCAAACCGACCTTCGCTCAACGGGTGGTCCGCTCCGTCCTGATCGCCGTTGCCGCAATCGGGCGGCGAACAGTGTACCAGGTGATGAAGCGGGACGAATGCTCGCACGCCGTCGCGTTCGGCCTCCAGGCCGGCTGCGAGATGGTACCGATCCCGCATCCAACCGCTGACGAACAGCCCTGCCTCGCTGCCGAGGATCCATGTCGTGCCGGCAGCGACCGGCTGCGCCGGGTCGGTCACGCTGAAGCCGCCGCCGGCCAGGCAGAGCCAAATCTCGCGCAGGAGCGCGGCCGCGTCTTCGCTGCTGGCGCTCAAATTCGCCAAACATTCGACAACAAAGCGGCGCAGCGGCTTGCCGTCGCCGTGGCTGGTGATAAGCCAATCGCCTGCCGTTGGCAGGCTTGCCGAGGCGGCGTGTGAACGGGCAAGCGCCATTTCGCAGTCGCCGAAGACGACGACGCGAACGTCGCCTCCAGCGGCAGCAGCGGGCAGGAACAGACCAACGGCCGTGTGTTGTGCCCCGCTGCCGCTGCCAATCCGGGCCGGAGCGAATGGCGCCGGGGTGACCATGGCGCCGCTCAGGACGTACGCTTGGAATGGGCCCCTGACTTCCGACGGGACCTCGCAGGTGGCCAGCAGGTAGCGATCAAGGAGGAGGCAGCGGCCGGACAGGGGCTGCTCGACCGTGGTGAGCTCGTCGAGCAGTGCGTTACACAGGGCGACAAAGAGAGGATCCCGGCCAAGCCTGAACGTCGGACCGCAGACTTCGAAAAGGAAGCGGGCGAAGGCTTCCAAGCTTGCGGCGGTGGTCCCGTCAAGAAGTGCGAGGGGATCGAGACATTCGGGCACCGCCTGCTCGCTGGCGGCAGGTTCGCCGAAGGAAGTCTCCGTGCCGGCGGAAGTCCCTGTGCCGGCGCCATCGGCACTGGTCGCGATCGGCGCTCCGGTTTCGTCGCACACCGTGATCGCGGCGTTCGCGCTCATCCGGCAACCGGGGACGAGCCCCAGCAGATTCCGCGAGCCGCCGTCCTCTAGGGGAAGCTCGTCCCGGCAAAACGGCGGCATGACCATGGTGTCGCCGATGCGAACACCGATATGCTCGGCCGCCGGCGCCGGTGCGCCATCCCAGGAGAGGAGAAGAACCCCATTCCCCACCGCCCAATACTGAAGCAGCGCGGCGGCGGCGACTGCAGGTCCAGCATCCGTGGGCGATATGCCGTCGGCGTTGTGGACGGTGGTCGGGCGAGGTGGCAGCAGACTATCCACTGAAGAAATGCTCACGGATGGCACGAATTGGTGTCACTATCCCAGTGCGGGAGAAACTTATACATGGGAAAGTAGGCGTCGTCGAAAGAAACAATTGCGCGCATTTTACAGAGAAACAATGATACGTGGACCCCAGGCGATGCCGGATGACGGCGGGGAACAGCGCCCGGCGGTGACCGCGAGGGTGTCGGAAAAGGATCATGGTCCTGTTTGTGTTGACATGGAGCGGATAATAGGATAGGAAGCCCTTGTTTCACGCACTAGCACACTTCCAGGCGGCGGTCGAGCGGGCGACGGCCCGCGGCCTCAGCCGCCGAAGCTTCACGGTCATAGCCATGTTGACACCGTTTCTTGCCCCTGTCCTGCGACCCATCGTGCGCTCTCCTCGGGGCGCCACACAGGCAGTTCCACCGGGCCCGGTTGCTTTGCCGCTAGGCTCCTACCTTGTTCTTGATGACGGCCAGTACCTGACGCTGTCGGAGAGCGAATTCCTGACCATCGAGGATTCCTGAAATGCCGCAAGTGATTCAAAAGAACGTCAAAGCGAGCGGTGCCTATCTCGCAGAAGCGCTGGTGACGGGCGCCGGCACGACGGCCGCCCGCTCACTGGGCGATCGGTTCGCGGAACTACACAACGTCAAGGACTTTGGCGCGGTCGGTGACGGCGTCACCGACGACACGGCCGCGATCCAAGCCGCGCTCAACGCCGGTCCGACGCTGGACCAGTCCGGCCCGCCGATCCGCGGCCACCGCGTCCACTTTCCGCCCGGCCGTTACCTGATCTCGGCGCCGCTGATTGTGCGCAGCCAAGCGACGCGGCTGATTGGCGCCGGCGCCGACGTGACGACGCTAGCGGCCGCCGCCACCTTCGCCGCCGATAGCGGTGCGCGGGCTTTGGGCAAATGGCTGGTCATTGCCGAGGACAGCTATCTGAAGGGGCCGATCGTCGAGAACCTCTACGGGTTCGCGCTAAGCGGCTTCTGCTTTGATATGCAGTGGGCGTCGGACATCCGCGGACTTTGGGGCGGCGGCTTGCGCAACGGCTCGGTGATTGCCGACATCGCTGTCCGCCGCACTGGGCTGACGGCGGTTCAATTGGACTGGGGCGCCGCCAACGCGCACGCCATCTGCCAGGGCGTAACGGTGCGCAACATCGCCGAGATCAACTGGAATGTTGGCGACGTCCAGCCGCGCACGGAGCCGATGGTCTGGCTGGCGGCGGCGAATGAGTGCCTTGTGGCCGACGTCAACTCGTCATCAGTCAATACCTACCACAACACCGGCTCGGCGGTGCAGGTCGGCTCGGCGACCTATCACTGCTCGCACAACAGCCTGCGCGGCTGCGGCGGCGGCTATTTCCGCGGCACTGAAGTTACGGTCGAGAGCACAGCGGCGTTTCAGATCGATGAGTTGGTCGACGTCACCCTCGATGCGGGCCGCGTCTTCACCTTCCAGCTCAAGTCCAAGGCTGGCAACGTGCTGAAAGGGCTGTCAGGGGACGCCGACGGCGTCGGCTCCAATTACATCCCCGAGGTCGGCAAGAACGCGGTTGGCCGCACATCGGGTGCATCGAGTGCGATTTGGGCCGCCACATGGGGCACCGCAATTCGGATCCACAATGCCCGCTATACCGATGTCGAGCTCAGCTTCAGCGAACTGAACGCCTGCGGGGTGACGCTCGACTACACCAACCCGGCCGAGTGTGTCGGCACCCGGATCGGCCCGATCAACGATTTCTCCTACACGTCCAGCTGTGCAGTAGCGATCCTGCGTGCCAGCTATGTGACCATCGAGAGCGCGATCGCCCAGGAGCGGATCTACATCGGCGCCAGCGCGTACTCGGTCCGCATCTACGGCAACGACCGGGTCGGCTACCCGATGAACGTCGTCGCCCGCGCCGAGGCGGTCGTCTGCGACACCGGCATGGAGCGCAACGGCGTCAAGGGCTTCGCGCTCCAGGGTGGCTCAAGCGGCAACTTCTCGCTCTTCCTGGGCGGTGTTGCCGGCGACGAACCGGCGGCCGAATGGCAGACGACGGGTTCCTACGGCATCATGAGGATGCGCAACGGCACGCCGTTGAAGCTTTACGGCGGTACGGTCGAAACACCGGTACCACTCTTGAACATCGGCGAGGACGGCAAGCTCACCGTCTACACCTCGACTGGGGCGGCGGCGGTCCTGCAAAGCACGAACGACAACAAGCTCGGCTTCTTCGGCGCCATCCCGGCGGCGAAGCCTTCGATCAGCGGCGGGACGGACTCGGAGAAGATCACTTCCATCATCGCAGCCCTGAGCGCGCTCGGGCTTGCCACGACGGAATAGGGCGCGCGGCTGGGAGCGGCCTGGCCGCGGCGAGGATTGCGCCCGGCTCCCCCCGCCCGGCATCCGGCTGCTCTTGCGCCCTTGCGGCGAAAGCTGCCCACGCCGGGCGGAAATCCCCCACCCCGGCAAAGAAAGTGCGTCGCCGCGAAACCTTCCGTGTCCGTGTTGCGAAGAAGTAGGGTAAGAAGCGAGCCACAGCGGGCGAGAGCACCGATGGACAGCTTGAATGATAACCCTTTTTTGCGACTGGATATGCCGGCCGGCAAAGGCACAGCAGATGCCGCCCCGGTGGGACGGGCCAAATTTACGGACCCGGACATCACCGCCGCCGGCGAGCCGCGGGCTCGCGTGCCGTTGCTGCGGTTGCAGACGCTCTGGTTCAACACGGGCACGCTGTGCAATCTGACCTGCGATAACTGCTACGTCGAGTCGAGCCCGCGCAATGACCGCCTGGTCTACCTGAGCCGCGGCGACGTGCGCCCGTTTCTTGACGAGGCCGCGCGCATGAGCCCGCCGCCGGTCGAGATCGGCTTCACCGGCGGTGAGCCGTTCATGAACCCCGATATCCTCGGCATGCTTGAGGATGTGCTACAAGCCGGCTACCGCGCGTTGGTGCTGACCAACGCGATGAAACCGATGCAGCGGCTGGAAACGCCGCTGCTTGAGCTCCACCGGCGGCATGGCGAACGGCTGGCGCTGCGCGTGTCGCTCGATCATTACGCGCCGGTGGGCCACGAGAAGCTGCGCGGAAAACGAACCTGGCAGCCAACCATCGATGGGCTCAGCTGGCTGTGCCGGCACGGCTTCAACGTGAGCGTCGCCGGCCGGACGATCTGGGATGAGAGCGAGGCCGATCTGCGCGCCGGTTACCGCGCCCTGTTCAAAGCGCTGCGCATTGGCATCGATGCCGCCGATGCGGCCCGCCTCGTGCTGTTTCCGGAAATGGAGGCGGACGCCGACGTCCCCGAAATCACCGAGCGGTGCTGGGCAATCCTCGGCAAGACACCAGCCTCGGTGATGTGCGCCACCTCCCGCATGGTGATCAAGCGCAAGGGTGCCGACCGGCCGAGCGTGGTCTCCTGCACGCTGTTGCCCTACGCGGAGTCGTTCGAGCTTGGCGCGACCCTGGCCGAGGCCAGCCGTACGGTGAAGCTGAACCATCGTCATTGCGCGCGGTTCTGCGTGCTGGGCGGTGCTTCGTGCAGCGCGAGGGAATGAGCGAATGCGAGCTGCGCCCGTCATCGCCGCCCTGATGGCGCTCTGTATTCCGGCGCTCGCTCTGGCGCTGGAATACTCCGTCCAGGATATCGCCGGCTGGGAGCGCGAGCGCTTCAAGGGCGAAACGACGTACGACATCGACGGCGAAGGGCTGAAGGCCACGTGCGACAACAGCGCCTCGGGACGCTTTCTGCGCAAGACCATCGATCTGCGCGCGACCCCGGTCATCGAATGGTCGTGGCGCGTGGATGCAGTCTTCGATCCCTCGGTCAACGAAAAGAGCAAGGCGGGCGACGACTTTGCCGCCCGGATCTATGTCGTCAAGGATGGCGGGGTCGCCGTCTGGCGAACCCGGGCGATTAACTATGTCTGGGCAAGCGCGATGCCGGTCGGAGCGGACTGGCCCAATCCGTTCGCCTCGCAGGCACACATGGTGGCACTGCGCTCGGGTCCGCCGGCCGCGCCCGGTCAACAATGGGTCACGGAGCGGCGCAACATCCGCGAGGATTTCAAGCGCTTTCACGGCCGTGACATCGAGGCCATCGATGCCGTTGCCATTATGAGCGACTGTGACAATCGCGGTGGCTCCGCCGAGGCCTGGTACGGCCCCGTGCGTTTTCTCGCCCAGTAGGGAGCAGAGGCCATGACCCGCGCGATTTCCGCCGACATCTGCGTGATCGGGGCGGGCTCGGCGGGTCTTTCGGTCGCCGCCGGCGCGGCGCAGATGGGCGCCCGCACGGTCCTGATCGAGGCGGCACAGATGGGGGGCGACTGCCTGAATACCGGCTGTGTGCCGTCGAAGGCGCTGCTTGCTGCCGCCAAAGCCGCGGCAAACATCCGCCGCGCCGGTCGCTTCGGAGTGCAGGCGGGTGAACCACAGGTCGACTTCGCAGCCGTCAACCGCCACGTCCATGATGTGATTGCAGGCATCGCCCCGCACGATTCGGTCGAGCGGTTCACGGGGCTGGGCTGCACGGTCATCGAAGCGCGTGCCCGCTTCGTCGATGAGCGCACGGTCGAAGCTGGCGCGCAGCGCATCCGCGCCCGCCGCTTCGTTATTGCGACCGGCAGCCGCGCCGCCGTGCCGCCAATCCCCGGCTTGGCCGACGTTCCCTTCTTCACCAATGAGAGCATCTTCGAAAACACGGAGTTGCCCGAGCACCTGATCGTCATCGGCGGCGGACCGATCGGCTGTGAAATGGCGCAGGCGCACCGGCGGCTGGGCGCGCGGGTGAGCGTGCTCGACCTTTCGGCCATCCTGCCGAAGGACGATCCGGACCTGGTCGCGGTGGTCCGCGAGGCCCTGCGCGCCGACGGCATTGCCATCGAGGAGGGGGTCAAAATCCTCAAGCTCGAACGGCGCGGCGGCGGCGTGGCCGTGATCGTGGCCGATGGTGATGCTGAGCGGGAAGTCGCGGGTTCGCACCTGTTGGTCGCCGCCGGCCGGAGGCCCAATGTCGAGGATCTGGGCCTGGAGGCGGCGGGCGTGCAGTACGGGGCGAAGGGGATCGAGGTTGATCAGCGGCTGCGCACCAGCAACCGGCGTATCTTTGCCGCGGGCGATGTCGCTGGCAGCTATCAGTTCACCCACTTAGCCGGCTACCACGCCGGCATCGTGCTGCGCAACGCGCTGTTCCGCCTGCCGGCCAAGGTGAATACCCGTGCCTTGCCGTGGGTGACGTACACCGATCCCGAGCTTGGCCACGTCGGTCTCAGTGAGGCACAGGCACGCAGCGAGGGCGGCGCCAACGTCCGCGTCTTGACCTCCACGTTTGCCGAGAACGACCGTGCGCGGACGGAGCGGGCAACCGAGGGATCGATCAAAGTCGTTGTCGGCAAGCGCGGCCAGGTGCTGGGTGCCAGCATCGTTGGCGCGCATGCGGGTGAGCTGATCCTGCCCTGGGCGCTGGTGATCCAGGAGCGCATGAAGATCGGCGCGCTCGCGGGCGTGATCGCGCCCTATCCGACGTTGAGCGAGATCAGCAAGCGGGCCGCCGGCAGTTACTACACGCCGGTCCTGTTCGGGCGGCGCACGCGCATGCTGGTGCGCATGCTGGGGTGGCTGGGATGAGCGCATCGGCGCGCCTCAAACGCTGGCTCCCGTTGGCACTGCTTGGTGGGGTGATCGCGGCCAGTTTCGCGCTCGGCCTCAATGACTACCTCAACCTGGAGACGTTGCGCGAGAACCGGGCGGGGCTGAAGGCGCTCGTCGAAGCGCACGCGCCTGTTGCCATCATCGGCTTTATCCTGGCCTACGCGGCCGTCGTCGCGGCGTCGCTTCCCGGTGCGACCGTGATGACGCTTGCCGGCGGTTTCCTGTTCGGGATTTGGCTCGGCAGTGTCCTCAACGTCGTGGGGGCGACCGCAGGTGCGACGCTCCTGTTCCTGATCGCGCGCTCGGCCGTCGGCGATGCGCTGCGCGCGCGCGCCGGGCCGTTCGTGAAGCGGATGGAGGAGGGGTTTCGGCGCGACGCTTTCAACTACCTTCTGTTCTTGCGCCTGGTGCCGGTGTTTCCGTTCTGGGTGGTCAATCTCGTACCCGCCTTCCTCGGCATGCGGCTTGCGCCCTACGTTGTCGCAACGCTGATCGGCATCATCCCTGGCGGCGTCGTCTACACGGCGTTCGGCGCCGGGCTGGGTGATCTCTTTGATGCCGGTGCTGACGCGAACCTTAAGGACGTGTTCACGCCGACGATTATTCTCGCCCTCGTCGGTCTCGGCGTTCTCGCGCTGGTGCCGATCGTCGTGCGACGATGGCGGACGCGCCCACGTCCGCCCAGCGAAACCGTGTGATTCGCTGCTCGCGTCCGCGTGCAATCCGCCAAAGGCTTTGGGCTGGCGACGCATCGAGCGGCTGTATAGATTGGCGTGTGCCGCCGGGGAACGGGCCTGGCGTGACGTTTGTCCAGGTTTAAGGGAGATCCTTAGGTCATGAGCGAACCGACGGTCGCAGAGACGTTTTTTGACAATCTCAAGAAGGATATCGAGGGGCCGCACGGCGCTCTTGCCGGCAAGAAGGCACTCGTGCTCGGCATCGCGAACAACCAGTCGATCGCGTATGGCTGCGCGCTGGCGTTCCGTGCCTTCGGCGCCGAGGTGGCGGTCACCTATCTCAACGAAAAGAGCAAGAAGTTCACGGAGCCGCTCGCCGAGCGGCTTGAAGCGCCGCTCTACATCCCGTGCGACGTGCGCGAAGAGGGGCAGTTGGAGGCTGTCTTTCAGGCCATCGCGCAGAAATGGGGCAAGCTCGACATTGCGCTGCATTCGATCGCCTTTGCCCCGCGCGAGGATTTGCACGGCCGCGTCGTCGATTGCTCGCGCGACGGCTTTCTGATGGCGATGGACGTCTCCTGCCATTCGTTCATCCGCATGGCACGGCTAGCCGAGCCGCTGATGAAGGAAGGCGGCGCGCTGTTCACGATGAGCTACTACGGCGCCGAGAAGGTGGTCGAACACTACAACGTCATGGGCCCGGTCAAGGCGGCGCTGGAGGCGACGGCGCGCTACCTGGCTGTTGAGCTGGGGCCGAAAAGCATTCGCGTCCACCCGATCTCGCCCGGCCCGATCCAGACCCGGGCGGCGTCCGGCATCGATCGCTTCGACGATCTGATGGAGCGGGCGGCGTCGCGCGCGCCGGCCCGCGCGCTGGTCACCATCGAAGACGTCGGCATGGCGACCGCTTTTCTCGCCAGCGACTACGCCAAGCTGATCACCGGCGATACGATGTACATCGATGGTGGCTATCACGTGGTCGGATGAGGCGGCCGCTCCGCGTTACTTCAGCGACTCGGCCGCTTTAAGGTAGGATTCGCAGGCGGCAGCCTTGGTCTGGTCGCTGCCAGCGTCTTTGACGCACTTCTGGTACTTGTTGACGAGGTTGAGCCGCTCCTCGGCAACGCGCTCCTGCGCCTCGTAGGCTCGTTCCTGCGCCCGGTCCGCCTGCCTATCGGATGAGCCGCACGCCGAAAGCGACGCCAGCAGCCCCACACAAACCACGACTGTCAATCGGCGCATGAGCGCTCCTCCAATGCCCCATATTCGCCCTTATCCTAGGCACAATCGCCGCCGTGGCTCAAGGATCCGCGCGCCAGGCTGATTGGCGAGGGGACAGCCGTGGCTGGCATCATCGAGCGATCGCCGTCGCTTTCTTGTCGGCACCGCCTCATCCGGTTAGGGTGCCTGCCGTCTTTGCCAACGTCTCTGCCGCCGTCTTTGCCAACGTCTCTGCCATCGCTGAATCGGTTCTGCACCCATGGATATTCGCGCCGGCTTTGTCGAAGCCATCGGCAACACGCCGCTGATCCGCCTCCGTCGGGCCTCCGAGGCGACGGGCTGCGAAATCCTCGGCAAGGCTGAGTTCCTGAACCCCGGCGGCTCGGTCAAGGACCGCGCCGCACTCGCGATCGTGCGCGATGCCGAGCGCCGTGGCCAGCTGAAGCCGGGCGGCGTCATCGTCGAGGGCACCGCAGGCAACACCGGCATCGGCCTGGCGCTGGTCGGCAATGCGCTCGGCTACCGGACGGTCATTGTCATCCCCGACACCCAGAGCCAGGAAAAGAAGGACATGCTGCGTCTGTGCGGGGCGGACGTGCGCGAGGTCCCGGCGGTGCCCTACAGCAATCCGGACAACTACGTGAAAATCTCCGGCCGCCTGGCCGAGGAGATCAACGCGCGTGAGCCGAACGGCGCCCTCTGGGCCAACCAGTTCGACAACATCGCCAATCGCGAGGGCCATCGGACGACCACCGGCCCGGAGATCTGGCGCCAGACGGAAGGCCGTGTGGACGGGTTTATCTGCGCCGTCGGCACCGGCGGCACGCTCGCTGGCGTCGGCATGTTCTTGAAGCAGCAGAAACCGCAGGTCGTGATCGGTCTCGCCGATCCGATGGGCGCCGCCCTTTACAGCTACTACACCTCGGGGCAGCTCAAGGCCGAGGGGACGTCGATTACGGAAGGGATCGGCCAGGGCCGGATCACTGCCAACCTCGAAGGGGCGCCGATCGATCGCGGCTACCAGATCACGGACGCCGACGCACTGCCGATCGTCTTCGACCTCCTGCAGCACGAAGGCCTCTGTCTCGGCAGCTCCTCAGGCATCAATGTCGGGGGCGCCATCCGGCTCGCGCGTGACCTGGGGCCGGGCCACGTCATTGTCACAATTTTGTGCGATTTCGGCACCCGCTATCAGAGCAAGCTGTTCAATCCGGCTTTCTTGCGTGAAAAGGGCCTGCCGGTGCCGGCGTGGCTGGAGTAGGGACTATGGCGGATCCACGTGAACAAGCCCTGAAATCGACCGACTGGCTGGCCGACGCGCTCGGGCGCGCGGATCTCAGGATCCTTGACGGCAGCTTTCATCTTCCCGGCAGTGGTCGCGATGCGCGGGCCGAGTATGCACGCTGCCACATCCCCGGCACCCAGTTCTTCGATATCGACGGCGTCTGCGACCGGTCGTCGCCGCTGCCGCACATGCTGCCCGGCGCGGATGCGTTCGCGGAGACGATCGGCCTCATGGGCATCGGCTCGGACGATCATGTGATCGTCTATGATGCTCCGGGCTCGTGCGCGGCGGCGCGGGTGTGGTGGACCTTCCGCGTGTTCGGCCATGATCGTGTCGCCGTTCTCGACGGCGGGCTGGCGAAATGGCTGGCCGAGGGCCGAGCCGTGACCGGCGCACCGCCGATGCGCCAGCGCGCCGTCTTCCGAGCGACGTTCCGGGCGCACCTGGTCCGCTCGGCGGCCGATCTGGTTGCCAATCTCAAGGCCCCGCGCGAGCAGGTGATCGACAACCGGGGCCCAAGCCGCTTCTCGGGGCAAGAGCCGGAGCCGCGCGCCGTGCGCCGCCTGGGCCACATCCCCGGCAGCCGCAACATTCCCTTCTCCGCCTTCATCGATGCCGACCGCCACGGCGTCTGGCAGGACGACGCGCCGCTCAAGCGGATCTTCACCGATGCCGGCGTCGATCTCACCCGGCCGCTGGTCGGCTCCTGCGGTTCCGGTGTGACCGCGGCGACGACCGCGTTCGCGGCCTTCCTGTTGGGCCGCGATGATGTCGCTGTGTATGACGGCTCGTGGGCGGAGTGGGGCAATCGGGACGACACGCCGATCGAGCGGGACGGCGCATGACGGCCAAGGACACGCTCCTCGTCCAGGTCGGCCGCGAGCCGCACGCCAATCACGGTGTCGTCAATCCGCCCGTCTACCGTGCTTCGACCATCCTCTATCCGAGCCTGGCCGACTACGAGGAAGCGGACCGCACGCCGTTTACCGGCACCCGCTACGGCCGCCGCGGCACGCCGACGACGTTTGCGCTTGAGGAAGCCGTGGCCCGGCTGGAGGGCGGCTATCGCAGCGTCGCCGTGCCGTCCGGCCTGGCGGCGATCACGCTGACGCTGCTCGCTTTCCTGAAAGCCGGCGATCACCTGTTGATGGTCGATACGGTCTACGGGCCGACGCGGCGCTTCTGCGACACGGTGCTGAAGGGCTTCGGCGTCGAGACGACCTATTACGATCCGCTGGCGGATGTGGCGCCGCTGATCCGCGTCAACACCAAGCTGATCTTCCTCGAATCACCCGGCTCGCTCACGTTTGAGGTGCAGGACGTGGCGGCGATCACGGCCGCCGCCAGGGCGCGCGGCATCGTGAGCGCGATCGATAACACCTGGAGCGCGGGGTTGTTCTTCAGCCCGTTCGAGCACGGCATCGACGTCTCGATCCAGGCCGCGACCAAGTACATCGTCGGCCATTCGGACGTCATGATGGGCGTGATTACGGCCAACGAGGCGACCTGGCTGCGGGTCAAGCGGGCAACCGCCTTCGTCGGCACCGCCGTGTCGCCGGATGACTGCTACCTGGCCCTGCGCGGCCTGCGCACGCTCAGCGTCCGCCTGGCCCGGCATCAGGAGACGGCGCTCGCCATCGCCCACTGGCTTGATGAGCGCGCAGGCGTTGTCCACGTCCGCCATCCGGCGTTCGCCGATTGCCCCGGCCATGCGTTCTGGCAGCGGGACTTCACCGGCTCAAACGGCCTGGTCTCGTTCGTCACCGAACCAGCGAGCCGCGCGGGCGTGGCGGCGCTCTTGGACGGCATGCGCCTGTTCGGCCTCGGCGCCAGCTGGGGCGGCTACGAAAGCCTGATCATCCCGTTCGACCCGCAGCCCATCCGCACTGCGACGCGCTGGCCGCACGAAGGCCCCTGCTTCCGGCTGCATTGCGGCCTCGAGGATGTGGGCGACCTGATCGCCGATCTCGACGACGGCCTGCAGCGCCTGCAGGCGAGGGGGTGAAACGCGATGCCGTGGCGCGCCCGGACGGGACTGGTGCTGAGTTACAAATCATGTTGCCGGAACCCGGAGACTGGCGTGCGCTCTATCGCATCGATATCGAGAGGCAGCAGATGATTGTGGAGGCTGTGCTGCCACGTGGGAGTGCTTATCGGTGACCACACAAACAAGCGTTACCCGCGCCGAGTTCGAAGCCTTGTGTGAGCGGGTTGAGGATCTTGAAGATGCGGCCTTGATGGAGCGCGCGGAAGCCGAACATGGCCAGCGGACGCATCTTCCGATCGGCCTCGTCGAACGCCTTATCGCTGGCGAGCATCCGGTGCGGATCTGGCGGCAGCACTGCGGCCTCAGCGTTCGCGGCCTGGCCGAAGCCGCCGGTATCGATCCTGCTTACCTCTCGCAAATCGAGACCGGCAAGAAGCCGGGTTCCCTGAAGGCGCTGAAAGCTGTCGCGTCCACTTTGGCGGTCAGCCTTGACGATCTGGCGCGATGAATCGGATTGTGCGGACAGATGGTTACGTTGACACGCGACGAGTCTCACCGGTCCCCGCCGGCCTTTCGCGGTTCGGGATCAGGCCGCCGCCAACGAGACGCGGCAGCCTGGCCGTGGTGCTTTCTCCACCCATCCATCATCGGACCGGGAGTTCGGAATCATGTCCCGAGAACTCCGCGGAACAGCACGGATAAAAACACATTCGGCAGATTACGCTAAAGCTAATCTGCCCTACGCGGGCTGAGTTACGAATCATGTCACCGGGTCTTAAAGCGTACTATAAATTCCGCTCTTCGTCTTCGCCTGAGTCATTTAAATTTATACTTGATATAATCAACAAAAAACGCTTGTTTTGCGCAGATTGGAAAAAATTGAATGACCCGATGGAGGGCATTTTTACGTATGCGCGCCTAAGTAATTCTGAAGATAATAACGAAAATCTTGGAACAATAGCGATAGAAAAAAGTAAGATTAAGATCTGCTCGCTATCAAAAGATCTTAATAATTATTTGCTTTGGTGTCATTACGCGTCAGGCTTCCATGGCGTTGCAATTAAAATATCGCTCAATCCTGGGCATAAAAACTTGAAGGAAGTAAAATACAGCCCCGAGCTCTGTCACACTAATTTTTGCTCTTCACTTAGCCAGCTGCCACTCAGCGCAGAAGAAATTCTCTGTTCTAAGCTTAAGGTGTGGGAATATGAGAAAGAATATAGAATACTAAATGATAATCAATATTTCGATATTGAGAAAAATGACGGGCGAATTGATGAAGTAATTGTCGGGCCAAGGCTTAGAGAATGTGAAATTAAATTTAATCGACTCAAATCTGCTTGTAATAAATACAAAATAGCTATTTCAACTGTAAATATAGATAACACAGGAGGTATAACCACCGTCAAATTATGATACTTGCGCAAGTCATACCAAGGAAGCCGCCCGCTTCCGCGTAGGTCAGAATAGCCGAAGGCGTATTCTGACGCATGCGTCGGGTCGGGTCGAGAGATCCCATCCGGCGTATGCGGCGCCTCCCATGCGGCGCATCACGCTAAAGCCAATTCGCCTTCCGCCTTTACGTTCACTGCGGCTTTTCCTTCGGCCTCCAGTCGCGCGACAAACGTTGCGCCTCGGCGATCTGGGCGCGGGTCATCACCTTGGCGACCCGCTCACGGAGTTCACCGGCCGTTTCGTCGCCTTGGGCCGCCGCAAGGTTGAACCACATGTACGCGCGTACCAAGTCCTTCTCCACCCCTTCGCCCTCGGCGTACATGATTCCGAGGTTGACCTGCGCATCGGCATCGCCCTGCGCCGCCGCCAGGCGGTACCAGCGCACCGCCTCCTGGTCATCCTTCGCCACGCCCTGGCCGTTGTCGTACGCCACGCCAAGGTTGTACTGCGCCTTGGCCAAGCCCTGGTCGGCCGCCAGGCGGTCCCAGCGCACCGCCTCCCGGTCATCCTTCGCCACGCCCCGGCCGAAGGCGTACATGACGCCGAGGTTGTACTGCGCAAGGGCCAAGCCCTGCTCCGCCGCCAGCCGATACCAGCGCACCGCCTCCCGCTCATTCTTCGCGACACCCCGGCCGCCCTCATACATGACGCCGAGGTTGAACTGCGCAAGGGCCAAGCCCTGCTCCGCCGCCAGGCGGTACCAGCGCACCGCCTCCCGCTCATTCTTCGCGACGCCTTGGCCGTTTTCGTACGCGACGCCGAGGTTGTGCTGCGCAAGGGCCAAGCCCTGCGCCGCCGCCAGCCGGTACCAGCGCACCGCCTCACGGTCATCCTCCGCCACGCCCCGGCCGTTGTCGTACATGACGCCGAGGTTGTACTGCGCAAGGGCCAAGCCCTGCTCCGCCGCCAAGCGGTACCAGCGCACCGCCTCCCGATCATCCTTCGCGACGCCTTGGCCGTCTCGGTACATGTTGCCGAGGTTGTACTGCGCAAGGGCCAAGCCCTGCGCCGCCGCCAGCCGCCACCAGCGCACCGCCTCACGGTCATCCTCCGCCACGCCCCGGCCGTTGTCGTACAAGATGCCGAGGTTGAACTGCGCTTGGGCCAAGCCCTGCTCCGCCGCCAGGCGGTACCAGCGCACCGCCGCCCGCTCATCCTTCGCGACGCCCTGGCCGGTGGCGTACATACCGCCGAGGAGGTACTGCGCTCCTGCCAAGCCCTGATTCGCCGCCAGCAGGTACCAGCGCACCGCCTCCCGCTCATCCTTCGCCACGCCTTGGCCGCTGGCGTACGCGACGCCGAGGAGGAACTGCGCATCGGCCAAGCCCTGCGCCGCCGCCAGGCGGTACCAGCGCACCGCCTCCTTGTCATCCTTCGCCACGCCCTGGCCCTTGGCGTACGCGGTGCCGAGGTTGTACTGCGCGCTGGCCAAGCCCTGCTCCGCCAGCGGGCGCATGATCGCCAGCGCCGTCGCGTAGTCCCCCCGCTTGTAGGCTTCCGTCGCATCCTCCCAAGGCCCCGCCGCCGCCGGCAGCGGGCCGGCGAGGAGCG